>JBBPZS010000091.1:0-12604 GCA_038198605.1 Chthoniobacterales bacterium | reverse complement strand
GCGCGCCCGGGGCCCGCGACCCCGGCTACAATCGCGCTTCCTCAATTCCTCCGTGCCCATCGGCGCAATCCGTGGTTAGATTTCCCCCCTCATGAGCAAAGTCTACCCTGACGCCAAAGCCGCCCTCGCCGGCCTTCTCCACGATGACATGACGATCGCCGCCGGCGGCTTCGGCCTCTGCGGCATCCCGGAAAACCTCATTGCGGCGCTGCATGAAAGCGGCGTGAAGGGCCTCACCATCGTCGGTAACAACGCGGGCGTGGATGATTTTGGGATGGGCGTTCTGCTCAAGACCCGGCAGGTGAAAAAAGTCATGGCCTCCTACGTGGGCGAGAACAAGGAGTTCGAGCGCCAGGTGCTGGCGGGCGAACTCGAGCTCGAGCTGATCCCGCAGGGCACGTTGGCGGAGCGGCTGCGCGCGGGCGGTGCCGGCATCCCGGGATTCTACACGCGGACCGCTTTTGGAACCAGGCTGGCCGAGGGCAAGGAGACGAAAGATTTCGATGGGATGGAATATGTCCTAGAGCCCGGGATCAAGGCCGAGGTCTCGCTCGTGAAGGCGTGGAAAGGCGACAATTCCGGCAATCTCATTTTCCGGAAAACCTCCCGCAACTTTAACCCGATGATCGCCTCTTGCGGGCAAACCTGCGTGGCTGAGGTCGAGCACCTGGTCGAGATGGGCGAACTCGATCCCGACCAAATCCATACGCCGGGCATTTTCATCGACCGCATTATCCAGGGAGAAAAATACGAGAAACGAATCGAATTCCGCACCGTGCAGGGAAGCTCGGCGGCGAAGAAAGAAAATCCTATCCGCGACCTGATGGCGAAACGCGCCGCGAAGGAACTGCGCGACGGTTACTACGTCAATCTCGGCATCGGCATCCCCACGCTGGTCGCGAATTTCATCCCTGAAGGCATGAACGTGACCCTGCAATCGGAGAACGGTCTCCTCGGCATCGGCCCGTTTCCCACCGAAGACGCAGTGGATCCCGATCTGATCAACGCCGGCAAGCAAACCATCACGACTCGGCCCGGCTCCGCTTTTTTCTCCAGCGCCGATTCTTTCACCATGATCCGCGGCGGCCACATCGACCTCGCGATTCTCGGCGCCTTCGAAGTGACGGATCAGGGCGACATCGCGAACTGGATGATCCCCGGGAAGATGGTCAAGGGACCCGGCGGCGCGATGGATCTCGTCGCCGGAGTGAAGCGAGTGGTCGCGGTCCTGGAGCACACTTCCAAGGACGGCACCCCGAAAATTTTGAAGAAGTGCACCCTGCCGATCACTGGACTCGGCGTGGTCAATCTCATCATCACCGACCTCTGCGTCTTCGAGGTCAAAGAAGGCGGTGGCTTGGTCCTGACCGAGCTACACGGGGATGCCACGGTCGACGATATTCGGGCCAAAACCGAGGCGCCGTTCGAGGTCGCACTGAAGGGCTGAGTAATGTGGGAGGGGCCTTTGTGCCCCGATCGGGCGGCAGGTGAGACCGCGCACCCCAAAATCGGGGGGAATCGGGGCGCAAAGGCCCCTCCCACTTTGGCCTCGCCCGATCGCTGGTCTCGCTCCATCTTCCACCGCCATGATGACACTCGAACACCCGCTCGACGACGAATCCCGCGCTTTTCTCGCCTCGGTTGAGGAATTTAATCGCACTGAAGTGGCGCCGCATGCCGACCAATGGGACCACGACGAGCAACTCCCGCGCGAAATTTTCACCAAGGCCGGCCAGCTCGGGATCATGGGCATGGTGGCGCCGAAGGAATATGGCGGCCGCGGCCTGAGCTATGTGACCTCGGCCCTCGCGGTCAAGGAACTCGGGAAAACCTGCGCCTCGCTCGCGATGGATATCGCGGCCCACAACGCGCTCTCCGTCGGCCAGATTTTCCTCTTCGGATCGGAAGAGCAACGGCGCGCCTATCTTCCCCGCCTAACGAGCGGTGAATGGATCGGCGGCTGGGGCCTGACCGAGCCTAACGCCGGCAGCGATACGGGCGGGATCGAGACAAAAGCAGAAGCGGATGGCGACCATTGGCGCATCAACGGGATGAAGCATTTCATCACCAGTGGACGCGTTGCCGATTTGCTCATCGTGATTGCGACCACTGGACGCACCGAGGAGGGGAAAAACGAAATCAGCGCTTTCATCATGATGAAGGACCAGGTCACCCCGGTGCGAAAAATTCACACCTACGGCATGCGCGCGAGTGAGACCTCGGAGCTGCGGTTCACGGACGCGAAAGCCGAAATCCTGGGCGAACGCGGTCGCGGCCGGGAGCAGGCCATGACGGTCCTCGATCGCGGGCGCATCAGTATCGCGGCGCTGGCCGTCGGCATCGCCGAGGCCGCTTTCGATCGCGCCAACTCCTACGCCAACGAGCGGAAACAATTCGGGCACCCGATCGGCAACTTCCAGGCCATCCAATGGATGCTGGTTGATTCCGCAATGGAACTGGAAGCGTCCGAGGTGATGACGCTGCATGCCGCGCATTTGCAGGACCAGGGGAAGAACACGACCAAGGAATCGGCCATGGCGAAACTGTTTGCCTCCGAATCAGCGGTGAAAATCTGCGATCGCTCGATGCAGATCCACGGCGGCTACGGCTACAGCCGCGACCTGCCGATCGAGCGCTACGTGCGCGACGCCAAGCTTTGCACGATCGGCGAAGGCACGAGCGAAGTGCAGCGCCTTGTCATCGCGCGTCACGTCCTGAAGGAAGCGAAACCGCTCGCCCTCGCCCATCGCGAGCCGCGCAACCCAAATCGTTAGGCACTTTTCGACTCGCTTTCTGCGCCGAGGAGACGCAGGCTAGGCGCATGAAAACTTCCTGGGCTGCGCTCGTCCTGATTTTTTCTCTGGCCGTCTCCCTGCCGGCCGGCGAGGCCAACTGGACCGGCAATTACACTGACAAGAAATTCCTTAAGGGTCAGGCGGTTTTTCAGCTCAACATCCTGGAGGAAAAGGGTGCGATCTCGGTCGATTTCGATGCCGCCTACAACGATGGCCACGGCTGCGCGCCGCAGGCGAGCGGCCCAGCTCAGATCGTGGACAAGAATACGCTTCGTTTCATTTTCACCGATAGCTCGAACAATTCGGGAACCGGCACGATCAGGCGCTCCGGTGAGGGAGTGACGATTTCGATCAATCCCACGCGGGTGGCAGACTCGAAGTGCGTCGTCTTCTACGGCAAGGACGTTCGCCTTGCCCGGGCGAAATAATGTGGGAGGGGCCTTTGTGCCCCGATTGCGCGAAGAGAAAGCTAACAATCAAACACCGAGGGCCACGGCTCGGTGATGAGATCCCATCTACAGGCGCGACTCTCCTCCCACTGCTCCCTTGACGTCACTAGCCCTTTCTTCACCGGATTCTCCTCAATATAGATCGCGACATAGGTGAACTGCCGCGCGGTCTTGATGAGCGTTTCATAATATCCTTCCTGCCAGGCCGTCTGGTTTCTGGTCAGATGGGCGCTTGTCTTTGCGCCCACATGGCTCATCAGGGAGTGCATGAACCTGGGTAGCGTCCACGGTTCGCGCAGTCCAATCAGGGCGTGCCAGTGATCCGGCATGACGACAAATGCTCGCAGGTGGATCCGCTCGCGCTGAACTGCGAAAGCAAAGGCGTCGACGATGACCTTACGCAACTCAGGACCAAGAAACGGTTTCTTTGGTCTCAGCGATTTCGTCACGAAGAACGTCGAAGAGACATCCCGTAGCCGGTGAAGGCGCAAATTCTCGGAATGAGGATCTGCCATGTATTCCACCAATCGGGGCAAAGGCCCCTCCCACATTTCGGATTCGCGCTAGACCATGGGCCGGAAGTGGCCGACCAGCTCCTGCAAGCGGGCGGTGATTTGGCCTAACGAACAGACCTCGACCGCTTCGAGCAGGGCCGGGAAAGTATTCCCTCCGCTCTCCACCACGTCAGCCAGCTTATCGAGCGCCTTATCCGCCTTGCCCGCGTGCTGCTTCTTGAACTTCTTCAGGCGGTTGACCTGCAATTCCTGTCTCTTGCGCGGGGTGCGGGCGAGCTCGATCTCCGGCGGCTCTTCGTTCGGGTCGCGGTAACGGGTCAGGCCAACGACCGGGCGAGTGCCGTCGTAGATCTGCTGCTCGTAGCGATGGGCCGCGGTCTGGATCTGGCTCCGCTGGTAACGGTTCTCGACCGCACCCATGACTCCGCCTAACGACTCGATCTCGCGGAACTCATCGAGAATCGCTTTTTCCACTGCGCGCTCGACCGCTTTCATGCCGGGCGAACCGCTCAGCATGTTCATGGTGTGCTTAAAGATGCCCGATTCCTCGAGCAGGATGGCCTGGCCGTGCGCAGCCAGCCGGATCCATTCTTCGCTTGGGGTGGTGAAGGGCTCGTCCGCGCTGTTGGAATGGCAGGAGTTGGTGCCGTTCATGTAGGCGAGCATCAGCTCCGCCGCGGTTCTCGTTAGGTTGTTCTTAAATTCCGCCGCGATGAGCGAGCGACCGCTCGTCTGAGTGTGGAGCTTGAACATTTGCCCGCGCGGTTTGGCGCCGAAAACGTCACGCATCCCGATCGCCCAGATTTTTCGCGAGACGCGCGAGAGGGCGATGTATTCCACGTCGAGCCCGCAATCGAGAAAGAAGGAAAGGCGCGGTCCGAATTGCTCGACTGGCACACCGCGCGCCGCCAGCATTTCGGCGTAGGCAAACCCATTCGAGAGCGTATAAGCGGCCTGCTGCACCGGGGTCGAGCCGGCTTCGCCGATGTGATAACCGCTGATCGAAACCGGATACCAGCGCGGCATGTGTTCGGTCGTCCACTCGATCATGTCGCAGAGAAAACGAAGCGACGCTTCGGTCGGAAAAATCGTTTCGTTCTGCGCCTGGACTTCCTTGAAAATATCGGCTTGGATCGTGCCGCGCAGGTTCGGCACCACTTTCGGGCCGAAGCGCCGTTTCGCAGCCGCGATGTACATTGCCATGATGATCGGGGCCGGCCCGCTGATCGTCATCGAGGCGGAAAAATTGGGCGCGCCGACTTCGAAGCCATCGTAGAGGCGGACCATGTCTTCGACCGTGTCGACCGCGACGCCGCCTTCACCGATTTTGCCCATCACGCCGTCGGCATCGGAGTCGATGCCGTAAAGCGTCGGCCCGTCAAAAGCGGTGCTAAGGCGTTTCGAACGCTGATGCGCGCTGAGAAAATGAAAACGCTTGTTCGTGTCCTCGGCCAGCATCAGGCCGGAAAAAAGCCGGGTCGGTTCTTCCTGCGGAATCGCCTTCGGTTTCGCGCCATTCGATTTCGCGCTGTGTCCGTTCTTGCCGTTAGAGGATTTGCGGTAGCTGCCGATCTCGATTTCCTCCAGCGGCTCGAGATACATCTCACGATAGGCGCCATTCAGATACGGAAATTCCCCCGGTAAACCGTCGCCAAAAAGATAACGCGCGATCTCGCCCGGCTCGTCGATCTCCGGCAAGGCGAGCCGCGGCAGGGGCAACCCCGTGGGAGCTCGCCCGATCGGAATCTCCGCTTTGATTTTGTTCCAGCGCGCCGTCATTTCGCGGCCAAACTTGGCGTCTGTCCGCGCGCGCTTCACCTGTTCGAGCACGAACTTCTCGTGCTTCTCCACTGACTCAATAACCGCTCCTAGTTTGCTCATTTCTTCTCCCTTGTAGCGGCGGTCTGTGACCGCCGAGACTGTGTCTTGCCACGCTTCGGCTGACTGCGGGTTCGGCGGTCATAGACCGCCGCTACAGAACCGCGCGTGATCATCTTGTAGAGCTCATCCACGCCCGCATCGCGATGGCGTTTCGCGACTGTCGCCACGATCTCCTGTTTCCGTTTATTTTGCGTCAGGCGATGCTCGATCTCGGAGAGCGCGGCCTTGGCTCGGTCGAGATCGTTTTTGTTCACGACCACGATGTCGGCCACGTCGAGCATGACGATTTTCTGCAACTGCAAACGCGCGCCGTAATCCGGATTCATCACGAGCACGGTTTGATCGATTAATTTGCTCCGGAACGGCAGCGCTTCCTGGCCGGTCCCGACGGTTTCGATAATGACGTAGTCGAAATCTGCGTTCGTTAGGCGGACGAGGCAGCTCTCGGTCGCGGGTGACAATCCCCCGGCCTGGCCGCGCGTCGCCATGCTGCGCATGAAAACGCGATCGTGCTGCGAGTTGATCATGGTGGCGCGATCGCCTAACAACGCCCCTTCCCCGATCACGCTCGGGTCGTGGGAGAGGATGGCGATTTTCGCCTTCGGCTCGTGCTGCAAAAAGCGCAGGACGAGTTCATCGATTAAGGTGGTCTTGCCGGCGCCGCCCGGGCCGGTGAAACCGATCACCTTGGATTTTTGCGCTGCGCCTTTTTTCGGCTTGGATTTTTTCAGGCGCCCCACCCCTGCGTAGGCGTCCTCGATCGCGGTCAATTCGCGGGCGAGGACGAGATCGGCCCGACTCTTCGCCGGCCGTTTCCGGCGCGGGTTGCCGTATTGTTTGCGCACGTAATCCGCCATCTCCTCGAGCGAAGTGCCGGCGAAAAAAATCTTGTCGACGCCCTGGCGCTCCATCCGGCGCGCATCGTCGTAAGTAATGGTGCCGCCCCCGCCGCCGAAGACCGCGATGTCGCCCGCGCCCTGTTTCCGCAGTTGCCGCACGACCTCGGCGAAGAAATCGATGTGACCGCCGTTGTAACTCGAGATCCCGATGGCCGCGACGTCCTCCTGGATGGCGGCGCGCACGATGTCGCCCGCATAACGATGAAAGCCGAGATAAACAACCTCGATCCCGTGACGGATGAACTCGAGGTTGATCGTATTGATGGCGCTGTCGTGACCATCGCAAATCGGAACGGCGGTAAGAATACGGACAGGTGAAGCCATGCGAGCGCCAAACCTAACGTTAAACATGGCGCGGGCAAACTCCGGGGCGATTAGCCGCGAGACGAGACCAGTCCGGGTAGGGCACAAGTCTCGTGTGCTGGCGACGGTGTTCCACCGTCGCGAACTTTGCCTGGCGCGGAAATGTCAGGTGCAGTCCGGCCCCTAAGAAAAGTTCGTCGCGGTGCCGTAACGGATGCGAAGCAACGGCCGGGCTTTCAAACACCGCGACCAGCACTCGAGACGAGTACGCTACCAGGCATCTGCTTCCGCGCTCGGAGGTTTCTCCGGTTCATCCCGAACGCGGTTAATCTGCCTTCAATAAACTGCGGTAGCTCTCCCCTTCCTTCCGCAGTTTTTCCAAAAATGCGACGGAGCGAGCGTCCTCACGAAGATTTTGCAGGTTGGGATCGCGCTCGAACAGGGGGTAGCACGGAAATCCATCATCGGCCGCCGCCACGAGCCACTTCAGGGCGGCGTCCGGTTTGCGCATGAGCGAATAGGCGCAAGCGATGTGGTAGGCCGTATGGTGGAAGTGTCCAAATCCCCTCCCTAGTTTGATCGCCGATTGAATTTTCTCTTCTGCAATCTGCGCTTGCCCGACGGAAGCCGCGAGGATCGCCTGCATACTGGTGAACAAACCACCATTGTCCTCCGGATAATCTTTTAAGAACTGCTCGAGCGTGGCGGACGCCTCCTCTTTCCTCCCGAGGTGGAAAAGCGCGAAGGCCATTTGGTGTCCTACCAAGGCGGGATTGGCCTCCTTTGGCACCCTGCGCAGCATCCGTAGCGCCTCTTCATACTCCCCCTGAAGGACCAGCGTTTGTCCGATCCGAAATTGCGCGACCGCATTGTTGGGGTTGGTCGCTACCGCCTTTTTCAACTCCCCCAGTGCTTCGTCAAACGCCCCGATGTGATTGTAAACCAGCGCGAGTTGATTGCGCGCCTCGTCCAGACCCGGATTCAAGGCCAGCGAGCGGCGATACTCCAGAATCGCTTTCTCGTGCGGGAAACGGTTGGCCGGGGTCCAGAGGAGACGACCTCGGGCCAGATGGGCTTCCGCCAGATTTGGGTCCAAGGCGAGCGCTTTCTCCGAGGCCACGAACGCTTTCTCCGCCAATTGCTGGTCTCGCGGAGCGAAGAGGAAAAGCTTCCAGACGTAGGCCTGCGCCAGGGATGCCTGGGCCGCGGCAAAGGTTGGATCCGAGCCGACGGAGCGTTCCAGCGCGGTGATCGCCGCTTCATTTCCAGCGCGATCCTGGTGGTGCAGGTAAAATTGTCCGCGCAAATACTGATCGTAGGCTTCCGGATTGACCGGGCCGACTTTCCCAAATCGCACTTCTTCCTGCGGCGTTAGGCGAATACTGATCGTATCGACGATGTCTCGCGCGACTTCCCGGTGCAATGTTAGAAGGTCGCGTAGATCGCGCTCGTAAGTTTCGCCCCATAAATTTTGCGCCGTCGCGGCATTCATTAACTGGACTGAGATTCGCGCGCGTCCCTCGGATCGCGCGACCGAACCCGTCAGCACTGCATCCACCTCTAACTCGCGCCCTATCTCCGGGAGCGGTTTGCGCGTGCCTTTATACGGCGTCACCGCGACGCGGGAAATCACTCGAAGGGCTCCGACTTTCGACAGGTCGGTGATCAGCGATTCGGTTATGCCATCGGCGAAATAATCCTGCCCCGCGTCACCGGAAAGGTTCTCCAACGGCAGCACGGCGAGCGACTTGATCTGGGAATCCCGAGTTGCACCTAGACCAAGCCAAAACCATGAACCCACTCCCGCGATCAGAACTACGGCTACGATTGCGACCGCCAAGTGAAGACGGCGCGCACTCGACGGGGACCCGCGACCTGCCGCCCCTTCGCCCCGACGTTCGGGGTCGCTGCCGGTCTCCAACAAGCGTCGGACGGCCTTGAGTTCCACGATGAGATCCTGCGCCGATTGCGGCCGGTCCTCCGGCTTCTTCGCCAGAGCTTTCTTCACGAGCCGTTCCAACTGCGCAGGCGTCGCCGGCGCATTCTCACCGAGCGGTGCGGGAGCGTGCTCGGCGATGGAGATAATCACATCAGTCGGCGTCGGCCCGGCGAAAGGCGGCCGACCTGTAATCATCTCGTAGAGGATCACCCCAACGCTCCAAAGATCGGTCCGGGAATCGACTTCCAGCCCTCGCGCCTGCTCCGGCGACATGTAGGCAACCGTGCCCATGACAGCACCGACTCGAGTCCTAAGCGCTGATTCGGGGCCTGACGCCGTCAGCTTTGCGATGCCGAAGTCCAGTACCTTTACCAAGCCGTCGCGCCGCAGCATGATATTTTCCGGTTTGATATCCCGGTGCACGATCCCGGCCTCGTGCGCGAGGGCCAGTGCGCTCGCGATTTGGAGCGCAATCTCCACGGCTTCGTTAGGCGGGATCAGTCCCTGCGCGATTCGCTCCCGGAGAGTCGTTCCATCCACGAACTCAGTCGCGATGTAACGCGTGCCATCGGATTCTCCGATTTCGTGCACCGTCACGATATTCGGATGGTTCAGGGCCGAGGCGGCGCGCGCTTCGCGCTCCAGACGTTGCAACTGGGCCTCGTCGGCGACGAGCGCTGGCGGCAGGAGCTTCAATCCCACCTTGCGCCCCAGGCGTTCGTCCTGCGCGAGATAGACCACGCCCATCCCGCCACGACCAAGAACCGACTCGATCCGGTAGTGCGCGAGGTGTTGATCAATGGGCGCGGCGGAATCTTCGAGCAGAAGTTCAGGAGCAGTTTCAAAGGCGGGCGCTTCGAGGAAGTGAACCGTTTTCTCGTGCGCCTCGACCAGACGATCTATCTCGCGTCGCAACTCCGCATCGCCTTTGCAGAACGGGTCAAGAAAAGAGGCGCGCTCGCCAGGCGTAAGCAGGATGGCCGCCTGGAATAACTCCTTAGTTTGTTGCCAGCGTCGAGGATCCATCGCCTTCCTCCGTCAGCGCCGCGTAGAGCCACGCCTTGGCCGCGCTCCAATCGCCTTTCACTGTGTTCGGGTGGACCTTTAGCAGCTCGGCAGTTTCGTCGATGGTCAACCCGCCGAAATAACGCAGCTCGACGATCTCAGACATCCGCGGATCAAACGCGGCCAGCTTCTCCAGGGCCTCGTCCAGCGCGAGCAACTCTTCCCCCCGCGATTCGGTTACGAGCGCCGTCTCGTCCAAAGTTACCCTCAGCGGGGCGCGGCCGCGCTTCAGCGTCTGTCGCTGCCGCGCGTGGTCCACCATGATGCGCCGCATGAGTTGCGCGGCCACGGCAAAGAAATGCTTGCGATCGTGCCAGCTCGGGTGCGTGACATCCACCAGCCGCAGATAGGCTTCGTTGATCAGAGCGGTCGTCTGGAGGGTGTGGCCGACGCGCTCCCGCCTCATGTAGTGGCTCGCCAAGCGATGCAACTCCGGCTGCACCAACGGGACTAGCTTCTCCAATGCATCGCGCTGGCCGCTGCTCCAATCGGCCAGTAATTGGGTGACCTGCATTGGCACCGGGGAGGGATCGGGCATGCGTCAACCCTCCCGACGCGCCCTCCGCGCGCCGCGAAAAAAAATTGCCCGCGCCATTGTCCGTTTCATCTGCCTTCCCCGCTTTATCAGATAGGAGGCTGTTTCCTCTCGAGCGTAAACGCTCAGCGAATACCGCTCACACAAAGTGACACAAGTAACAACAAAATCACCAACCAAAGACCCGGCTCCTGTCGGAAGAAAGGAAAAATATGAAATCACTCAAGCAACCGAGAAAAACAGTCATTCTGTCGTTTCTCATCGCGCTCGCGCTCGCCGTCGGCGCTACCACCATCGTTTTGCCAGCTCTCGCGGCGTCGGGAGGGGGCATGACCGGACCGTTCATCGATACTGCGGGGACCGGTGTAACCACAGAGTTCATCGCTGGTGACGCTACTACCGGCATCAGCTTCAGCGAGGACATCGACGTCGCGGTCAGGTCGACGACAGAAAAATGGGGAGCCCGTATTTTCACGAGGGGAGCCTCCCATCTCTACGTCGTCAAAAATACCTTTGAACCGGGTGGCCAGACGGGATGGCACACGCACCCTGGTCCCAGCATGGTCGCGGTGACGGAAGGTACGATCACCGCTTACGACGGCGATGACCCGACCTGCACTCCGCACGTTTATACCGCAGGCACCGGCTTGATCGATGCGGGCGGCGATCACGTGCATCTGTTCCGGAACGAGACTGGCCTGCCGGCCGTGACCGTGGCGACGCAATTGATACCGGCGGGAGCGGATCGAAGGAACGATGCGGCCGATCCGGGGAATTGCCCATTCTGAGAAAAATCATCCCCGGTGATCGGTGGCGATCAATCCAGCGATCGCCGGGGAGCCTGCCCATGAAACCATGCCCTCCCACATCATCACAGAAAAATAGAAAACCAATGGATCGGTCTCCAGGTCATCCAATGAAACGTATCAAAAGCCCAAGCCCACAAAGCAATAATCGCCTGCGAAGGAATGTTTTGCTGATTCTAGTTGGGTTACTACTGGCGCCTGGCGCGCTCGCCGCCGGAGCAGATCAAACCCAGTATCTGAGTTCACCCGACGCCGTCCCCAAAGGGCTCAGCACCTCGGATTGGGCGGGCATCAGGGCGGCTTATCAGGCTCACCGGCATGAAGCAGTGCTGGTAAAAGGTGTCTACCGGGCACGCAATCCGGAGCAACAGTGGCGGACCGAGTTTGATGGACTCGGCTTTATGACTGAGCCGGACGCAGGGGGCTGGCGGTGGGGCCTGGAATTGAAGAGCTATGGCTTTCCTGGGCACAAACACGCGGTGGAAAGCAAGGCGTCTCCGGAGGCCCAGGGCAATCGCGTCACCTATGTTCGCGACGCAGTCTTGAGTGAGTGGTTTGTGAACGATTCGCGCGGGTTGGAACATGGCTTCACGCTAAAGGAAGCACCGGCCGGAGCGGACGAGCCCGGGGCAGAGCTGGATTTTGACTTCGCGGTGCGCGGCAGCCTCCGCCCGGAAGTGGCGTCGGGTGGCAGGGCGCTCCGTTTCCTCGACGAGCAAGGCGGGTCGGTGGTCACCTATTCGGAGTTGAAGGTCTGGGATGCCGAGGGCAAAGAACTGCCGGCTCATTTTGTGGTCCAGCCAGCCGGCGTGCGCTTGAGGGTTGCGAGCGACGGAGCGCGTTATCCGATCACGATCGATCCCCTCGCCCAGCAAGCGTATTTGAAAGCTTCCAATACCGAGGCCGACGACCTCTTCGGTTATTCGGTCGCCATTTCAGGCGAGACCGTGGTTGTCGGGGCATTTTCCGAGGACAGCAACGCTACGGGGGTTGACGGCAACCAGAGCGATAACAGTGCAGTAAATTCCGGCGCGGCCTACGTTTTCGTGCGCGACGGCACCACTTGGAGCCAGCAGGCTTATCTGAAAGCTTCCAATACCGAGGCCGACGACTATTTCGGGTTTGCGGTGGCGATCTCCGGCGAGACCGTGGTCGTCGGGGCACTTTACGAGAACAGCAACGCCACCGGAATTGACGGCAACCAGAGCGATAACAGCGCAGGATTCTCCGGTGCGGCCTACGTTTTCGTGCGCGACAGCACCACCTGGAGCCAGCAGGCTTATCTGAAAGCTTCCAATACCGACGCCGACGACCAGTTCGGTTTTGCGGTGGCGATCTCCGGCGAGACCGTTGTCGTAGGGGCCTATGGCGAGGACAGCAACGCCACCGGGGTTGACGGCAACCAGAGCGATAACAG
>JBBPZS010000090.1:0-21362 GCA_038198605.1 Chthoniobacterales bacterium | reverse complement strand
GGTGGGCATGTCGAAGTGTGGCGAATGATCGCCAACTCACATGTGTAGACGATTCGCTCTGCGAAGCGCGGGGGACGAGGATGCTGGGGTGAAAACTTTTCGCCCCGAATTTGCTCACAGTGGCGTCGCCCAGAGGGCGACGTCTACATTTTGATGCAACCGAAGCGGCGTTTGTCTTCCAGCATCTCGGCGATGCAATTCACCATGTCCTGGAGCAGAAAGGGATTGGCGACAAAAGTGAATCCGCCGAAAAAACCGACCGAACCGATGTGGCCGCTCGGCGTCAGGCTCGTAAGGCAGAGGACCGGGACGTCCTGAAGCGAGGTGTCGGCGTGAATCTGTTGCGCAATCTGATCCACCTCCAAATGGTCCGGGACGGCGTCGAGCAGGATGAGGTCGGGCTGAAAATGAAGGGCGGAGTGGAGAGCGCGCCGGCTATGGTTTTCCTGCCGAATCAGATAGCGACCCGTCGCCTGAAGCGCGGTGCCGACGACCGCCGTCAGGTGCGGCGCGTGGTCGATCAGGAGAATGCGCTTGGGAAAGGTCATCAGCTGGACTAACGAATTGCTTGGTTAGCAGCCGTTATGCCACGGGCGCCGGGCACTCTGCCGGCGGGCAAGTCAGCCTTTTTAATTGGGCTGCCTATGCTTAATTGCTCCCTTGCCGTTATGTCGAACCAAGTGAAGAAGCCCGCTCCGGAAGCGAACTTCGAACAGGCCATGCAACGGCTGGAGGAGATCGTGGACCAAATGGAGTCCGGCGAGCTCCCGCTCGAGGAGTTGATCGTGCGTTACGAGGAAGGGATGAAGCTGGTCAAAGTCTGCCAGGAACGTCTCGCCTCGGCCGAGCAGCGAATCGAGGTCATTACCCGTAACAGTGCCGGGAAACCGGTCGTGAAAAAGTTTGAAGCGGCCCCCGCGGCCCAGAGTGAAACCCAAGGAGAACAAAAAAATGTCGACGTTAGTCTCTTCTGAGACCGCCAAGCCGAAAACCCGTTTGCTGGAGGGAATCCATTCCCCGGCCGACATCAAAGTCTTGCCGGAGGAAAGTCTCCCGCAGCTCGCGCAGGAAGTGCGCGATGAATTGATCAAGGTTCTTTCGCAAACCGGCGGTCATCTTGGGCCGAACTTGGGCGTGGTCGAACTGACCATCGCGCTCCATCGCGTTTTCAGCACCCCGCACGACAAATTTGTCTTCGACGTCAGCCACCAGGGCTACGTGCACAAGATGTTTACCGGCCGGCTCGATCGCATCCATACCATGCGGCAATACGAAGGCCTCAACGGTTTCCTCCTTCGCAGCGAGAGCGAACATGATTCCTATGGCGCCGGGCACGCTGGCACGGCCTTGTCCGCCGGGCTCGGGATGGCGGTCGGACGCGATTTGTTAGGCGGGGATGAGAACGTCGTCGTTGTGGCGGGCGATGCGGCCCTGACCTGCGGCATTAGTTACGAAGCGCTGAATAACGTCCGTTCCCAGACCAAGCGTTTCATTGTCGTCCTGAACGACAACGAGTGGTCGATCGCGAAAAATGTTGGCGCGATCGCGGCCTACTTGAACAACATCGTGACCAACCCGACCTACGCGCATCTTCACGAAAAGGCCGGGCGTTTCATCAAGGCGATTGCCGGCAAAGGCATGTTACATCTCGCGCACAAGGTCGAGGAAGGCTTCAAGAACCTGCTCGTGCCGAGTGTCATTTTCGAGGAACTCGGGCTGCGTTATTACGGCCCGATCGACGGGCATGACATTCCGCTTCTCACCCGTACTTTCGAGTTCCTAAAAACGCAGGAGGAGCCGGTCCTGCTCCATATTCTGACCAAGAAAGGCAAAGGCTACGAACCGGCGATCGCCAAGCCGGACAAGTTTCACGGGCTCGGAAAATTTACCGCCGAGACGGGGGAGACAGCCGCCGCCTCCAGCCCGACCTACTCCGAGATTCTGGGCAAGACGTTAGGCAAATTTGCCGGTACCAACCGCAAGATCGTCGCCATTACCGGCGCCATGCCGAGCGGGACCGGGCTGGGTTTTTTCCAGGCGCAGCATCCCGATCGCTACTACGACGTCGGCATCGCGGAGGAACACGCCTCCCTCTTTGCCTGCGGTCTCGCGACCCAGGGGTTGAAGCCGTTTTTGACCATCTATTCCACCTTCATGCAGCGCGCCTACGACATGATTATTCATGACATCGCGCTCCAGAACCTGAACGTCGCCCTCTGCATGGATCGCGCCGGCCTGAGCGGCGACGACGGCCCGACCCATCACGGGCTCTTCGATATCGGCTACCTCCGGCATATCCCGAACATCATCCACATGCAGCCGAAGGATGAGGACGAGTTCGTCGACATGCTCTGGACGATGGCGAATCACGACACCGGTCCGATCGCGATCCGCTACCCGCGCGGCGCTGGCACCGGCGTGAAACCGAAGGCGACTCCGAAATTGCTCGAGATCGGCAAGGCCGAAGTGCTCCAGCACGGCAAAGACGTGGCGATTTTCGGCCTCGGCAACATGTACGAGATGGCCGAGGAAGCGGCCCGCAAACTGGAAGCCGAAGGGGTCTCGGTCGCGCTCATCAACCCGCGCTGGATCAAGCCGCTCGACACCGGGACGCTGGAATTTTTCGCCCGCAGCGTGCAGGTCGTTTGCACGCTCGAGGATCACGTTCTGCACAACGGATTTGGCTGCGCCGTGATGGAGCATCTCCATACCCAGATGATCAACACCCCGGTGGTGCGGATCGGCTGGCCCGACCAGTTCATCGAGCACGGCAACATCCCTGTCCTGCGCGAGAAACATGGCCTCACGAGTGACGCGCTGGTCGAAAAAGTGCGGCCGCTTTTGCGTAAACCCAGCGGACAACAGCGTTCCAGCGCGGCCTAGCTCAGCTGGAACTGGCCGCTTTGGTCAGTCAGTCTGAGAGATAAGCGGAAAGCGCCTGGTCCAGGGAATGCATGAACTCGGCCGGTGCGATCTCGATCACATCAAGGAGGCGCGTCTTCTTGACCTGCCGCATGCCAGGCAAAACGGCGTAACTGATTTTCTTGCTGGCCAGCTTCAGTGGCAGACGCAAAGGCCAGAGAGCGGGGCTCTGGGTCGAGAGGGGAATGGCCACGACGGTTTCCAGATGCGCGTTGTGTTCTGAATTCGATATGAGGATACCGGGTCTCGTTTTCCCGAATTCCGGTGGTCTGGTGTCTTCCAGGTTGATCCACAAAATCGTGCCGCGCTTCATTTCCGGCGGGTCCGCGGGGTCGTCGCGAGAGATGCTGCCTCCCATTCGTCCATCGCTTCGCGCTCAGCGGCATTGGTGCGGAGGAGATTCGTGTATGTTTCCGCCGCATCCCGCATCTGTCGCCGTCGGAGATCACGCTGCAGCGCTTCCCGCACGTAGGCGGAGAGGGTTTGCTTGGGCGATTTGACACTTTCGATCGCTCGCAGAAGTTCGCCATCCAGTTTTACAGTAGTTGCCGGCATACCGTTTTAGTAGCAAATGAGAATACAAGAGTCAACTTCCAGATGAGCGCGATCGAAGCCTCCGGCCTGACCAAGGTTTACCGGACTTATCGGAAGGAGAGCGGGCTCTGGGCCTCGGTTAAGGGGCTCGTTAGCCGTCGCTACGAGGAGACCCGCGCTGCGGATGATATTTCCTTCACGATCGAAGAGGGAGAGCTGGTCGGTTTTCTCGGCCCGAACGGCGCCGGCAAAACCACCGTGTTAAAAATGCTCTCCGGTCTGCTCAACCCGACCTCGGGCGAGGCGAAGGTGCTCGGTTTCGTTCCGTGGGAACGGCGCGATGAGATGAAGCGGCAGTTCAGCCTGCTCATGGGACAAAAGAACGCGCTTTGGTGGGACCTGCCGGCGCAGGAATCGCTTGAACTGAACCGCGCCATCTACGGGATCGATCGCGCCCGGTTCAAGAAAGTGGTCGGCGGCCTGAGTGAGCTGCTCGAGGTGGAGGACAAGATGAACGTGATGGTGCGCGAGCTTTCGTTAGGCGAGCGGATGAAGATGGAACTCATTTCCGCTCTCATCCACGAACCCAAAGTTCTTTTCCTCGACGAGCCGACGATCGGTCTCGATGTCGTGAGTCAGAAGCGGGTGCGGGAATTTCTCCGGCTCTACAACCAGGAACACCGCATCGTCACCATGCTGACCAGCCACTACATGCAGGACATCGAGGAGCTCTGTCACCGCGTCATCATCATCGATCACGGTAAGATCTTCTTTGACGGTCCGCTGAGTCAGATCATTGATCGCTTTTCCGGGCACAAAGTCATCAGCCTGACCTTCGGGGATAAACAGGAACGCGACTTTTCCGCGCTCGGCGAAGTCGTCGAGCAAACGCCGGTCAGCGTGCAGCTCAAGGTCCCGCGGGCCAAGGTGACGGAAGTTGCGCGGCAACTGCTCAGTGCCTGTTCTGTGTCCGACATCAACGTCCAGGAATTGCCAGTGGAAGATGTGATCCGGCAACTTTTCGGTGAGCGCAGCGCGGAGAACCGCGCCGCCGCACAAATCTCGGCCTGATCGGCTAGACCCAGGAGCGTTTCATCGACTCCCTGAGCTCGTGCACGTAGCTGGGGTTCGCCTCGAACTCCATCGTCGGCATTTCTTCGGTCGAGATCTGTTCGCGATACGGTTTGCTCTCGGCATAACCAGCGGCGAGAAGCGCGTTCAGGACATCGGTCAGATCCTCCGGCGGCATCTGAGTAAGCTCCGCAATCGCAGACCCCCGGACCGCTTCGGCAAAACCGATTGCCTTGAGCACGGCGCGCTCGCGGCCGCGGAGATTGATCTTTCGCATCGGAGTTCTTGCCAAGCAGGTCTCGGGCTTGTTCTCGGGTAAATTGTTCCGGCTCTTTTTCAGCGCGGTCCTTTACGCCTTTTCGAGGTGGCGTAGCTTACCCGCCACTCATGCCGGTCACGGAAGAACAAATCAAAGACGCGCTCAGTACGGTGAAATATCCGGGGTTTAGTCGCGACATCGTTTCGTTTGGGATTGTGAAGGGAATTACTCTGCGTGAGGGCGACGTCACGGTGCAGATGGCGCTGGCCACGAACGACCCCAACATCCCGCAAACGATCAAAAGCCAGGCGGAAAACGCGGTGCGCAAAGTCGAAGGCGTTCGCGAAGCCAAAGTGCGGATCGATATCCAGGCCCCACCCGCGGGCAGCGGTGCGGCTGGGGTGGGAGCGACCAGGATTTCCGGGATCAAACACGTCATCGCGATCGCGAGCGGCAAAGGCGGCGTCGGCAAATCAACCGTGGCTGCAAATCTCGCGGTCGCGCTGCAGCAGACCGGGGCGGCCGTTGGCCTCTGCGATTGCGACATTTACGGCCCCAGCATTTCGCTCATGTTCGGCTCGCGCGAGCGGCCGATGGCGACGGAGGACAATCACATCATTCCGATCGAGCAATATGGGCTGCGCCTCATGTCGATGGGTTTCCTGCTCGACGACGCCGCCCCCGCCATCCTGCGTGGGCCGATGGTGACGCGGTACACCCAGCAATTTTTGCGACAGGTGGAATGGGGCGAACTTGATTACCTTGTGCTCGATTTGCCTCCAGGCACCGGCGACATCCAGCTCACGATCGTGCAGACGGTCGCGCTTTCCGGCGCGATTATAGTCACTACGCCGCAGGAAGTTGCATTGATCGATGCGCGCAAAGCCTCGGCCATGTTCGAAAAGGTTAATGTGCCCGTGCTCGGATTGATCGAAAACATGAGCTACTTCCTTTCGCCCTCCGACGGCGTGCGTTACGACATTTTTGGCAGTGGCGGCGGCGAGCGCGAAGCGAAGCGGATTCGCGTTCCGCTCCTCGGCCAGATCCCGATCGATATCGCGACCCGGGAAGCGGGCGATCGCGGGATGCCGGTCACAGCGGAAACGAAGGGCTCGCCCGTTAGCCTGGAGTTTGTCCGTATCGCGCAGCGGCTCCAGGAGATGCTTCCTCTCACCTAATGCTTGCCTTTTCCCGCTTCCTTCCGCTAAATAACCGCCGTCTTGGTTCGGCTCATGCTAGAGACGTGAACTACGAAGTGATTGAGCAGAAAAATTTGTCATGAACAAACCCGCTGAAATGGATTCGTCCGATGATGCTGGCGTGCACTTTCTCAAGAATTCGGTCCTGTATAAGGAATTCCTCGCCGAGCGCGAAGAGATCCTGAAACACAAATGGATCGAAAGCGAAAAAGCCGGTTCCGATATTGGCTTTGAAAAAGCGCTCCTCGACTGGATTGTGAAACACCGCTCCAGTTGGCGCGAACGAAGAGTGCGCGAATCGAAGCTGGCGAAAGCGCTGGCCTAAAAATCGCGCACTTCCTTTAATGCGATCCTGCGAGGTCGCGAAGGAGATGAGCAAAACCAGCCTAACGACCCAAACCGACGCCGTCCGCATCTTCGATGCCGACGAGATGCGCCGTGCCTTGCGCCGAATCGGTCACGAGATCATCGAGCGCAATCGCGATTTAGCCGCGCTCATCCTCGCTGGCATCCCCGCGCGGGGGGTCGATCTGGCGCGGAGAATTGCCGCCGAAATCGAGGCGATCGAAAAAGTGCGGGTCGCGACCGGCGTGATCGATGTCTCGATGCATCGTGATGATCACGGCACCCGGTCGGGTGTGCCGGTGGTGCGCGCGTCGCAGCTCCCCTCGCCGCTGGAAGGACGAACGGTCGTGATCGTTGACGATGTCCTCTTTACCGGCCGCACTTGTCGGGCGGCGATGGACGCTCTTGGTTCCTTCGGGCGCCCGGGCTGTATTCAATTCGCCGCCCTGATCGATCGCGGCCATCGCGAGTTGCCCATCCGGCCCGATTTCGTCGGTAAAAATTTGCCCACCGCGCGCGCGGAGCGAGTTCGGGTGTGCTTGCGCGAAACCGATCAGGAAGACGACGCCGTCTGGCTGGAGAAAGGATGAGCGCGCGATTTCTCTCGGGTAGGGTGGGCATCTTGCCCGCCGGTTTTCGCATCTTGCGAAAACAATCTTTGGACGATGGTGAAGTTCGCGCAGGCGAGACGCCGTCGCCGGCGGGCAGGATGCCCACCCTACCCGAGCCATGACCGCGCGCTGGACACGCAAAGATTTGTTAGGCCTACGCGAGCTTTCGGCGGAGGAGATCAACCTCGTGCTCGAGACGGCCGACGCGTTTAAGCAAGTCGGAACCCGCGACGTCAAGAAGGTCCCCGCGCTGCAGGGGAAGACCCTGATCAACTTCTTCATCGAGCCGAGCACGCGCACCCGCACCTCTTTCGAGCTGGCGGCGAAACGGCTTAGCGCCGACATCGTCAACATCTCGGCTTCGGCTTCCAGCCTAACGAAAGGAGAAACGCTCAAGGACACGGCCCGGGTTCTGGAAGCGAATCACGCCGACATCATTGTCCTGCGCCACAGCTCGGCCGGCGCGCCACAGTTTCTCGCCAGCCGGATCAGCGCGAGCGTGATCAACGCCGGCGACGGGGCACACGAGCACCCGACCCAGGGTCTGCTCGATCTCTACACCATTCGGGAAAAGCGAGGTTCGGTCGCCGGGCTCCACGTCGCGATTGTCGGCGACATTCTTTTTAGCCGGGTGGCGCGCTCGAATATTTTCGCGCTCCTGAAAATGGGTGCGCGCGTCACTCTGGTTGGGCCAAGCACGCTGGTGCCGCGCGATTTTGAGAAACTCGGCGTGACCGTCTCGCACGACCTGGAAGAGGTACTGCCGACGGTCGACGTGGTGAACCTGCTCCGCATCCAGCATGAACGGCAACGGAAGGAATATTTCCCGGGAATCGGCGAATACATTCGTCTCTTTGGCCTAACGAAAGCGCGGGCCAGGCTCTTGAAATCGGATTGCCTGATTATGCACCCCGGTCCGGTGAATCGCGGAGTCGAGATCGACAGCGAACTGGCCGACGGTCCGCAAAGCGTGATCCTCGACCAGGTGACGAACGGGCTCGCGGTGCGGATGGCGGTTCTTTATCTCTGCGGAGGAATTGCGCGATCATGAAGAGCGGAAAGACCGACCTTCTCACGCAAGCGGTGAGTGCCACCGGCCAGCCTCAGCTAACGACAAGCGCCGGAGGCGCGCCATGTCTATAGACCGTCCAACAAGAGATGAACCAAGCTCCGTCAGGAGCGGCATGTGAGGATGGCGAACACCTACACCCAAATCTATCTCCACGTGGTTTTCGCTGTTTCCGGCCGCGGCTGCGTCATAGGAGCCGAGCACCGCGAAGAATTGCAAAAATACATTACCGGTATCGTTACTCGACAAGGCCAGAAGGTAGTCGCGATCTACTGCCGGCCCGATCACACGCACGTCTTGCTCGGTCTGAAACCAAACGCGCGGCCGTCAGATGTGGTCGGTGACATCAAGACCGGCTCGACTAATCACATCAACGAACAGCATTGGATCGGTTGTCGTTTTTCTTGGCAGACCGGTTACAGCGCGTTCTCGGTTTCTCATTCGCATCTGGCGCGAGTCGCCAATTACATTGGCGGTCAGGAATCGCATCATCGACGGCGATCGTTTCGAGAGGAATACGTGCGTTTTTTGGAACGACATGGAGTGTCTTTCGATCAAAAATATCTTTTGCAGTCGATCGAATGAAAAGCCTGAGGACCACTGCACATGCCGCTTCTACGGAGCTTGGTCGTCTGCCACGGCAGCGGAACTATAGCCATGTCGCTTCTCCGAAGCTATGAGCAGCGTTATCCGTAACGGCCGGATCATCGATCCGGTTAACGACCGCGACGAAATCGGCGATCTTTTTATCGTTGATGGCCGGATTGTGGAGAATCCGGGGGTTGGCGATCGAAAAGCGGAAATCGAAACGATCGATGCGACCGGGTTGGTCGTTAGTCCGGGGCTGATCGATCTGCACGTTCATTTTCGCGAACCGGGTTTTGGTTGGAAGGAAACGATCGAGTCGGGCGCCCGGGCGGCAGCGGCCGGTGGCTTCACCACGGTTGTTTGCATGCCAAACACTTCCCCGGTGGCGGACAGCCCGAGCACGATCGCGTGGATCAAGGACCGCGCTGCGGAATCGGCCTGCGTTCGTGTCCTGCCGACAGGCGCAATTTCCAAAAATCTCGCGGGTGAAGAACTGGCGCCGATTGGTTCCCTGGCGCAGGCGGGTGTGGTCGCGATCACGGATGACGGTCATTGCATTCAGAATAACGAGTTGATGCGCCGCGCGGTCGAGTATGCGCGAATGGTCGGCGTCCCGGTGCTCGATCATTGCCAGGACTACAACCTCGTCGGCAACGGCCTGGTGCACGAAGGCTACTGGAGCACTCTGCTTGGGCTGCCCGGCTGGCCCGCGGCGGGCGAGGAGGCGATCGTGGCGCGCAACGTTTTGCTCGCGGAGTGCTGCGATCACCGGATCCATTGCCAGCACATCAGCGCGGCGGGGAGCGTGCGGCTGCTCCGCGAAGCGCGCGCGCGCGGCGTGCCGGTGAGTGGGGAAGTTTGCCCGCACCACATCGCCCTGACGGATGAGTCGATTCAGAATTTCGATACGGATTTCAAAATGAACCCGCCGCTGCGCACGCAGCGCGATATCGAAGCGCTGCTGGAAGGAATTGCCGATGGCACGCTCGAGATCCTGGCGAGCGATCACGCGCCGCACGCCAAATTTGAAAAGGAGGTCGAGTTCGATCGCGCTCCTTTTGGGATCGTCGGGCTGGAGACAGAGCTGGGGCTGTTCATCGATCTGCTGGTGCATCGGCACCAGACGATTGGCCTGCCCCGTTTAATCGAGATGTTGACGGTGAACCCGGCGCGATTGTTAGGCCTGGAGGCCGGCACGTTGTCGTTAGGCAAACCGGCTGACGTTACCCTGATCGATCCCGAGCGGGAATGGACGGTCGACGCGGAGAGCTTCCAATCGGCTTCGCGCAACACGCCGTTCCACGGTTGGAAGCTAAAGGGGCGCGCGGTGCGGACGATCATCGCGGGAAAAACCGTCTGGCAGCTCTAGGACGGGTAGCCGCCGGAGATGTAGTCGCGCATTTGCTCGAGGGTCGCGTTCTGCGATTCGATGACTTGTTTGACCAGGTCGCCGATGGAAATCACGCCGCGGATGTTGCCATCGGCGATCACCGGCAGGTGCCGGATACGCTTTTCCGTCATGAAGCGCAGGCAATCTTCCACCGTTTCGCGCGGATGCGCCGTCGTCAGCTCGGTCGTCATGATTTCGCCGACCGTGCTGGTGCGCGAGGTCTTCCCGCGCAGCATCACTTTGCGGGAGTAGTCGCGTTCCGAAACGATCCCGACCAGTTGGCCGTTTTCCTTTACGAGCAGGGCGCCGACATTTTTCTCCGCCATCATCGCGATCGCATCGTAAACCGTGGCGTCGGGAGAAATGGACCAGATCTCCCCGCTTTTCTGGCAAAGGATCTTTTCGATCGTTCCGCTAACGTCCATGCGAAAGCGAGATTACCCGCCGGCGGAAAATGACGCAAACAATTAACGCGTCCGGCGAGCGAACTTTTCTGCGATCAATTCTTCGAGTTTCGCGACCAGGACCTCGTCCGGCAGGCGCTCGAGGACTTCGTTGAGAAATCCGCCAACCAGAAGCTGACGCGCGGCGGGAGCGGGAATGCCGCGGGCGAGGAGGTAAAACATTTCCTCGTCATCGATCTGCCCGGAAGTGGCGCCGTGGCTGCACTTCACGTTGTCGGCCAGGATTTCGAGACCCGGCATCGAGTTGGCCTCGGCGTCGTCGCTCAGGAGGAGGTTGCGCACTTTTTGGTAGGCATCAGTGAAATGGGCGTGCGGCTCGACCCGGATGAGGCCGCCAAAAGTGATGCGGGCGCGGCCGTTGAGCGCGTTTTTGAAAAGGAGATCGCTGTTGGTGTGAGGCGAGACGTGATCCTGCAAGGTGCGGGCGTCGAATTCCTGCGCATCATCCCCGATCGCGACCGCGAGCATGTCGCTGTGCGCGCCTTCGCCGGTCAGGCGGCTCAAACTTTCGAGGCGCGAATATTTTCCGCCGAGCCCGAGATGCAGATTCAGGGCGGTCGCGTCCCGGCCGACGGTGGTGTCGTTGATCTGGATACTGAGCGTCTTGTCGCTCCAGTCCTGCGCACAAATGTAGGTGACCTTTGCCCCTGCGCCGACAATGAGATCATTCACGCCGCAGGAGAAACCGGGTCGTTGCCCGCTGGTGGAGCGAAAATGTTCGACCAGCGTGACCTTCGCGAGTTCCTCGGCCACGACGAGGGTGTGCGGAAAAATCGCGGCGTTCTCAGCGTGCAGCCAATGGAAGGTTTCGAGCGGCAGTGCCACTTCCACGCCTCGCGGCACGTAAAGAAAAGTGCCTGACCTGACCAATGCCTCATGGAGAGCGGCAAACTTGGCCGAGCCGAGGGTGGCGGGTTGGCTCATGAAATGACGGCGGAACAAATCTTCGTGCTCGATCATGGCCCGTTCCAAGGGCTGGAAGATGACTCCGGCATGACGGAGTTTTTCGGAAAGGATATCGCGCTCGAGGAACTGATCGTCCGCAAAAACCAGCCGGCCGGATGTTTCCTCGAGACCGACTGAGCGCTCCAGGATTTCACGGCTGTCGGATTCTTTCAGCGACGGGGGAGTGATGTAAGGCGCGAGATCGAGGACTCCGACACTGGAAAAGCGCCAGGCCTGGTCGGTCCGGACCGGCATGGGCAAGCTCTGGAATTGTGTCCAGGCGACCCGCTGTTGTTCGCCGAACCAAACAGGCAGCTTATCGTCCACGCGGCTCTGGATTCCCGCAAGAATGGAGGCGGTTTTCGGCTCGACGGCGGGCTTTTCTTCGAGAACAGCTGACGGGTTGCTCATAGCGGGCAGAGACGCGAACGGCGGTCCCGAGACCGCCGTCAAACTGCGTCCGTTTCTGCGGGCGAACTTAGCCGACGGAACCTTCCATCTCAAGTTCGATCAGGCGCTTCAGCTCTACCGAGTATTCCATCGGAAATTGGCGGACGAGATCGTTGACGAATCCGTTCACGCTCAGGCTCATCGCCTGGGCTTCAGTCAGGCCGCGCTGCTGCATGTAAAAGATCTGCTCTGCGCTGACCTGGCTGACGCTCGCTTCGTGCTGAACGGCGTTGCCGGTGCCGCGGACGGTGATCGCGGGGTAAGTGTCGGTGCGGCTGTTGGCATTGATCAGGAGCGCGTCGCACTCGGTGTTGTTCTTGCAGTTCTTGAGATGCTTGGGCACGTGGACGAGGCCGCGATAAGTGGCTCGGCCGGTGCCGATGCTGATCGATTTGGAAATGATGTTGCTCGTCGTTTCATCGGCGGCATGGACCATCTTCGCGCCGGTGTCCTGATGTTGGCCGTCGCCGGCGAGGGCGATCGAGATCACTTCGCCGCGCGCTTTGCGGCCTTTCATGACCACGCCCGGATATTTCATCGTCAGGCGGGAGCCGATGTTGCAGTCGATCCATTTCACTTCCGCTTCCTCGTGCGCGAGACCGCGCTTGGTGACGAGGTTGAAGACGTTGTTCGACCAGTTTTGGACGGTGATGTACTGGATCTTGGCGCCTTTGAGTGCGACCAGCTCGACGACCGCGCTGTGCAGGGTAGCGGTGTTGAATTTTGGCGCGGTGCAGCCTTCCATGTAGGTGAGCTCGGCGCCTTCGTCGCAGATGATGAGGGTGCGCTCAAACTGGCCGAAATTCTCGGCGTTGATTCGGAAATAAGCCTGGAGCGGATGCTTCACCTTCACGCCCGGCGGGACGTAAATGAACGAGCCGCCGCTGAAGACCGCGCTGTTGAGCGCGCTGAATTTGTTGTCGCCGGTCGGGATGACTTTGCCGAACCATTTCCGGAAGATTTCCGGATGTTCCTTCAATCCGTCAGCGCTGCCGACAAAGATGACACCCTGTTCGCCGACTGCTTTTTTGATGTTGGAATAAACCGCCTCGCTGTCGAACTGTGCTTCGACGCCGGCGAGAAATTTGCGTTCCTGCTCGGGGATGCCGAGCCGCTCAAAAGTGCGTTTCACATCATCGGGCACTTCTTCCCAGGTACGTTTCGCCTGGGTGCCGCCGCTCAGGTAATAGCGGATGTTGTCAAAAACGATCGCCTCCAGGTCCTTGCTCGCCCAATGCGTCGGCATCGGCTTGCTCAGGAAAGTCTTGTAAGCGTTCAGCCGAAACTCGCGGACCCAATCGGGATCCTGTTTCACATCCGAGATGTAATGGATGGTTTTCTCGCTCAGCCCGATGCCGGCATCGTGGGTGTGCGTTTCCGGATAGGCGAAATTGCCCAGATTCCGTTCGATATCGAGAGTTGTATTTTGCTTAACCATTGCAGTCTCCTTATGAGGTGAGGGCGGGTTCGACGATGTCTTCGCGGACCCAATCGTAGCCCTTTTCTTCCAGTTGCAGGGCCAGATCTTTGCCGCCGCTGAGTTCGATCCGCCCCTTTACCATCACGTGCACGTGATCGGGCACGATGTAATTCAAAAGCCGCTGATAGTGAGTGATCAAAAGAACGCCGAGCGCCGGGCCGCGGAGCGAGTTCACTCCCTGGGCGACGATTTTCAGAGCGTCGATGTCGAGCCCGCTATCGGTCTCGTCGAGGACGGCGTACTTCGGCTCGAGCATGGCCATTTGCAGGATCTCGTTCCGCTTTTTCTCTCCGCCGGAAAATCCTTCATTGACTGAGCGGGAGGTGAAAGAGCGATCCATCCCGAGAAGATCCATCTTTTTGTAAAGCTGCGCGTAGTAGTCTGTCGCTTCCAGTTCCTCGCCTTCCGGCATGCGGGCCTGAACGGCGGCGCGAAGGAAATTAGCGATCGTGACGCCGGGGATTTCGCTCGGGTATTGGAAAGCGAGGAAGAGACCTTTGCGTGCGCGTTCGTCGGGTTCCGTCTCGAGAATGTTTTCTCCGTCCATCGTGACGGAGCCGGAGGTGACGGTGTAATCGGGGTGGCCCGCGAGCACCTTGGCGAGCGTGCTTTTGCCGGAGCCGTTCGGGCCCATGATGGCGTGAACTTCCCCCTTCGGCACGGTGAGGCTGAGACCGCGGATGATCTCCTGCTCGTCGATCGAAACGTGTAAATCCTGAATGACCAATTGATCCATAATTGCGAAGTGGAAGATAAGCCGGTTTCGGCGCTTTTGCGAACGCGGATCGCTCCTTCCGTCAGTGGTCGATACGGGCGGGCGGGAAGGGTGGTTGTCGAAAAATTTCCGTCAGCTAGCTTCGAGGCCGGGTCATGAGGGAAAGGGAAAAATTGGCGGAACCGGGAGATGCTTTGCGAGCCTTCGTTCTTTGCGGCGGTCTCGGCACCCGGCTTCGGTCCGTCCTGAGCGATCGTCCGAAATCGATGGCGCTGATCGGCGATGTGCCGTTTCTCCAGCTTCTTCTGCAAAAACTGACGGGGGAGGGGATTCGGGAAGTGATCCTTGGTACCGGCTACCGCGCGGACCAGATCGAAGACTTCTTCGGGACCGGTGAGAGCGTCGGGGTTCGACTTCGTTATTCCCGTGAGGAAGAGCCACTGGGGACGGGCGGCGCCTTGAAGTTGGCGGAGAAGCTGTTGAGCGATCCGGTCGTCGTCTTAAATGGCGACAGCTACGTCGAATGGAATCTGGCGGAAATGGAAGATCTTTTCCGGCAAAAAGACGCCGATATCGTCATGGTCCTCCAGGAAGTTCCCGACGTCAGCCGCTACGGCAGCGTCGCGCTCGATCCGCAACAGCGGGTCGCCGAATTTGTTGAAAAGGGCTCTCGCTCCGGGCCGGGCTTGATCAACGCCGGCATTTATCTTTTGCGGAAAGAGATCGTGCGGGACCTCGCGCCGGGCACCGCTGTCTCGCTGGAGCGGGATGTTTTCCCGAGATTTTTGGGCAGGAAATTCTACGGCGCGATCTCCCGAGGCGTTTTCATCGACATCGGCATCCCGGCCGATCTGGAGCGCGCGCAAACCGTGCTACGATCGCTCTAAGCGGCGCTTATTTTTGGGCGGGTGTCAGTTCTCCGACGAGCCGGCGGCGATCGATTTTGCCGTTGTCCGTTCGCGGAAGTGAATCCCGGAATTCGATTTTCTCCGGCACCATATAGGCCGGTAACTTTTCCGCGCAGTGCTGCTTGAGCTGCATGGAGTCGAGCGTTGCGCCGTCGGCCAGCGTCACCACCGCATTGATCGTGTTGCCGATTGCTTCGTCCGGGATCGGGAGCGCGACCGCTTCATCGACCGCCGGGTGCGCGACCATTACCACCTCGATTTCCCCCAGCTCCACCCGGTAGCCCCGCGTTTTGATCATGTGATCTTTTCGCCCGATGAAAAGGTAGTTTCCCTTTTCATCGAGCGTCACCCAGTCGCCCGTACAATAAAGCTTTTCCTCGCGGCCGACGGCAAATGGGTTCGGAATGAAGCTGGCCGCCGTATTCTCCGGGCGACCGTAATAGCCCTGCATGACGGTTGAGCCGCGCGCGTAGAGCAGGCCTTCCTCTCCCGGCGTCGTGATGCGGTTTCCCTCTGCGCTGATTGCGATCAACTCCGTATTGGCGCAGGCTTTGCCGATCGGAATCGCGGCAGTTTGTTCCGGAGAAAGCGGCTCGACCTCATAGTAGGCGCAGACGTTGGTCTCGGTCGGGCCGTAGAGGTTCGCGTAGCGCGGGTGCGGCAATTTCTCCATCAGGGCCCGAAGATGTTTGGTCGGGAAAACTTCGCCGGCGAAAAGGACGATGCGCAGCGCGCCCATGTCTCGCTCTTCGAGTTTTCCGCGCGCCTGGAGCTGCGTGAGAACCATCGGCACGGAGTACCAGACGGTAATTTTCTGATCCTGGATGAAGGCCGAGAGCTGAAGCGCGAAGACAGACAACCCTTCGGGTATCAGAACAATGGCTGCCCCGGCTTTTATCGCGACGAAGATGTCGAAAACCGAGAGATCGAAATTGAAGGGAGCATGATTCGAAAGTCGATCACTCGCGGTGATGCCGAACGTCGCGACGCTCCAGTTGACGAAGGTGAGTGCGTTTAGATGCGAGAGCATGACGCCTTTCGGCGTGCCGGTGGAGCCGGAGGTGAAGAGGATGTACGCGAGGTCGTGATCGATCACTTCGACCTCTGGTTCTTCGCTCGGAAAGGCAGCCAGATCCTGAGTGAAGATCAGAGCCGGGATCGGCGGCGCGGTCTCCGGCGCGCGGTCAACGAACAGAATCGCGTTCATCGGACACTCCCTGTGAAAAGACGCATCCAATTTTTGGTAAAGGCCCTGGCTGGTAACCAACGCGCGGAACTGGCACTGGCGACCGATTTCGAGCAGACGCATGCCGGGAGCGTTCGCGTCGACCGGGACGTAACAGGCGCCGGTCTTCATGATGCCAAAGATGCTCGCAATGGCCGCGGGCGATTTCTGCAGGTAAATGCCGACGCGATCCCCCGGCTTCACTCCATGAGCGATGAGCGCGTGGGCGATTTGATTACTGAGACGGTTGAGCTCCGCGTAGTTCAGTTTTTCGTCGCGTAGCCGGACGGCCTCGGCATCCGGGTCCCGCCCGGCGCTCTCGGTCAGAAGTTGGTGTAGGACGTAGGCCATTGGTCGTTGTTATTCGAAATGAAAATGCACGCTGCGGTTTGGGAGACGGGCGCCCGGCATCCGCTCTCGACAGGCCGCGAAGCGGCCCGCCTCCGAATGGGAGTTTCCGTTTTATCTCATTTGGGCTGCGCGGTCAACGGATGATCCATTTGGAACGGGTGCTGCTCCCAGTGGCTGAGGGGATTGACGGATGATGGTAAAATAGATATGCTTATTGGACGATCAGAATATCTTTGAGTCCCGGAAAAGCCCTGCGTCCAAGAACAATAATGGAATCGTAACTTACCGAGACCCACGGGAGCGATCATAGTGGGTCGGAGAAATTTGAAATTTATGAAAAAACGACAGGTGATCATTATCGGCGGCGGACCAGGAGGAGCGGCCACGGCGCTTAATCTCATTCAATCGGGCATCAAACCGCTCCTTATCGAGCGGCAAAGCTTTCCGCGCTTTCACATTGGTGAATCGCTGAGCGGTGAGTGTGGCAATTCAATTCGTAAGCTCAATTTGGAGACGGAGCTTGGATCCCAGAATTACCCGGTCAAGCACGGCGTCAACGTCTATAATCCCCATGCCGTGCCCTTTTGGGTGGAGGTGAAGAAGCGCTGTCCCGAGACCAATGCCATGATGCCAAATACGACTTGGTCGGTCATGCGGAGTAGCTTCGACAAGATCCTGCTCGATGCGGCCCTCCAGCGCGGAGCAGAGTATATGAACTGCGACGCCGTCGCGCCGATTCAAGAGAATGGCCGTGTCACAGGCTTGCAGATTCGAACCGGCGGCGGAACCCTGGAAAATCTTTATTGCGACGTATTGGTCGATTGCTCGGGCCAGGCGACGTTTCTCGCCAATCGGGGAATCACTGGCCCCAAGGTAAAGGGGAACTATAACAATCAGATTGGCGTCTTTTCCCAGATTGAAGACATGACCCTCGATTCCGGCTCGATCCCGTCGGAGAGCGCGGGCAACACGCTCATCTTCTACAAGCAGCGCGATCATTGGGGCTGGACCATTCCGATTGCTTCCAACCTCGTAAGTATTGGTGTTGTCGCGCCGGCCGCCTATTTCAAAGCCCAGGGACTCGACAAAACGGATTATCTCCGGAAAGAGATGATGAGTCTGAATCCGGAGTTGACCCGCCGCATCACGAAGGACTCGTTCCTTGAAGAAGTTCGTTCTGTCACCAGTTATTCCTATGAGACAAGCAACTACGCAGGAAAAGGCTTTATCTGCGTCGGTGACGCTCATCAGTTTACCGATCCCATATTCTCGTTCGGCGTCTTCCTCGCGATGAAGGAGGGGGAGTTCGCGGCGGAATCGATTCGAAAATACCTCGGCGAAGAAGGCGGCACCAACGGCAATCCGTTCGCCGAATACATTGCGGATACCACGGAAGGCCAGGACGCAATTCGTGATGTTATCGACACTTTTTGGGAGTATCCGCTAGTCTTCACGCGCATGGCCTCAGGTAAAGCCCAGGATGACATTACCGATCTTTTTGCCGGAAGAGTCTATGGTGACATAGTCCGGAATAATGCCTCCCGAGCATCGATGCGGCGCCTCCTGGCCAAGCGGCGCGGCGAAGTTCTGGCGGAAGCCTGAGTACCCGGGAAAGGCTCGGGCGCCCGCCGCGCTTACGCATCGGCCGGCTTAAATCCTTCCGTCCGAGACTTGCGCATGGGGCTCGGCTCCCGCAAGCAGCAGTTGCCCGAGGAAAGCGTCACCGCTATGATGAAAAAGATGGAGCAACGGGCACTTATCTTTCTTCACATTCCGAAGACGGCCGGGACAACTCTGAATCGCATCATTGAGTGGCAATATAACCCGCTCTCGATTTTCACGATGGATCCGTATCGGATCCGGGCGACGCCTGAGCGGCTGAAGCAGTTGCCGGAAGCGAGGCGCCGCCGTTTGCGGATGGTGCGCGGGCATTTCTATTACGGGATCCACGAATACCTGCCGCAGGGCGCGACCTACATCACCATGCTGCGCGAGCCGGTCGCTCGCTTCTTGTCCGCTTATTACTTCCTTCAGCGCAGGCCACTTCACCCCATGCACCGAAAAGTGAAAAGCGAGAGGATTGGGGTGGAAGATTTTATTCGGTTAACTCCGCAGCGCCAGAACCTGCAATGCAGTCTCATCGCCGGGATCAAGAGCAACGGGAAATGCGAGGAGAGCACACTTGAGATCGCCAAGGAGAACCTCGTCAAATCGTTCAGTATCGTCGGGCTAAGCGAGCGCTTTGAGGAAAGTCTCGTGTTGATTGCGAAGACGTTCGATTGGCAGATTCCATTCTATGAGAACCGCAAAGTCTCCAAGACGCGCCCAAAGATCGAGTCGAGTGCAGTCGAGATGATCAAGGAGCATAACCAGCTCGACTTGGAGCTTTACGAGTTTGGTAAGGGCTTGTTTGAAGCCAGCCTGGCAAAGAAGAAAAGCGAAGTTACGGGAGGACTGGCGGAGTTGCGGACAGTTCCGAAACCGAATTCTATCGAGAGCTTCTATCGGTCAACTGTTGGAGCCGGCCGATTCTTGATGACCAAGATAGCATCCGCCGTCTGAGAAGGAGAGACAACGGAATCCGGTCTCGCTGGGCAGGCCTTAGGCCAGGGTGAGGCATCTATCGGGAAGCTGGTAGCTATCGGAGCCGACGCGACTCCCAGAGATAGGACAGGGAACGGAAGAGGAGACCACAATTTGCAGACGACATTACGAATTTCATCGACAGACCTTTCGGGACCGACGGGACGAATCAGGTGCCGGGGTTTGTCGAAGATGCGCTTGCCTTCCGGCTCATCTGCCCGCCGGATTGCCCTTGCCGTTGCGGCGCTTGCCGTATTTACGGTGCCCCAGCTTTGCGCGCTCAGCGGGCCTTCTTTACGGACGGGACTCTGGGTCACGCAAAAGCTTCCCGCCGATAGTGCGACCTTCGAGGAATTCTCCGCCCAAGTACGGGCCAATCCCAACTTGCAGGGCATCTGTCTGCATATCCCATGGGAGGGAATCGAAAAGCAGCCAGGCAAGGCGGACTTTGACGCGATCGACAAGACGTTGGCTGTGTTGCGTGGCATCGGTATGAAGTATCAACTCTGTCTCAAGCCCGGAGTTTATACGCCGTCGTTTGTCTATGCCGAGGGCGCCCAATCGTTTGACACCAAAGTGACCAATCCCCACCGCGCCAATGTCGGGGAAGCGATTAAGCTCCCCGTTCCATGGGACCCTATCTATAAGCGCAATTTCGCGCGCTTCGTTCAACAGCTCGGCGAACGTTATTCCAGCGACCCCCTCTGTGTCAGTGTCGTCCTTACCTGTGCCAATTTTTTAAGCGCAGAAATGCATCTGCCAAAGACGCGCCAGGATCTCACCCACTGGCAGGCCCTGGGCGATTACGAAAAGGAGCTCTTCGAGGTTTACGTGAAATTTATCGATGTCTGGGGCAAAGCGTTTCCAAAGCAGGATATTTCCCTGCATATCTCAAAGGTTTTGGACCTGCCGCCGTCCTTTATCGAACGCATCGTCGACGTCGGTCTGGCTAAATACCCTGAGCGCTTCAGTATTCAAAATTGCCAACTCACCGGACGAAAAGAGGACACGGGGATGATGTCTTATGACCTGGTGCAGAAATACCGCGGCCGGGCGCATCATGGCTTTCAAAGCCTAGCCGGTCTCTCACGCCCGAATGACAGGATGGGTTCCATGGAAATGGCATGCCTCAACATTGTGCACGCCGGCGGCGAATACTGGGAATTGTGGCATGACGATGGCTTCAGCATTGAAACATCCGGTGCCGTCTTAAAGATGTGGCAGGAAGCAAGGCAATTAGGCTATGATGCGTACAAGAAAAGATTGATCTCCGAAGGGAAATACCGTCAGCAACGATGAGCGTTCAACCAACACCGCCCGTAATCGACCAGCCTGCTCAAAGCGGACGCCTTGCGCCCAATCGCGGAACTGAAGAAGCTGTGATCTTTCTTCACCTGCCTAAGACCGCCGGAACAACCATCAATCGTTTGATCGAATGGGAGTATCCACTCAAGGAGATGTATTCAGTCGACCCGGTCCTTTTCCAATGGTCAGCGGCGCATCTGCGAAAGCTTCCACCCGAGCGCCTCCGGAAAATCCGGATGTTCAAGGGCCACATGACATATGGCCTGCACGAAGTCCTGCCCCAGCCGGCGACCTATATTACGGTCTTGCGAGACCCGGTTGACCGGGTGATCTCAGCTTTCTATTTCATGCGGAGCTACAAGTTGCATCCGCTTTACTGGAAGATGCGACGTCAGAAATGGAGTCTGGAGGACTTTGTGCGCAATGCGCAACGCGACAACGTGCAGTCGAAAATCGTCGCTGGCGCGGTCTACGAAGAGCCCTGCACGCGGGAGATCGTCGAAACGGCTAAGGACAACCTGCGAAACCGCTTCAGCGTGGTGGGGTTGTCCGCGCGGTTGGAGGAAAGTCTCGCTTTAATGAAGCTGCGTTTTGGATGGAAGCTCAGTTCTTATTCGAGTTTCAACGTCACCCGCTCCCGGCCGCAAAAGCGTGACCTTCCTCAAGCGACGCTGGATTTCATCCACCAGAAGAATGCGTTCGACATTGAACTATATGAATGTGCCGAGGAAATTTTCGAGAACGCGGTCCGAGCCAATGCCGACGAAGTGAAGCGGATCGCAGGCGAGTTGGAAGCCGCTCGATCGCGTGTTCAGGGTTCGCTGGGGGCGATGCTCTTCAACGCGCGCTCGGCGGCGCGCAAAGCGGTTAACCGTGTTTATTCGGCCGTTTGAGACGACCGTGAAACGGTATGCGCTTCGTTGTAGCGGCGGTCTGTGACCGCCGAAT
>JBBPZS010000089.1:0-30512 GCA_038198605.1 Chthoniobacterales bacterium | reverse complement strand
GGAGCGCCAGCTCCGCAAGGAGGAAAAGAAAACGCGCCACGATCTCGGACGCGAAGAATTCGTCAGGCGGATCTGGCAATGGAAGGAGAAACACGGCGGCATCATCATCGAGCAATTGAAACGGCTCGGCTGTTCCTGCGATTGGTCGCGCGAGCGCTTCACGATGGACGAGGATTACTCGCGTGCGGTCCAGCGCACCTTTGTCGATCTTTATCGCAAGGGGATGATCTATCGCGGGAAGCGGATGGTGAACTGGGACCCGGTCGCGCTGACCGCGCTCTCCGACGAGGAAGTGATCCCGACCCCGCAAAAATCCGCCCTATATTACGTGCGCTACGAATTGGTGGAGGAGCCGGGCAAATTCATCGAAGTCGCCACCACCCGGCCGGAAACGATCATGGCCGACGTCGCGTTGGCGGTGCACCCGAACGACGAGCGTTACCAGTCTTCGTTAGGCAAAAAAGTCTGGCGTCCGCTGGATCGCGCGGAGCTACCGGTGGTGGGCGACGAGGGGATCGATCCGGCTTTCGGCACCGGTGTGCTGAAAGTGACGCCGGCGCATGACAAGGTGGATTTCGACATCGGGCAACGCCACGGCCTGCCCGTGATCGATGTTCTGCATCCCAACGGTACGGTCAACTGCCCGGCCGTCCCCGAGCTCGACGGCCTCGATCGGTTTGTTGCGCGCAAGAAGGCGGCTGAGATGCTGGCCGAGAGCGGGCTTCTCGCAAAAGAGGAGCCGCATGAAAGCACGGTCGGTTTTAGCGAGCGCGCGGGTGTTCCGATCGAGCCGCGCCTGAGCGAACAATGGTTTCTGAAATATCCCAAGGTCGCGGAATCGCGTGCCGCCGTTGGCCCGGAGAGCGCGATCCATTTTCGTCCCGAGCGCTGGGAGAATGTTTATCAGCACTGGCTCGAGAACATCCAGGACTGGTGCATCAGTCGTCAGCTCTGGTGGGGCCATCGCATTCCGGTCTGGTATGCGAACGACGATCCGGCGAAACTGCATGTCGACATCGAGCCCCCGGCCGATCCGGAAAACTGGACGCAGGATCCCGACGTCCTTGACACCTGGTTTTCCAGCTGGCTTTGGCCGTTTGAAACGATGGACCACGAAACGCGGGCCAAGTTTTACCCGATTACCGATCTCGTGACCGCCCCGGACATCATATTTTTTTGGGCCGCGCGCATGATTATGGCCGGCCTCGAATACACCGGGCAGGCTCCCTTTCGTGACGTCTACTTCACCGGGTTGATCCGCGACGGGCAGGGCCGAAAGATGAGCAAGTCGTTAGGCAATTCGCCCGATCCGCTCGACCTGATCGGGAAATACGGCGCCGATGGGTTGCGCTTTGGCCTCATGCGGATCGCGCCCAGCGGGCAGGACATTCGTTTTGACGAGAAACAGATCGAGGAAGGGCGCAATTTTGCGAACAAACTCTGGAACGCGACCCGCTTCCGCCAGCTGCAGGGCGGCGAGACCGAGGGCGAGATCAATCCCGCGCTGCTCACGAGCGACGACAAATGGATTTTGTTACGTCTCGACGCCGCGATCCGGGCTGTGACGCAGGCGTTGGAGGAATACAATTTCAGCGAGGCGGCGCAGGCGCTCTATCGTTTTTTCTGGAGCGAGTTTTGCGACTGGTATCTGGAGGCAAGCAAAGCCAGCCTGGGAAGCGCACGCGACCCGCGTGGCTCGGGCGGCGACTCGCCGACCGAACCGGGAGCGGACGTCGCCGAAGAGGTTGATGGCGAGTCGCCGTCAACGGCACGCGAGTCGCGTGCGCTCCCCGGAGAAGACGATCCTCCGCGCAAAGCGAACGCCCTCGCGGTGATTGATTTCGTCCTTGGCCACACCCTGCGTTTGTTTCATCCCTTCCTTCCCTTCATTACTGAAGAGCTTTGGCATAATCTCGGGTTCAATCGCGAGCTGCCAGAGGACCAGGGCGCGCAGTCGATTCAGTTCGCGCGCTGGCCCAGCCCGCTGGATGACGACTTCAAGCGGCACTACGGGCTCACGCCTAACGACGAGGAGGTCGCGAACGCGAAGTTCGAGACCGTCATCGCCGGGCGCCGTTTGCGCCGGGATTTCAATATTGCCTCCAACAAACGGGTCGCCTTCATTCTCCGGGCCTCGCAGCCATTGCCGGAAGAGGAAGTGGCCGTCCTGCGCATCCTGCTCAACGCGGAACGGCTCGAGCTGCCGGAGAGTTATGATCCACCGAAAGGAACCCCGACCGCGCTGACGCCGCTGGGCGAACTCTATTTGCCACTGGAAGGCCTGGTCGATCTCGAGGCGGAGCGGCAACGGCTCGGCAAGGAGATTGCCAAAACCGAGGCCGAGCTGGTCACGGTGCGAAAGAAACTGGCGAACGAAAATTTTGTCGCGAACGCGCCCGGCGCGGTGGTGGCGGAGCATCGTCAGCGCGAAAAGGATTTTGCCGACCAGCTCGAACAATTGCAGCGGATGCGCGACTCGTTAGGCGAATAGCCTGCCTTTCCGGGGAGCACAGGCCGCCGGCCTGTCGCATTCGGCGGCTCGCCGAATGCATTTTTGCGCGTAGCGCAACCTATGGGGCGCCTCGCGGCGCACTGTTCGGCGCGAGCCGCACCGAACGACAGGCCAGCGGCCTGTGCTCCCCGGATTGCCGAGTGGCACTTCGCCAGCATATAGTCGGCGAAAACAATGGCGGGCATCGCGAAATTCCTTCTTTGGTTCGGCATCGCGCTTCTCGGCGCCAGCGCGGTTGGGGTGGCCGCGTTCGCGCGGGGCGAACCGATCAACGCGCTCTGGATCGTGACCGCCGGCCTGTGCGCGATGGCGATCAGCTACCGTTTCTACAGCAAATGGCTCGCGGCCAAAGTACTCGTCCTGAATGACGAACGCGCCACCCCCGCCATGGTGGTCGACGACGGCAAAGACTTCGTCCCGACTAATCGCTGGATGGCGTTCGGGCATCACTTTGCCGCCATCGCCGGGCCCGGCCCGCTCGTCGGCCCCGTTCTGGCCGCGCAATTCGGCTATCTCCCGGGGATGCTCTGGATTTTGATCGGGGCCACGTTAGGCGGCGGTGTGCACGACATGATCGTCCTTTTCGCTTCGGTCCGGCGGCGCGGGAAAACGCTCGGCCAGATGGTGAAAGAAGAAATCGGCACGGCGGTCGGGACGCTCGCCCTCATCAGCGTCCTCGCCATCATGATCATCCTGCTTGCCGTTCTCGCCCTCGTTGTGGTGCAGGCGCTGGCCAAGAGTCCGTGGGGCGTTTTCACGATCGCGATGACGATTCCGATCGCGGTCATCATGGGGATCGGCCTGCGCAGCGGCCGGGTCGGGGTCGGCTGGATCACGATTTTCGGATTGTTAGGCCTGCTTTTCTCCGTTTGGGGCGGACAGTTCCTCCCGCAATACCCTGCGATCGAGCACTGGTTTCGGTTCGATCAAAAATCGCTCGCCTGGGCGCTGATGTTTTATGGTTTCGCCGCTTCCGCCTTGCCCGTCTGGCTCCTCCTCACGCCGCGCGATTACCTGAGCACGTTCCTCAAGCTAGGCACGGTCGCGGCGCTGGCCCTGGCCGTGATCGTGATTCATCCGACGCTGCAAATGCCGGCGCTGACGCGCTTCATCGACGGTTCGGGGCTGGTCTTTGCCGGGCCGGTGTTTCCTTTTGTCTGCATCACGATTGCCTGCGGCGCGGTCTCCGGTTTTCACTCGCTCATCGCGTCGGGCACGACGCCGAAAATGATCGAGAGCGAAACGCGCATCCGCGATATCGGCTACGGAGCGATGGTCGTCGAGATGATGGTCGCGCTCATGGCCCTGGTGGCCGCGTCCGTCCTTCCGCCGGGTCAATATTTTGCGATCAACGCCAAGGGCGCGCCGAGCGAAGTGGTCGCGACAGTCTCGGCGGCCGGCTTTCCCGTAACCGAGCCGGAGATGAAACAACTCGCGAGCGAACTGGGCGAGAGCACGATGTTCGGTCGCGCCGGCGGCGCGCCTACTTTTGCCGTCGGGATGGCGCACATGTTTTCGCGCATCACGGCCAACCCGACCGCGCTCGCGCTTTGGTATCACTTCGCGATCATGTTCGAGGCGCTCTTTATTCTGACTACGCTCGATGCAGGGACGCGGGTCGGGCGATTTCTTTTGCAGGACTTGTTAGGCCAGGCTTGGCGTCCACTTGCCAACACCCGTTCCTGGAGCGCGAATATCCTGGCGAGCGCGCTGCTCGTGGCGGCCTGGGGCTGGTTCCTTTACCAGGGCGTGCTGGATCCGTTAGGCGGGATCAATAGTCTCTGGCCGCTCTTCGGCCTCGCCAATCAACTCCTCTCCGTCATCGCCCTCTGCCTTGGGACGACGATTTTGATCAAGATGGGCAAAGCGCGTTACCTCTGGACCACGCTCGTGCCGCTCACTTTCATGATCGTGGTCACGTTCTCGGCCGGCTATCTCAAGATCTGGTCGCCCGATCCGAGGATTGGATTCCTGAGCGGCGCCAACATGCTTGACGCCAAAGTCGCGCCCGCGCCGACCAATGTGGATTTTGCGCGGCAGGCGCTCATCTGGCGGGTGGATGCGCTGGTCGCGCTCGCCTTTCTCGTCCTCGTTTTTCTGATTGTGGCCGGCTGTGCCTGGCAATGGTGGAAATTGCTCCGCGGCACGACGCCAATTGTGCTGCACGAAAGCGAGTTTGTCCCACTCGCCCGGGTGCGGGTCACAAGTCGTTAGGCAAAGATGCGCGAAAAGGAAATGCTCGCCGTAGTTGCGGCGCTGACGAAGCAGCCGACCGCGCCCTTTCGCGAGGAGGCGGTGCGGGCGGAGATCGAGACGCAGCTGCGGCAATGTCCGCACGTCAAATTCGAGCGCGTTGGGTTTGGCAATGTGATCGCGCGTTATCGCCGCGGGCGGCGCAAGGCGGAATGGGCTTTCGCAGCGCACATGGATCATCCGGGCTGGGTGCGCGACAAGAAGGGCGAGATGCAGTTTCTCGGTTCGGTGCCGGAAGAACGGCGTCGCAATCCAAAAACGAAGTCGTTTGGTGAGTTCGCGATGTGGGATCTGGTTCCCTACGAGATTCGCGATCGGCAGATTCATTCCCGCGCCTGCGACGATCTCCTCGGCTGCGCGGAAATTATTTGTCTCTTTCGCGAATTGGAAGCCGCCGGTGCTGAGGCGCACTGCGTCGGCCTCTTCACGCGGGCGGAGGAAGTTGGTTTTGTCGGCGCGATCAAGCTGGCGCAGTCGAGGATCCTGCCGACCAGCCTGACGATTCTCTCCCTCGAGACGAGCACACCGCGTGGGACGGCGGAGATTGGCAAAGGCCCGATCGTGCGGGTGGGGGACAAGGCCTCGAGCTTTGACGGTCCTTCCACAGCGCGGCTCCTGGCCGCGGCAGCCGAGGAAAAAATCCCGGTGCAACGCTGCTTGCTCGATGGCGGGACCTGCGAGGCGACGGCGTATCAGCTTTACGGTTATACCTGCGCGGCGGCGAGTCTCGCCCTCGGCAATTATCACAACGTCACCCCGGAGGGAAAGATCGCGGCCGAGTACGTCTCGATCGACGATTTCGTCGGCATGGTGCGGCTTTGCCGGGCCCTCGTCCTGCGCCGGAGTAAAGGGAGCGACCCGCAAAAGGCGTTGCGCCAGAAGCTGGAAGGAAAGGCGCGGGAGTATTCCGAATTTTATTGAACTTCTCCGGTCGAATCGCCCTCACGCGCCGGGAAAACAAAACAAGGTGTTAGGCGGCGGAGTTGTAACTCTCTTCTGGCAGCATGTCCCGCTTGCTGAAAAGCATCTGCCAACCGACATAACCCAGGCCGACCAAAAGCAGCGCGTCGCTAAGTAAAACAACCGTTGTTCCTAAGAATATGCGTCCTGCCGGAAACAAAAGCGATCCGAGGCACACAACGCCCAAGCCCATTTCGCTTTCGTTTCAAATCTTAACCACATCCCCGCCAAAAAACACAAAACCAGTGCCGTGATTAGCCCGGAGGTAAAGATAAACGGTTGGGTTTGCCAATCGCCGAATCAAACAGTGCGAGGTTGCCGATGGCGCCTTCCGTTTGCCGAATCGTTTGCGTAACAAAACGAAAAACCATAATTCCGACGCTGCCGAAAATACCCGCCAGAGCCAGGGCGCCAGCAGCGATGACGGCACGCGGGCGGTAAGTCCAAAGAAGGCGAGCCAATGCAATGATGGTTGCGCCGATGAACCACGCGGCACAAAGACCGACTACAAATTTTACGGGCAAAACTTTACTCGGGTATAGATCGTCAATCAGTAAGACAACGGGAAAGGCAATTAAGACAAAACCACTCAAAAGGTTCAGTTGGTTTTTTAGTTGTTCGTTCATCATTTGCTTCTCCAGATTAAAGCAGCCGCCTAACGCCTGAACCTAACCGAAGAACACACACGCAACGTCACACGAGAGTAACGCCGTGCGCGATTTCGGTTGAATGAGTTTTTCCTGCTTCGGCTTTAGGGTCAACGTAACTATTCCAGCCATAAACTATCGATAAGGGCAAGGTGAAAAAAAGTGGGTGGAGATAACCGTCGTGAGACTGCCGAAGAGATAGAAATCGTAGCACTCGATCGCGTGCCGGCGGACGCGGAGTCGATGATTCTCCAAAGACCGGTCGCGGGCAGGCGGGAGTAATGGGGCATCCCGCCAGTATGAGTGGAAGCCGCCGCGTTGCTCGAGAGCAGCCGCTGTTTGGGCGAAACGGTCCTTCGGCCGGCCCAGCAGCCGAACGCCTACTTGCGGCGCAGGGGCACGGTAATCTCCTCGTCCTGGTAGATGAGGACGACCTGGCCATCTTCAATCGAGCGAAGAGTGACCTGGTAGATCTGGTTGCCGAATTGCAGGCCAAACTGCTGGCCTTCCTGCATGATTTTGCCATTAAGAATGGCGAAGTGGGTCCCGGTGCCCATCGTCACTGATGTGAGCGAGAAGGAAGAAGGCGAGAGGTTTGCTCCGGCGTTGGAAGACGAGCTTTTCGGGCCGGGCTTTTTCCAGCCGATGGGCCAGAAGGGGTCGCGCGTATCGGCCGCGTCGAAGGTCGATTTGTGCTTCAGCTCCACGGTGGGGACCGAATTTTCGGCCCGGGCCGCGCCAAGAAACAAGAGGCTCGTTAGGCAAATGGCGGGCAAAAGCTTTTTCATTTCTTAAAGAGCGCGGTCTGCGCCATCAGGCTGACTTGTTGGAACTGCGGTTCTTCCGGCACGGCATGAATCACGAGGTGAGTGATGGCGAGGAGAGGCTCGGTGTTCTCCAATTGGGCGACGGCTTTCCCGAGGGAGGCGTAGCCGCTCTGGGGCAGTTCTATGGCCCAGTTGTCCTTGATCCAGTCGGCCAGTTCCGGTTGCTTGAAATCGGCGCTGGATTCGAGGCGCGCGGTCACTTTGTCGATTCCCTGGTCACCGAAGAAAGCGCGCATTTTTGGCGGAAACCAGGCAATCGGGGCGCCCGGGGCGGTCGTCGCCTTGAGCGCTTCGTAACGGCCGGTCGCTTCCTTGGCCTGCATCTCGAGGGCGGCGGTTTTTTTCATTTCCGTCTTGGAGGAGGCTGTTTTCGTCTGAACATCCACGATCGATGCGGTCATCGAGTTGCGGCTCTTGTCGAGCGGCCCGAGGAAGAAGGTGAAATAGCAATAGATCAGCCCAATAAAGCCGAGCACGCTCAGGAAGATCTTTTGGATCTGATCTTTGTTCAGTTTTTTCGGCTTCATTTCGTTTTTGCGATGCCTTGGGCGGCCTCGTCTTTTCTGACCCCGTCGCCGGGTTTCGGATCAAGGGTGACATTGAGGACGAAGCGCGCGCTCGGCGTCGGAACCCCGCTCAGGCTCACCAGCGTGTCGAGATCTTCGAGGTTGCGGAAGGTGACCTTGACCTCGTGGTAATTTTTCTCGAGCTGCTCGCTCAGGAGCTGCCGGAAATCCTCGGCCGCGCTGCGCGGTTCGCGGGCAGCGGCCAGGCCTTCGAGGGTGACCGCGATCGAGCCGTCGCCTTCGACCACGTTTCCATCCAGGCCGGTGACTTGGAGATTCGGGGCAACGCATTGTGCCACCTGGGAAAGGAAGGGCGCCCAGTAGAAGCGCTGATCGATCAGGCTGTCGAGCACCTTGGTGCTGTCGATGATCTGGTGCAGCTCGGCGGCGCGCTTTTGCGCGGCGGTCACTTTGGGCTCGACCTTTTGCCACTCGCTTTGGGCGGCGTTGAGCTGGCTGCGAATCTGGATCGTCTGGTAGGCGTTCCAGCCGTAATAGAGGAAGAGGAGGAGGCCGAAGCTGCTCAGGGCGATGATGCCGAGCTTAAGCGGATCGCGTTTGCGCTGCCGTTTTTCGCTGATTTCCTCGTGGAGAAGATTAAGTTGGAGAGCCATCGTTAGGCAGTTTTGAGGTAGGAGATGGCTGCGCCGCACGCGACATTAAGGGAGACAAATTCGCTCGAGAGGGCCTGGCGTTTGGCCGGGGGCAGGGCCACTTCGCATGTTTCGAGCGGGTCCCAAATTTCGCAGGGCAGACCCAGTTCATCGCTGAGGATTTGCAAAATCATCTCCGTCCGGGCCATGCCGCCGGAAACAAAAATGCGGTGAATACTTTCTTCGCACTGGCCTTCGAAGAATCCGATCGAGTTGCGCACTTCGGTGGCGAGGGTGAGGAGGGAGGCGCGGCAGGTTTCCGCCATTCCAGCGTCGCCCTGCTGCATCAGAACGCGGGCCGATTCCGCGTTGACCGCGCCGTCGGCGGTGAGCGCTTCGCTGAATTGTTTGCCGCCGTATTCGACGCTTCGCACGAGCATGAGCTCGGTCTTGTTCCCGATCAGGACGGTGCTTTGTTCGTGTCCCATGTCGAGGAGGAGAAAAGCTTCATTGGCGAAGACTTCGGGGTAGGCGAACTCAAAGGCGTTGAAAGAGCAGATGGGCGCGAGCTGAAGGGCGTTGGCCGCCATCTTCGTCTTGCTCATCGCCTCGGAGATTTGTTTGACCGCCGGGCGCAACATTCCCCCGACGAGATAGCGGGTCTTGCCGCCGCTGCCGCCGCCTTCGATCGGGGCGCCATTGGAGGCGACCCCGGCGAGTGCGGGGGCTGAGACGGCGGCGCAATCGAGGACGAAATCTTTGCATTCCTGGTTGAGGACCGCGAGGCCGTTAAGCCGGAGGGCGCTGCGGAGCAACTCGACCGGCGTCGTCGGCTGCTCGATGATGCGCAGGAGCGCGCTCGAGTCGGAGGCGGCGACCGCGCAACTCTTGGCGCTGCCGCCCATTTCCTTGAGCAGGAGCTTTATTTGCTGCGCGAGATCGTCGGCCGTGGCGATCGTATCCGGGACGGGATGCGAAGCGTAGTTCGTCAGGACGTAGCGCTGATCGCCTTTTCTTTGCAGCAGGACGCTTTTGAAAACGTGCTTGCCGAGATCGATGCCGATAACTGAATTGGAGGACTTGGCCATGGTCTTGCGCTTCATAAAGCGAAAACCGTGCCGAGAGAGACGGGCTTTTCTGAAAAGTGCGGAGGGGGCCTCGCCGCCGCCTGTAGACGCGTCCCTCTGGGACGCGCGGGAGTGCGCCGGATCTCCACACCCACACCCGCGCTTCGCAGAGCGAAGCGTCTACAATCTGCTCGCCGCGTCGCGCGTTTCTGTTACGCGGCCACCGATGGGCGGTAGCCGAAAAATCCGCGCTCCTTGATCATCGCCGAGACTTCCCTCGGGACCAGGTTCTCCCACGAGGGATCGCCCGCCCGCATCTTGGCCAGGACCTCGGGTGGGAAGATCTTCAGGTATTCGCGATGGAACTGGGTGATCTCCTGGATGAACCCATTCTCGATCAGGTATTGATAGAGATGATGCAGGTTAGGCGCGACCTCGAGCTGGGTGGCGGTTTGCAGCTCGTCGTTCTTTTCGTTTTCTGTCGGATAAACGAAAAGCTTGAGACCGCTCTTAAACATCCGGCCGAGCGCTTCGAGGATGCCGCCTTCGAGATTGAGATAATATTTTTCGTCGAAAATCTCGTGCAGACTGGGCACGCCCATGACGAGCGCGACCATCCGGTTGGTGTAACGAGAAAGGTAGCTCGCCAGCCGGTAATATTCGCCGAATTTCGAAATCAGCACCGTCCGCCCTAACGACCCCAGGACATCGACCCGGGCAAGGAAATCGGCGTGGTTGAGCTGGCCTTCGGAGAGCAGGTTTTCCAGCGTCATCTCCATCAGGACGACGAGATCTTCCTCCTGCGCGTCGGGCTGCTGGAGGAACAAATGGTGCGCGCCTTCCAGCATGTCATTCGTCGCGTAGGTCACCGGCCGAAAGCTGCCGCGTTCGACGATGATCGCTTTCTTGTGCAGAATTTCCGCCGGTTGCACGGTTTCGCCGTCGGCCATGAACATGACCGCGTCGGTCAGGCCCTGGCTCACCAACTGCAGGCTCATCAGGCGGTTGTCGACCTCGGCGTAGGCCGGCCCAGAAAACTTGATCATGTCGACCTGGATCCTCTCCGGCGGCAGATTTTCATTCAGGGAAGAGATCAACTTCTCCGGCTGGTGATAATAGAATGCGCCGTAGATCAGGTTGACCCCGATGATTCCGAGCGCCTCCTGCTGGTCGACGTTGGCTTCGTCGAGCATGCGCACGTGAATGATGATCTCGCTCGGCGCGCCCCGGGTCTCCGATTGGCAACGCATCCCAAGCCAGCCGTGGGCTTCGTTGCGTTGCTTGAAACTGCGCGCCGCCACAGTGTCGGCAAAAACGAAAAAGGTGCACTCGTCGCCCATCTTTTGATCGAGCCGCTCGATCAGGAGGCAATATTCGTGATCGAGCATTGTCTGCAGACGGACCCGGCTGACGTAGCGATCGGTCGCGCCGTAAATCGCGTCGCTGAACTGCATGTCGTAGGCCGACATCGTTTTCGCGATCGTGCCGGAAGCACCGCCGACCTGGAAAAATCGGCGCGCCACTTCCTGGCCGGCGCCAATCTCGGCAAAGGTGCCGTAGCGTTTGCGATCGAGGTTGATCTGGAACGCCTTTTTGTTGGTTCCGAGATCCATTTCCGCATTCATCGCTTCAAGATGAAGACAAACCGGCGGTTCTCAAATGTGGGAGGGGCCTTTGTGCCCCCGATGGGATTGCGGTGCGCCAGCGGATCGGGGCACAAAGGCCCCTCCCACATTGATGGCAGCCACTGCTTCAGGATTTTCTTCGAAGCGCGCCAGGTTTGTGGGCGGCGAGCGCGCCGGATTTTTGCTCTGCACGAGATATTCCGGGTTCTCTTTCGAAGCGGCGACCACATGCGATTTGATCTTGCGCTTCGAGGTCAGTTTCTTTTTCACCACCCCGGAAGTCTTCCCCTGGGAAGTTTGCCATTCCACCTCGTCGCCTGGTTTCAGCGTCTTGCTCATGGCAGACGATTCGTGCCCCGGGCGGGTTCGGACGCGCGCGTAATGTCCCTGCCATCGCAGCCGGCCGCCGCGCTTCGCAGAGCGAAGCGTCTACAGGTGCGCGACCGATTGTAGACGTTGCCCTCTGGGCAACGCGGGTCTCGGCTCCGCCAGCGAGGGGGCCTTATTTATAGCCGCACTCGCTCTGCGCTTTGCGCCGGAATCCAGCCGCGCAGATCGTTAGGCAGAGCGGCATAGGACCAATCACCGCGGGTGCTCAGGATCTCGATCTCGCTCCCTGGAGGCAGGACCAGGACTGTGCCCGAGGTCTCCGCGGTGGCGAGACGGGCCTGGATGTTTTTCTTCGTCACAATCGCGAGATCGGCCCCGGCACTCCCGGTTTCGAGCTGGTAAACGGCGAAGGCGGCCGTGGCCGAGATGGCGCCTAACAACACTAGGGCGAAAATCCAGACCACCGCCCGGCGCCGGGCAAAATAGAGTCCGCAAAAAATCGCGGCTGCGCCCCAAAACGCTGCCGCGGCCAGCCAGGAATATTGATTGCGGGTGAGGAAGCCAAGACGCGATTCAAACCAGCCCGGTGCCAGCTCGAGCGCGCGCCCCTGGTCGCGCACCAGCTGAAGGTTAGCCCGCGCTTCGGCGTGGTTCGGATCGAGCGCGAGCGCGCGTTGATAGTTGAGAATGGCCCGGCCGGATTCGCCCGTTCGGAAATAAGCATTCCCCAGGTCGTAAAAGAGCGTCGGGTTCCACTGCCGGCTCGCGACGAGCGATTCATAGCCCTTGATCGCGGCCGGGTAATGACCGGCCGCATAGTCGGCGTTGGCCTTGGCGAAAGTCGTTTCGGCGTTTCCGGTAGCGGCCGGGGCGGCGAACGAACTGTTCGTTAGGCCGAGCCACACCGCGAAAATAAGGCAGAGCGCACGCATCTCAGTTTAGCCGGTTGATTAAATCCAGCACTTCACGGCGGGTCTCGTCCGGGACCGTGCTCTTGCCATTCGGCCGGCCGCTGTAGCGCACTTCGTCGCTCCGCCGGAATAGCTCGCGCACCCGGTCGCGTTGTTCGTCGGGTAAATCGAAGGCCGCGACTGCGGTCTCGGCGTCGACCGTGTTCGGTTCGACCCGGCGCGCGAGCGCGGTCTTCAATTGCACCACGCGCAACGCCTCGGCGTAGTATTGATCCGGCGGCTCTCCGGCCCGGCGTAACTTCCGCTCCAGTTCCGCGCTCTCGTTTTCCCAGGCCGCGATCCGTTGCCCGGTGCGATTTTCCAGCCGGCGCCGGCGCATTTCCCAACCGAAAAATCCAATCAAGCCCAGCAGCGGCACCGCCTGGACAGCCCAGAAAACCGGTTGTTGAAAGATCGGGGCAAACGTCTGACCCCAACCTCCGTGATCCGTCAGCTGATACAGGATGTCGCTCCCCTGTGGCGCGGCGGTTGGGCGGGCGCTCGGTTGCGGCGGAGGCGAGCCGGCGCTTGCGATCGCGGGGGTGGCGGTCGGCCCGGCGCCGCCTTCCACGACGACCGGGAGCTTGTCCCCCTTCAGGGTCACATATTGTTCCTTCAGGGGATTGAAATAGGTGAAAACGAGCGGCGGAACGGCAGTTTTCCGTTCGTTAGGCGTAAGCACCATCTCGAAGGTCTTCGTCCCGCTGATCCCGATCTCGTCGTCTGCCTTGAAACTCGAGCCCGGCGGATAAGTGTGCCAGCCGCGGTCGTCTTCCAAGGTGGGTGCGGTCACGCGATCGAAATTGCCCCGGCCGGAGATGGTCGCAGTGACCGTAAGCGGATCGCCGACCTGCGCGTTTCTCGGTTTCACATCGCTCGTGAGGGAGAAATTGCCGACCGCGCCGGCGAAAGTGGAGGGGGCGTTGGGCGGGAGCGGCTTGACTTCGATTGTGGTCGTCTCGCTGGAAAATTTGACCTCCTTTTGTTCCCCCACGCCGGCAAAGGGATCGTTAAAGAAAGGATCGTTGAACGGGTCCTGCATCCCGAAGATATCGAAGGGCGAACGGGATCGGCTGCCGCCGCGACGCGGCACCTGGATGATGGCTTTAGCATCCTGGGCCGCGATTTCGAGCTTCCCGCTCCGCACCGGAGTGATGGCGGTCTGGAGCGTGACCACCTCGTAGGAGCGGCCGCCGATTGATTCCAGCCTTTGCTCCGGGTTGGGCATGCGTTGCGAGGTAAAGCCCTGCCCGCTCAGGTTCGGCAGATCGATGAAACGATGCGGCACGCGCGAGTTAATCCCGATGCGGATCTGGGCCGGGATGGTTTCCCCGACGTAAACGCTCGTCTTCGGGATGATCAGCTCGGCAAAGACGATTTTCTTCTCGTCGAGGGTATTGCTCCCGCTCCCGCCGCCGCGACGGGAAGTGGTCGTGCCGTCGTCGTTAGGCGAGACATGCAGGGTCAGGGCGGGGGTGCGCAGGGTGCCGCTGTTGCTCGAGACCGCCTGGGGCGGAATAATGAAGGTGCCGGCCTTTAAAGGGAGGATGGTGTAGCTGTAGGCGAAGCTGTAGGTGAAGCGAAAATTGCGGCCCTCGACCTGGGTCGACTGGCCGGTGTAGCGGATGTCGAGGCCGTCAACCGTGATCTCGTTAGGCGGAATGGCGTTGGCGTCGCCCGTGACCTTGATTTGCAATTGGACCGGCCGATCGACCTCCGTCTCCGAGCTGGTCAGGACCGCAGTCACGGTCGGGGCGTCGGCCCGCACCTGCGGAGCACTGAAAAGAATCGAGAAGAGAAGAAGTGCGAACGCCAGCGCGGTCAGCCGACTACGAGCGAAGCCGGGGCTGGGTTGAGAGAAATGTCGAGACTGCATCGGGTCGGCGTTACCAATCGTTATAGACAGGACGCACCGGCTTGTGTTCATCAAGCTGGACTTTCGCTTCCTCGTCCTTCATCGCCTGTAAGAGGAGCGCCGCCTGCTTCGGGCTCATCTCGCCTTCCTTCTCAGGCTCAGCCTCTTCGACCTCGGCCTGTTGCTGGTCTTTCGGTTTTTCTTCGCCCGCGCCTTTGACGTCTCCCGTCTTGGGTTTGTCCGGCGTGCCCGCCGGCGTCGGGCTCGGTTGCTCGCCGTTCTCGCCGTTTGGCTCGCCCTCGCCCGGAGTGGGAGATGGCGTGCCTTCTTCGCCCGGCGAAGGAGTGGGCGACGCGCCGGATTGATCGCCTTCGGCAGGCGACGGCGTCGGGGTGGGCGACTCGCCGGCGCCGTTCTCGCCCGGACTGGGGCTCGGGCTTTCACCCGGCGAAGGCTGCGGAGTGGGAGTCGGGGTGGGCGAGGGCGACTGCTGGCCGTTCTCTGATTTTTGGCCCTGGCCAGAACCATCATTTTTGTCCGACTGCTGCTGTTGCTGATCTTTTTGCTGCTGGTCGTTCTTCTTCTGCTGCTGATTTTTGTCGTCCTTTTGCTGATCGTTCTTCTGATCTTTTTGCGGTGAGGGCGACGGTGAAGGGGAGGGAGAAGGCGGGGGCGAGGGTTTCTCTTCCTGTTTCTTCTTCAACTCTTCGATCTTCTTTTTGACGAACTCGTAGTTGTCTTTCGCGTTCTGGTTTTGCGGCTCGGCTTTCAACGTCTCCTGGTAATGCTGCAGCGCGCCTTCCCAGTTCGTCAGCTTTTTCTCGTCGCTCTTCTCCGCTTCGCCGCGCTGATAAAGGGTGTTGCCGAGATTGTAATGGCTCTCGCTTTGCAGATGCGGATTTTTCGAAAGCAAGGCCTGGCTGAATGACTGCAGCGCCTTGTTGTAGTCCGTCATTTTGTAGGCCGACGCCCCGGCGTCGAATTGGATCCGGTCGCTCTGCCGGCTGCCGGGATTTTCCTCGAGCGTTTTTTGAAAATGCTCGTAGGCCTCGGGGAATTTCTGTTGCTGGTAAAGTTCCAGCCCGGCGGAGGCGGCGCCTGCCTGCCTAACGAAGAACAATAAGATCACCGCCGCCGGGACGGCAGCGGACGGGACAGAGCGCGTCCCTCCAGTCTTGCGTTGCCGGTCGTTGATCAAAAGCGCGAGGGCGAAGAGAAAAATCGCCGCCGCCAGCGGCCACTCGTAACGCTCAATCGGCTTGCGCGAAAGACGGGCGTTGATATCGGCCACTTTCATTTTGCCGAGCCCATCCGTGACGAGCTGTTGCATCGTCCGCGGCCCGTTCTCGAGGTGAAGATAAAAACCATCCGCCGCCTGCGCGACCTCGCGCAGGCGCGTCTCGTCGAGCTTCGATTTCACGACCTCGCCTTTGGCGTCCTTCACGAAAGCGGTGCCGCCATTCTCGCTCTGGATCGGAATGAGCGAGCCGCCCGGAGTGCCGACGCCGACGGTAAAGATGCGCACGCCCGCTTCGGCCGCCGCCTTGGCCGTTTTCACCGCATCGCCGCTCAATTCTTCGCCATCGGTGAAAATGATGAGGGCGCGGTTGCCGGTGGCGGCTTTCCCGAAGGTGCGGGTGGCGAGCGCGATCGCGTCGGAAATATTGGTCCCACCCTCAGGGATGATCTGGGTGTCGAGTTCGTTGATCGAATCGACCGCGGCGTTGTAGTCGATCGTGAGCGGTGCCTGGAGGAAGGCGCGCCCGGCAAACGCGATCAGCCCGACCCGGTCGCCCTGGAGATTGTTGATCAAATCCTGCGTCGCGAGTTTAACCCGCTCGAGGCGGTTGGGCTGGACGTCGTTTGAGAGCATGCTGCGCGAGACGTCGACCGCGAGGAGGAGATCAAGGCCTTTGCGTTTCACCTCGTCGTAGGCGTAGCCCCAGCGGGGCCGGGCCAGACTCGCGAGGACGAGTGCGAGGACGAGGAGGAGGAGGACGAAACGGAAAATGCGGCGGGCGCGATTGACCGTTCCGGCGAGCTGCGGGAGGAGGCGCGCGGCAACGAAAAGCCGTAGCTTTTCCGCTCCGCGCTGCTCGGCCCGAGCAAAGAAAAACGCCAGCACCGGCAGCGCGAGCAAACCCCAGAGCCAGATGGGTTGACCGAAACTCACGCCGCGGTTTCCTCCAAGGTGGGAGGGGCCTTTGTGCCCCGATCAGGGTAGACGTCGCGCCAGATCGGGGCACAAAGGCCCCTCCCACATTTGTTAGCTTCCAGCGAATTCCTCATGGCAGCTTCTTCCAAATCGTTTGCGACAGGAGCAACTCCGCCAACAGCAGTCCCGCGCCGGCCATCAGACAGGCCGGAAAGAGATCGCGGTACTGCTGATATTTTTTTATCGAGACGGTCGACTTCTCCATCTTGTCGATGTCGGAATAAATGTTCTCGAGCGAGTCGGTGTCGGTCGCGCGGAAGAACTGGCCGCCGGCGATTTTCGCGACTTCCTTCAGGGCCGCTTCGTCGAAACGCACCCGCTGATTGCGATACATGACGTTGCCCGCGACGTCGGTCACGGGCCGGCCGTTGGAGGGATCGAAGACCGGAACCGGCGCGACGCCGTTGATCCCGGCGCCGATGGCAAAGAGCCGGATGCCGAGCGCCTTGATCGCTTCCGCCGCGGTGTTGGGCGGGATTTTGCCGGCATTGTTTTCGCCATCGGTCAGGAGGACGACGGCGCGGCTTTTCGATTGCTTGTCGTTCAGGCGATTGGCCGCCGAAGCCATGGCGGAACCGATCGCGGTCCCATCCTCGACCAGGCCGATCCGGACGCGCTCGAGGTTTTGCAGGAGCCAGTCGTGATCGAGGGTAAGCGGGCTCACGACGTAGGGGCGTCCGGCGAAAGCGATGATGCCGACCCGGTCGTTAGGCCGGGCTTCGATGAATTTTCTGGTGACTTCGCGAATGGCGTCGATCCGGGTCGCGGAATCGCCGCCGACCGTGAAATCCTTCGTCAGCATCGAGCCCGAAACATCGAGCACGACCATGATATCGATCCCGCTCGCCTCGACCTCGGTCAGGCTTTTCCCAAGCTGCGGCCGGGCCAGCGCGACGATCAAGGCGACGAGCGCGAGATAGAGCAGCCCATGCATGATCCGTCCCGCGCGGGAAGTGCTGCGTTTTCCAAGCGCACGGAGAGTGGCGGTGGAAGAAAAAACCAGGGCGGCCGCAGCGCCGCGCTGGCCGCGCAACCACATCAGGAGCGGCACCAGCAGCAGGAGCAAAAGCATCCAGGGATGGGCAAAGGAAAAACGCCAGGGCGAATCGGGCGAAAAAATCTCAGGCAGGTTCAAGCGCACCTCCTTTCACGAAGCGGCCGGCCTCATTGAGCAGGAGGCGGCTGTCTTCCTGGGTCGCTTCGTAGCGGGCGAACTTGATCAGGTCGCAGCGATTGAGGAAATCGCTCAGGAGCGTTTGTTCATCGGCGGAGAAGGGCGAGGTCGCGGCGAGGGCGTTGAGAAATTCGACCGAGGTTTGGCGTGTGACCGGCAATTGATATTGCTCGGTCACATAGCGGCGCAGGATATCGGAGACGCGGATGCTAAACTCGTAAGGCGTGAGCTTGTCGATCTCGGTCTCGACCCGGGCCAGGAGATCGAGCGCACGTTCCCGCGGGGTCTTGACCACGACCGGGCGATTCCGCCAGCGCTTGATCAACCAGGTCGTTAGGCCAAGGAGGAGGAGAAAGCCTGCCACGGCGCAGAAAATCATCCAGGGCTGGAGGAGGAAATAATCCAACGGCCCGGTGATGTCGTGAAACTCCTGTGCGAGAAAAACGGCCATGAGATTCGCCTAACGACGCGCCATGCGGCGCTCGCGTTGTTTAAAAAAAGCGCGCAAGGCCGGGAGATAATCGTCATTCGTCCGGAGCGAAATGGTGTCGATGTTGTTGCGCCGCAGGGTGTGGGTCGTCTCCGCCAGTTCGGCCCGCGCTGCCTCCGCGAAACGCGTCCGGACCCGGCGGTCGCCGGTGTTGACCTCGATCTGCTCGCCGGTTTCGGCGTCTTCCAAAGTGATGAGTCCGATGTCGGGCAGCGTTTCTTCGCGTTCGTCGTCGATCCGGATGGCGACGAAATCGTGCCGCCGGCTCGTGATCGTGAGCGCGCGCGAAAAATCGGCCGCCTGGAAATCGGAGATGAAGAAAACGACCGAGCGCCGCGTGACGACGTGGTTGAGGTAATCGAGCGCCAGGCTGGGGAGAGTGCCGCGGCCTTTCGGTTCGAAGAACAGAATCTCGCGAATCAGGCGGAGAGTGTGCGAGCGGCCTTTCTTCGGCGGAATGAAAAGCTCGACCTCATCGGAGAAAAGAATGAGTCCGACCTTGTCGTTGTTCCGAATGGCGCTGAAGGCGAGGAGGCAGGCGACTTCCGCGGCGAGTTCGCGCTTCGAGAGGGCGACGCTGCCGAAGTTTCCCGAAGCGCTGACGTCGACCACGAGCATGACGGTGAGCTCGCGTTCCTCGGTAAATTTTTTGACGAAAGCGTTGCCGAGCCGGGCGGTCACGTTCCAATCGATCGCGCGAATTTCGTCGCCCGGCTGGTATTCGCGGACATCTTCGAAATTCATCCCGCGCCCCTTGAAGACGCTGTGGTAATCGCCCGCGAACGCGGATTGAACGAGCCCCTTGGTCTTGATCTCGAGCGCGCGGATCTTCTTCAGAATTTCGGCCGGGGTCTGCCGTGGTTCGCCTTCCCGAACGGTCGGAGTCTTACTTTTCTTCACGCTGATCACGGTACCGGCAGCCCGGCAAAGATCCGATCGATCACCGTTTCGCTCGTCACGCTTTCGGCCTCGGCTTCGTAGCTGACGATGATGCGATGGCGAAGGACATCGGCGCCGATGCTCTTGATGTCCTGAGGGGTGACGTAGCCGCGACCATTCAAAAACGCATAGGCGCGGGCGGCGAGCGCGAGGTAAATCGTCGCCCGCGGTGAGGCGCCGTAGCGAATCAAGCCGTCGAGTTCCAGCCGATACGAGGCCTGCTCGCGCGTCGCCCAGACGACGTCGACGATGTAATCCTTCACCCGGTCATTGATGTAAATCTGGTTCACCAACTCGCGCGCCCGAATGATTTGGTCTGGCGTAACAACCGCATCGACATGCAAGTCGGGCGATGATGTGGCCATGAGATCGAGGATGCGCCGCTCCTCCGCCTTCGCCGGATAACCGACGTTTAGCTTGAGCATGAAACGATCGAGTTGCGCTTCCGGGAGCTGGTAGGTGCCTTCCTGTTCGAGCGGGTTTTCGGTCGCGAGGACGAGGAAGGGGTCGGCGAGTGGATAGGTCTTGTCGCCGATCGTGACCTGCCGTTCCTGCATCGCCTCGAGCAGCGCGCTCTGCACTTTGGCCGGGGCGCGATTGATTTCGTCGGCCAGGATCAAGTTGGAAAAAATCGGGCCGAGCTTGGTCGTGAATTCACCGCTGCGCGGATTGTAGATGAGAGTGCCGAGGAGATCGGCCGGCAAAAGATCGGGCGTAAACTGGAGGCGCTGAAAACCGGTCTGGATGCAGGCGGCCATGGTTTTAACCGTCAGTGTCTTGGCCAGTCCGGGGACGCCTTCCAGGAGGATGTGCCCGTTGGCGAGGAGGCCGAGTAATAGCCGGTCGACCAGATATTTCTGGCCAATAACGACGTGGCCGATCTGTTCGCGAAGCGGCGAAATCCATTGTCCCAGCTCCTGCACCTGCTGGGTAATTTCCTGCGTTGATCTCATAGGCATGGTGAGACAAACCCGCACGGAATGCGTTCGAAGAAAAGGGCGGATGCGGTGGGACGCGCTTCGGGCGCGCAACTGACGGCAGGTAAAAATGGGGATCTATTCGATCCGTCCCTAAATTTTCTTCAGAACTTCATCTTACGGATTCCGTAGAAGGATAACGAGGCCACAGCATTGTTCTCCAAGGAGCTCTCGCGCGCCGGCCCCGACGGCGCACCCCCTGCGAGAGCTGTTTGGGGGCTTGATGACGCGGCAAGTTCTTCGGGGGAAAGGCATTATTGTATTGAAGAAAATTTCACGGCTCCGCATCCTGCCAGGGTATGACCCCCGACGCTGCCAGGAATGCACCGGAAAGCAGCGGTCGTTTCCATACGACGCGCTGGAGCCTGATTCTTTCCTCGCTCGACGGGCGATCCGACGACGCCAAGGCGCGCGAAGCGCTGGCGCAGCTATGCCGGATCTATTGGCGGCCGATCTTTGCTTTCGTCTGCCGCAAGGGGCACTCGGAGCAGGATGCGCAGGATCTCACTCAGGACTTTTTTCTCATGGTGTTGAAAGGTAATTTCCTCGAGCGAGCCGATCCTGAGCGCGGCCGGTTTCGCTCTCTTCTGCGCACCGCACTGCAAAATTTCTTGCACGATGCGCATGCCAAGGCTCAGGCCGGTAAACGCGGGGGCGACCAGCAGTTTGTCTCATGGGACGAATGGATGGCGGAAGCGCCGTCGAGATTGACGATCCCGCCGGCCGCGCTCGAGAGCTGGCCGGCGGAACGGATCTTCGATGTGCGCTGGGCGGCGACGTTGGCGGAACGGGCGCTTCGGCGCCTGCAGGAGGAATGCGAAAGCCGCGATCGGCGGCGGGTCTTCGATGCCTTGAGCAGCTCGCTCACGGCCGAGCGAGAGGAAGTCTCCTACGACGCGCTGGCCCGCGAACTCGGCGCCGGCACCGCCGAGATCAAGAGCGTCCTGCACCGGTTACGACAGCGCTATCGCCAACTCCTCCGCGAGGCGGTCGCGGAGACGGTCGAGAAACCGGAGGAGGTCGAGGAGGAACTGCGCTACCTCGTGGCCGCGCTGGCCGCGGGAAAGGAGATGGAGCAGTGAAACGAGAGTCGAGATTCGAGTTTCGTGAATCGGCAATCTGGCCTGCTTTTCCGTTAAAGGATTCACGACCTCACGCCCCGCGCACCCCATGAACCTCTGTGGCCTCACTGATTCGCTCGCGGCCCTGCATTCGCCTGGCGATTGCCCGCGTTGCCACACCCAATCTCGCATCGGGCAGGGCCTTTGCCTTTCCTGTCTGCTCCGTGGCGGCGCGGGAGATGAGGAAAACCTCGAGTTAGAAGAATTCGACGCCGCGCTCGCGGCCCTCGCCGTCGCCGATACCCACTGGAGACTCGGCAATTACGAAATCCTCGAAGAGATTGGGCGCGGCGGCATGGGCGTCATCTACCGGGCCCGGCAAAGACACTCGCGTCGCATTGTCGCGCTCAAACGGGTCCTTGGTTACCACGCCGACTCGCGCGAGACATTGACGCGGTTCCGGCGCGAAGCGGAAGCGGCCGCGAGTCTCGATCACCCTAACATCCTGCCCATTTATGAAGTAGGCGAGAGCGCAGACGGAGTGCCGTACTTCAGTATGAAATTTGCCGCGGGCGGCAGCCTCCAGGAAGTCGCCCCAGCCCTGCACGACAATCCGCGCGAGATCGTGCGTCTGATGACCAAAGTGGCCCGCGCCATTCAGTACGCCCATCATCAGGGCATCCTGCACCGCGACTTGAAGCCGGACAACATCCTGCTCGACGGTCGCGGCGAACCGTTCGTGAGCGACTTCGGTCTGGCCAAATGGCTCGACGCTTCGAGCGATATCACAAGAACGCTGACTATTTTTGGCACGCCCGGCTTTATCGCGCCCGAGCAGGCCAAAGGACCGGCGATCGCTGCCAAGCCCACCGCAGATATCTACAGTCTTGGAGCGATCCTCTTCAGTTTGCTCGCCGGCCGGCCGCCGTTTCTCGGCGAACACGCGCTCGCCGTCATTCAGCAGGCGGCGGAACAGCCGGCGCCCAAGCTTCGTTCGTTCGTCAATGGCGCCGACCGCGATCTGGAGACGATCTGCGCCCGCTGCCTGGAGCGAGAACCGGAGGCGCGCTATCGCCAGGCCGGTGATCTCGCCGAAGATCTCGAGCGCTGGTTGGAAGATCGCCCGATTTTGGCCCGGCCGGTTTCTCCGCCGGTGAAAACGTGGCGCTGGACGCGGCGCAATCCCGCTATCGCCGGAGCGGCGGCGGCCTCGGTGGCACTGCTCATGTTCGTTGCCGGCTTGTTTACCTGGCACCGGCACACCCAGGCGGAGGCGAACGCGGAGATCGCCAAGCTCCGCCAGGGCGTGATGGAGTTCGCGCATTTGGAAGCCCAGGTGTGCCAACCAGGTGAAAGACAAATGCAGGAAGACGTCTACCGCCAGCTCGCCCGAGAGCTTGGGATTGACGTCAAACTTTTGCGCGGAAAACTGCCGCCCTTCGCGGCTTCCCTGAGACGGGCCCCGAACGCTTCAGCCTCTGAGCGGGCCAATGCAGCCTATGTCGCGAACGACTACAAAGAAGCGGAGCGCTGGGCGATGCAAGCGGCTGAGGAAGCGCGGGAAGCTGCTCCGGTGAATCCAAGAACTGTGATCCAGGCGTTGGAATTGGCCGGTCTTTCCGCTCAGGCCGCGATTCAATATCCCCGGGCGATGCAGCACTTCCGTGAGGCCGAAAAATTTGTCGACGTCACACGCGATTCGGAAGAGTGGGCCGGATTGCAGGATGCCATCGCCGATCTGCTCTTCGCCCAGGGAAAATTTGTCGAAGCGGAGAAACTGTTTCGCAGCGTGATCGAAGTCCGCTCTCGTGTCCTGGGACCGGAACATCCCGAGACGCTGGCCAGTCGTCACAGGCTCATTTATGCGCTGAACGAGGAAGAGAAACATGCCGACGCGGAAGCTGAAGCCCGCGCAGTGGCGGCGCTGCGAGATAAGATCCTCGGCTCCGAGCATCCCGATACGCTTCTTAGTCGCTGCAATCTTGCCAACGCACTCTACCACGAAGGCACCTATGCAGAGGCGGAACGGATCTACCGAGACGTTCTCAAATTAGATGAGCGCGTGCTTGGTCCGAACCATAAACGGACGCTGGCCGCTCGCATTGGCCTGGCCAATACATTGAACGACCAGGGTAAGTATGCCGAGGCCATCGCCTTTTACCGCGATGCCATTAAGCGCGATGTGAAGGTCTACGGAGCAGAGCATCCCGTGACTCTGAATGATCGAATGGATTTGGCTACCGCTCTGCAGGCGAATGGCAGCTACCCGGCGGCAGAAGTCCAATACAGGGCGGTCATCAAGCTGCAGGAAAAGGTGATCGGCCCGCATCACGCGCATACGCTTAATACCCGCAACAATCTCGCCGAGCTGCTGGACGATGAAGAACGATATCCCGAGGCGGAAGCAGAGTGTCGCCAAATTATTGGGCTCGAAGAAAAGATCGTCGGCCCTGACCACCGCCTGACTTTGAATAGCCGCGCCAACCTGGCGGTGGCGTTGATTGGCCAGAGAAGGCTCGAAGAAGCGCAGCCGCAAATCGCGGAGGTCATGAGGGCAATGAAAACAAAATTAGGCCCGGGCTATCCCGATACGGTGAATTTCACGGTCAAGTTTGCCACTGGTCTGGCCGGTCAAGGGCTGAGGCAAGAGGCCAGCAGCATCGTCGCGAGTGCCGAGGAAGATGCGCGCAATACTTTGGGCCCGAATCATCCAGTTACGCAAAAGTATGCCGGGCTTTTGCAGGCCTTGAGCAGTGCGAAATGAAATCGTTTGGCAGGCTAATATTGAAATGCATCTCCAAGATCTTGAACATTTAGCAGCCGGCAAGGGGTGCGAATACTCTTGACGACTCCGGTTACCAACCCTTAAAACCAAATTGAGAAAGGCCCCTGGCATGAGCCCACGAATGCATCATGGCCGCATTTCGATGCGGATATGGCTCGGACTTGCGGCGCTGAACTGCGTGTTCGTGGGGATCGCTGTAGTCAACGCCCAGGCTCCGGTGATCACAGATCCCGGAGATTTTCGTATCCTCGGGGTCAACACGGTGCTTCGGCCGCTGGATCCAAACCCGGGCTGGTCCGAAATGGCGCCGATGCCGACCGCCCGCGGGGGTTTCGCGACGGCTGCGGCGGGTGGAAAAATTTACACTATTGGAGGAGCAGTGATTCACGACTGCGCGACCGTGCCGACGGTGGAAGCGTACGATCCCGCACTCGACCTTTGGACGACCGGGTTGGCGCCAATGCCACCGCCCCTTCGCTGGCGACCGTCTGGTGGCACCCTCGATAACCTGATCTACGTAATCGGCGGAGCATCAAGGGAACATGGATGCCCTGGAGAAGCCCTCGCTACGGTCCAGGCTTACGATCCGGTGACTGACAGCTGGTCAGACAAGCCATCCTTGGGAGCGGGACCCCGCGCGCAGGTGGGTGTCGGCATCGACCCAGTGAATCATCTCCTTTACGCCGTCGGAGGAGCTACCGACGGCCCCCAGTACATCGCGATCGATACGGTAGAGGTATTCGACCCGTCGGGTAATGGCGGCGCCGGCTCCTGGACGACGAAACAACATCTGAACAAGCCGCGCGGTTTTCCGGCGGTTGCGGCCGTGAACGGAAAGATCTACGCGATCGGTGGTCAAAAAGAACATCAGGACGTGGTCGATACGGTGGAGGAGTTCGACCCTGACGCCAATGGTGGCTTCGGAGCTTGGACGATCAAACCTTCCGTGATGCCCCATCCGCGAATGCAATCGGCGGCCGCAGTCCTGGATGGCAAGGTTTATGTCGTGGGTGGGTGGGACGGAGTCACTCGCGGTTTGCTCTCGAGTGTGGACGTTTATGACCCATCCCTCGACACGTGGACGATCGGAGCCCCCATGCCGACAGCACGGCGCGTGTTGGGCGCAGCGATGGTCGATAATGCTATCTATGCGATGGGCGGTGAAGCGCAGGTAACGAGAGTAGGTGAGCAGTTCATCTATCAAATCACGGGGACAAATAATCCCGCGTACTACGACGCCTTTCCTCTGCCCGACGGGCTCCAGATCGACAAGATCCACGGCATTATTTCCGGTTCGCCGACAACTTTCGATGATGCCTTTTCAGCGACATTCATGGTGACCAACAGCAGCGGCACAGATTCCAAGGACGTCGGCTTTTATATCGCACCACCGGCTCCGCCCGGAGCCGCCACTATCGCGAGTAGCACCTGCGTGACTGGGCGGGCCGGCCAGCCGTTTGCCTTCCAGGTTCTGACAACCGATGCCAGCCAGGGGGCGCGGCTCGTGGCCACCGGTTTGCCTTATGAGGCGGGGGTAGGGCCGCAAATGACGATCGACGGTGGCACAGGGCTCATCTCAGGAATGGTACCTCCGACGCTTGACGGTTCGGCGCAAAGCTTTGGGGTCGAATTAGACCTGACTGATGTTACTTCTGCGCAATCCTATCTCCAACTCACATTCGTCTCCGACCCGCTCCTCCCTGTGATCACCAGCAGCTCGAACGCAACTCTTGTACTGAACCAGTTCTTCTCCTACACCATCACGGCCGATGCGGCTGTTAGCTCTTATGATTATCTTGGGTTGGATGGAGCCTTGGGCGGATCACTCCCATCCGGATTGAGTTTCGACGCGGCGACGGGAACGATCTCGGGCATTTATCGCGGCGATCTCGCGAGTAAGGCCCCGGCCGAGGGTGCGCCCGTGAAAGATGGAGCAAGGGACGAGCGTCTTGCAGGCGGACCGCACGCGATCGACACCATTAAAAAAGAACCTCCGCCTCGAATTCAAATGTTTAGCAGACAAGACCTCGCTGGCACCGGAACCGCCCCGCTCAATTTCTTCGTTGGCTTGCACGACTTCGAAGTCGAGACCTTGCGCACCACGACATCGAAAGGGACAAATTGTGTGATCTACACGGATGATCCGCTCGCGAGTGGCAGCGGCGCCGGAATGCTTCAGTCGACCGGGTCAGACGAATACGTCAGTTACAGGGTCCCTATAACTTCTCCTGGCACCTACGCCGTGAAAGTCGGAGTCAGGACCGGCGAATCCCAGGGCGTGTTTCAACTGTCAATCGACGGTGCAGACCTTGGATCGCATCAAGACGAGTATTCCGGCCAATCGGGCTATGAAGTCCGGAACCTCGGACCTGTTACTTTCTCCAGCCCTGGGGACAAGCAGTTCCAATTCCTGGTCACTGGCCGAAACCGCGAAAGCAGCGGACATGCGCTGGTCCTGGATTATCTGGATTTGGTGCCTCGCTTCGAAGCTGAAACCCTGTTTGTCCAGGCCCATTCTGCACCCTGCAGCACGGTCCATGCTTCTAACCTGAGCGGGCGCGCGGGCAGACTGTTCCAGGCCAGTCGACCCGGCGACAGTCTTACCTTTACAGTGCCGGTAGCTAAGGCTGGGATATACAACGTGAGGGTGAAGACCAGTGGAAACGGCGGTGGAGGAGTGTTTCGTTTGTTAGTCGACGGCGCAAAACAAGGCTATCCACAGAAGGAGAATTGCGGCTCGTCCAGCGGCGACGGCACTTGCGACCTGGGAACCGTGAATTTCCGGACTCCCGGTGACAAGGCTTTCCAGTTTCTCCTCGCTGGGCTCGGGTCGAAGACCACCGGCGCTGACTTTATCGTGGATTACATTGATCTGGTCCTGGTGACTCAACTCGAGGCAGAGAAGTTATCGGCCGAAGCGTCAGCGCACTTCTATCGGCTTAACGATACTGATCTGAGCAGGCGGGCGGGCATGCTCCTCGACGCGAAAGTGCCAGGCGACTTTGTTACCTGCAAAGTCACAGTTCCAATCGCCGGAAACTATGGCGTGAAGCTGGGAGTCAGGACAGGCCGGAAGAGCGGGATCGTTCAGCTCGCGATTGACGGCCTCAATCAAGGCTCGGCGCAGGACGGCTATTCGGCTGCGGTGGGTTATGAAGTCCTGGATCTGGGAAGGGTGACGTTCACCGAAGCGAGTGAAAAAACCTTTCACTTTTTGGTCACAGGAAAAAATTCACACAGCAGCGGATACCAGTTTGCCTTGGATTACATCGACTTGGTTCGCTGAGATCTCCAAACGTACTCCCCACCTCCTAAAAATGAAACAGGCGGGAAGCTCACGCCTCCCGCCTGTTGAGATTAAGACTCGCTCCTGATCCTTACTTCTGGGCCGCGGTGTCGCGCAGTGCGCGGACCTTATCGTGCGCGGCTTTCACTTCGGCGGACTGCCGGGTGACGATGTCTTTGATCGGCGCCGGCAGATCGTGTTCCATCGCGTCCTTGTAGGCCGCGACGGCGGAATCTTCACCCCGCTCAGCTTCGGCGAGGATGGCGTGACGATCGCGATTCGTGACCGCGCTCTTGACGTTGATCCAGGCGCGATGCATCGAGCCGCTGACGCTGCTCGAATCTTCCGGGTCGGGATCGCCCAGTTTCACGACTTCGCTCTGCAACTCGCCAGCGAATTTGGAACGCTGGAGTGAGAGGGTGTCGAAAATCGTTTTCAGCTGCGGATCGTCCACCCCGCTGGCGGATTGTTTAAAACCTTCCTGCCCGTCCTTCAGGGTTTCGATCAGGTTGTTCAATGTCGAAATAACTTCCTTTTTTTGGCTCATGAACCTGAATCGGATACGACCCCCGGTTTGCGTCCACGGTGGGCTCGGAAAAGTGCTCTGGTTTGCCTGCTGCAACCGTCCCGCGTATCCTCTCCCATGGAACAAAACGTAAAAGGAAAAGACCTGACGAAAGAAGCGCCGCGCAGCCCGAAAACCCGGGTAGGCGGTTATGTGATCCTCGGACGCACGCTCGATAAATGCCGCGCGCTGCTGGCGGGCGACATCGGCGAATATCATTTCGATTGCCCCCTCGATAACATGCTTTTCGGCTGGAAAGGCGTGACGGGAGACGATTTCAAGGCCGAGGTCGCGAAAGGTAAGAGCGATGAGGAAATGGTCCAATGGGTGGACGCGCACGGCACGCCGAAGAGCGACGCGGAGAAGGAAGCTTGGTGCAAAGAGAAGCTGGCCTTCAGCTTCAACGATGTGCCCGAGAAGCGCGAATGGTACGCGGAGCAGTTGAAGCCACTCGGTCTCGATCCAAAGACGACGCCGCTTTTCGATTGGCTGGAAGAAGATGACCGGGTGAGTTACCAGGTCGCCGCGTAACGGGAAGCGAACGGCCCTACCTTAAAGCGTCGGCCTCGCCGGCGCGATCGGCGCATTTTTGCGCCATTGTAGACGCCTCCCTCGGGGAGGCGCGGGCATTTGGTGTGCCTGCGAATGGCGCATTTCTCGGCAGCGCAGCCTCAGGCCGCGCTTCGCAGAGCGAAGCGTCTACAGGGCCGCCTTGCCTCCCAATTTCGTTTCCCAAAATGCATGGCCATTTCACTCAAACCGCAGCACCTCAACCGTTATCGCCAGATCGCCTGGATCTTCATGAAGTATGGAAGGTCCGACCTGGTCAAGGCCTCCGGCCTGAGCGAGACGCTTGCCGCAGAACAACGCGTCGCCCCGGAGGAAGCGGCCAAGGCGAACGAGCTGGCTGACGACCTCGAAAAGCTCGGGCCGACTTTCGTTAGGCTCGGCCAGCTGCTTTCGACCCGGGTCGAGCTGCTGCCCCAGGCTTATCTCGAGGCGCTGGCCCGATTACAGGACAAAGTGGAGCCGTTTGGCTTCGCCGAGGTCGAGAAGATCGTCAGCTCCGAGCTCGGCGCGCGCATCTCGAAGGCCTTCACGAATTTCGAGAGCGAGCCGATGGCGGGGGCGTCGTTAGGCCAGGTCCATCGTGCCACCTTGCGCGACGGCCGCACGGTCGCGGTAAAGGTGCAGCGACCCGGGATTCGCGAGCAGATGGTCGAGGACCTGGAGGCGATCGAAGACATCGCGGAGTTCTTCGATCAGCACACTGAACTCGGGCGCCGCTACGAGTTCTGTCAGATGCTCGAGCAATTCCGCAAAAGCCTCCTCCAGGAACTCGACTACCGGATGGAGGCGGCCAACCTCACCACCATTCGCGAGCAATTGCGCGACTTCTCCCACATCATCGTGCCCGCACCGATTGCGGATTATTCCACCTCGCGCGTCCTGACGATGGAGTTCGTGCTAGGAAAAAAGATCACCGATTTGAGCCCGCTCGTGCGGATGGATTTCGACGGCGCCGCCCTCGCGGAAGAACTCTTCCGCGCTTATCTCGAGCAGATTTTGGTGCACGGTTTTTTTCACGCCGATCCGCATCCGGGGAATGTTTTCATCACGCCCGATTATCGGATCGCGCTCCTCGACCTCGGCATGGTCGGGCGCATCCTGCCAAAGCTGCAGGAACATTTATTGCAGCTCCTGCTCGCGATTGCGGAAGGCCATGGTGATGAGGCGGCCAATATCGCGATCAAGATTGGCGAGAAGAAGGAAGAGTTCGCGAGCAAGGAATTCACCCGGCGCATCGGCGAGATCGTGGCTCAGCAAAAGACCGCCACGGTCGAACAGATGCAGGTCGGCCGCTTAGTCCTGGAGGTTACGCAGGTTTCGGCGGAGCGCGGTATCCGTGTTCCATCGGAGCTGACCATGCTCGGCAAGACGTTGCTGAACCTCGATCAGGTCGGTCGCGCGATCGCACCGGATTTCGATCCCAACGCCTCGATCCGCCGTAACGCCGCGCAGATCATGCAGCAGCGTCTCGTGCGCAGTCTTTCCCCGGGAAACCTTTTCAGCGGCATGCTCGAGCTGAAGGATCTGGTGCAGCGATTGCCGGCGCGTCTGAACAAGATCCTCGATGCGATTTCGAACAACGAACTGAAGGTGACGGTCGACGCGATCGACGAGCGTACCTTGATCGACGGTTTTCAGAAAGTCGCCAATCGCATCACGGTCGGCTTGATCCTGGCGTCGCTCATCGTGGGCGCGGCCTCCTCATGCGGGTCGACACCTCCTTCCGCATCTGGGGTTATCCCGGGCTTGCGATCATTTTCTTCCTCGCCGCGGCCGGCGGCGGGATCGCGCTTCTGATCAATATTCTCTTCTACGACAAGCCCGGGCCGGATTGAGCTGGCGGCGATTTCGCACCGCGATCGGACCGCTCTTTCGTCCATTTCGCTGGCGTTTCGCGCTGGGAAAAGTCTACTACTTCGCAGCATGCTCGCGCGCTTCTTCCTTTTTCTCTCCTTTTTCTGTGCCGCTCTTTCGTTAGGGGCGGAAACTCGCCGGTCGCTAAAGCCGGACGATTTCGCGGCCATCCGCGACGTCGACGAGCCTAATCTCTCGCCCGACGGCCGGAGCATTGCCTACGTCGTCGGGACGGTCGACCTGAAGAAAGACAAGCAGCCGAAAAATCTCTGGCTCGCGAAATGGGACGGCTCGGAAAACCGCGCTCTCACTTTTGGCGACGACGCGCAGACTCATCCGCGCTGGAGCCCGGACGGGAAATGGATCGCCTTCCTTTCCAGTCGCACGGATGAAAGCGATAACGATCAGCTC
>JBBPZS010000088.1:0-19134 GCA_038198605.1 Chthoniobacterales bacterium | reverse complement strand
TATTTCGACAGCTACCGGCAGGCGCGACTGCCGGCCAATCTCCTCCAGGCGCAGCGCGATTTCTTTGGCGCGCACACTTACGAGCGGGTCGACAAGCCGGGCGTGTTTCACACCGAGTGGATGGAATCGGATAAAGCGCCGACCGAGAAAGCAACCGAGCCGCCGGAAGAAGAATCCAAACGTCACGCGGCCGAATAACTTTATGCCAACCTACGTTTACGAAACAACCGACACGAAGAAGCCGATCCGCCGCTTCGAGGTCAAGCAAAGCATGAAAGACGAACCGCTCCGGGTGGATCCGGAGACGGGCGAAGCGGTCAAGCGGGTGATCTCCGGCGGCTACGGCGTGCATGTCCCGGGTGGATCGACTGGTCCATCGGTCGGAACGGTCGGCGGTGGCGGCGGCTGCGGTTCGGGCTGCGGCTGCCACTAGTGCACGTCTGCTGTGAAGTGAAGGATGACCAAACGGTATCTGCTTCGTTGTAGCGACGGTCTGTGACCGCCGAATCGTCGCTCCGCTCCACGCCTCGGCGGTCACAGACCTCCGCTACAGAGGATGCACAACTTTGCCATCATCTCACCACTGGCGAAGCACTAGTTTTAGCCTAACGAAAGTCGTGCGACTCGCTCCCGGCGAGTTGGGCGTGAGGCAGGGGACGAATTTTTCTCGCCTTCACCAGCACGACCTTATCGGTGTTCTGCACTTCCCCTTCGATGAGAAGGAACGGCTCCTCCGTGATCACAAGCCGGATGCGCTCAAACAAATCCGGGGTCACGATTGCGTTCGCCACTCCGGTCTCATCCTCCAGGCTGATAAAGACAAAGCCCTTCGCCGTGCCCGGTCGTTGCCGGCAAATCACATTGCCCGCGATCTCGACTGTGGCGCCATGCCGGGCCAGGACGAGATCGCTCGCGCGCCAGACGTTAGGCAATTGCTCCCGGAGCAATTTCATCGGGTGCGGTCCGGTCGTGAGGTTCATCGCGAGGTAATCCGCCTGCACCCGTTCCGGCAATGTCATCGGCGCGAGCGGCGAAGTCTGGGTAGGGTGGGCGTCCCGCCCGCCGGTTTCGGCATCTTGCCGAAACGATCTTTCCAAAGTTTGCGAAAGCGAGACGCTTTCGCCGGCGGGCGGGACGCCCCCCCTACCCGAGAGCAAATCGTCGTAGCGCGTTTCTTCCACTTTCCAGAGCGCTTCCCGCCGGTGTTCCGCGAAACAATTGAGAGCTCCGAGTTCCGCCAGGGTTCGCAACTCATCCTTCGTCAGCGGGACCCGTTGCCGAAAATCTTCCGTCGAGCGAAACGGTTGCGCCTGCCGTTGCCTAACGAGTTCCTCGGCATGCTCCTGCCGTAGCCCGTTGACGACGCAAAACCCCAGCCGCACGGATTCCTCCGACTCGACCAGGCAAGGCCAATCCGACTCCGCCACGCAGACCGGCCGCATCCGCAGTCCGTGCCGATGCGCGTCTTTCACGATCGTGGCCGGAGCATAAAACCCCATCGGCTGATTATTGAGCAGGCTGGCGTAAAACTCCGCCGCGCGATGCACCTTCAGGTAAGCGCTCCCGTAGGCCAGAATGGCAAAACTAATGGCATGCGATTCAGGAAATCCATAAAGCGCAAAGGAGCTGATCGACTGGATGATCTTGAGGATGATCTCGGGGGCGACGCCTTTTTTCTCCATCCCGGTCCGCAGTTTCAGACTCACCTTTTCCATCCGCTCGACCGAGCGATGAAAACTGAGCGCACGCCGCAATTCCTCCGCTTCCGCGCCGGAAAAATCGGCCATGATCATTGCGATCTTGAGCATCTGTTCCTGGAAGAGCGGCACACCTAACGTGCGCTCGAGAATCGGCTTTAACCGTTCGTCGAAGTACGTCACCGGCTCCTTCCCCGCCCGTCGCGCGAGGTAAGGATGAACCATGTCGCCCTGGATCGGTCCCGGGCGAATGATCGCGACCTCGATCACGACATCGTAAAAACATTTCGGCTTCATCCGCGGCAATGTCGCCATCTGGGCCCGGCTTTCGATTTGGAAAACGCCGATCGTGTCCGCTTTTTGCATCAGCTCGTAGGTGGCGGCGTCGTCCTTCGGGATGTGCGCGAGATCGAGCGGCCGGCCGCGTTCCCGGCAAAGCTCAAAGGTGTCCTGCATGACCGACATCATGCCCAGGCCTAACAAGTCGACCTTCACGATCCCGAGATCTTCGCAGTCGTCCTTGTCCCATTGCGCCACGACCCGGCCCGGCATGGAGGCGTTCTCCAGCGGGACGAAGGAACTGAGTTTGTCCTGGCAGATGATCATCCCGCCGGAGTGCTGCCCGAGATGGCGCGGCAGGCCGTAGATCGATTGGTAGAGCCTAACGAATGCGGGCATGCGCGGATGCGCCTTGGGCAAACCGGATTGCTCGATCTGCGATTCGAGATCGAGGGTGTGTGGAAAATCGCCATTCGCAAACAGATGCGAGAAACGGTCGAGAATGTTGGGCGCGAAATTAAGCGCCTTGCCGATCTCGCGCGCCGCGCTCCGCCCGCGATAAGTGATCACGTTCGCGGTCATGGCCGCGCCGTGTTTGCCGTAACGCCGGTAGATTTCCTGGATGACGCTCTCTCGCCGATCGCCGCTCGGGAGATCGAGATCGATGTCGGGCCAGCCTTTGCGGCTCTCGTTCAGGAAACGTTCGAAGACGAGATTGTTGCTCACCGGATCGACCGGGGTAATCCCGAGACAAAAACAAACCGCGCTGTTCGCCGCGCTCCCGCGGCCCTGGACCATGATGTTGTTTTCCCGGCAGAAATTCAGGATGTCCCAGACGATCAAAAAATAACCGGAGAAGCCGAGCCGGATGATGAGATTGAGCTCAAACTCGAGCTGGCGTTTCACTTTCTGGGAGATCGATTCGTAGCGCTGCTGCGCCCCGAACAGGACGAGCGTGCGCAGGAAAGTATCCATCGAATGCCCTTCCGGGACCGAGTAATCGGGAAAATGGTAACCGATGTTCTCGAGCGAAAACTCGAGCCGCTCGGCCAGGCGCACGGTGTTGGCGATGGCCTCCGGCCGATCGCGAAAGAGCGTTTTCATTTCCGCCGCGCTCTTCAGATGGCGCTCCGCGTTATTCGTTAGGCGAGTGCCGGCGGCGTCGAGGTGAGTGTGTTCGCGGATGCAGGTAAAAACGTCGAGCACCTCGCGCCCGAGCGGGGTGGCGTGGCGCACGCCGTTGGTCGCGAGCAAAGGCAGGCGAAATTGCTCCGCCAAGTCGATGAGTCGGCGATTGCCGCGTTCTTCGCCCCGGACGAGATGGCGCTGCAGCTCCACGTAAACGCGCTCGCGGCCAAAAAGATCGCACAACCGCTGCGCGCGCTCCGCGAGGTTCTGGGGAGCACGGGCTGTCAGCCCGTCGCGTCCGGCAGTCTGCCGGGCGCTTTTCGGTCCACGACGCCCGAAGCGGGATGAAGTTTGCGGGAGACGCCCTCAAACGACGGGCTGACAGCCCGTGTTCCCCAGCAGGGGAATCAGTCCCGGGCTAAACCTTTCCAATTCTTCCCAGCGAATTGCGCAGCTCCCTTTTTCGCTCCGCAGATGCGCCTCGGTCAGGAGGGAGCAGAGGTTGGCGTAGCCGGTGCGATTTTCTACCAGCACGGGCAGAAGAGTGCCGTCCTCCATCGTGAGGTCGGAGCCGGTGATGGCACGCACCCCTTGCTCGCGACAGGCGACGGAAAAACGCTGAGCCCCATAGACTCCATTGCGATCAAGCAGGGCGACGGCGGGCAAGCCGCGCTCCGCCGCGCGCTCGGCCAACTGCTCCGGGAAAGAAGCGCCGCGCAGAAAGCTAAAGGCGCTGCAGGCATGGAGTTCGACGTAGGACATGATGGGGTGCGGATCGATCAGGAGCAGGAGTAAGGGGGATTTTCGAAGCTCATCCTCGAAATCGAAATTCAGTCATAAATGCCCTCGATTTCCCAGCCCCCGGGCGTTTCCCGGCAGCGGCACACTTCTCCTCGCGCGAGTTGCAAATCCCACTCCGTCCGCTCCCATTTTTCGACGTCCCACCAGTCGCCCGACGTGCGATACGGCCCCTGCCGCGCGGCCACCGCCGCGGCCATCGCGCGCCGCGAGCCCGCCCGCAGACGGCGCAGGGCGGGTCCGATCGTTGGCGCCGGTTCGTTAGGCTCGGACGGCAGTTCCCAGGAAAACGCTTCGAGATGAAACGCCTCCGGCCGATACGAATCCTCCAGGACCGGGCGCCCAACGCGCTCTCTGCCTAACAATCCCGTGAGCCGGGTGAGGGTTTCATGGAGCCGGCCCGGGTCGCGCAACGGCGTCTCGAAAAATTGAAACTGTTGCCGCGCCGGCTCGGCCACGGCCGCCTCCAGCGAGACGGCGACGATCGGATGTTCCGCCCGGAAGGTTTCGAGATGCGCCTGGAGGAGACGAAATAAAATCTCCACCGAGTGGGTCGGGTCGGGGATGTGAAAGCGATGCTGGTAGTGCGACTTGTCGGCAAAAGTGAGCCGGAAAGTGAGTTCCTGCGCGACGAGGTAAAGCGCGCCGAGCCGGAGACTGATTTGCTCGAGAAATCGGCGCAGAACAAAAAGGAGCGGCTCCGTGGTTTCGATCTCGTACTCGAACTCCATCTCCTCGCGGAAAACTTCCGCTGGCCTAACGAGCCGGAGGAGGCGGGTGGCGCGGCCGGTCGCCTGTTCCCAAAGCCGGACCGCGGTCGGCCCAAGCCGCGCACCCAGGGGATCGGGCCGGAGGGCGGCGAGATCGCCCAGGGTGTGGACGCCCCATTTGTGCAGAATGGCCAGGAGATGAGAGAGCTCGTGGGCGCGTTCGGCGGTGGCTTGCTTGCTCGGCACGCCGGGAAATTAACCCCGAATCGGACATGTTCAATAGAACATGTCCACTTTCTCGCTGCCGAACCTTGCTCTATCCGCCCGGGTTCAGCAGCCGCGTCTTGGTATCGTCTGGCAGGGACGAATTCGCGATCCAGGCCGAGGCATTACGCGGATCGCTTCTTAGCCAGGCGCGCGCGGTCGATTCCATCTGGCTGTTGCGCAGGCTATCATTGCCGATCGTGGCCGCCCATTGCACCGCGGCCGAGGGATCGGACGATCTGATCCGGCCGGCAAACGCGCTCACCGCCTGGTCGCGTGAAGTGCTATCGGGCAAACTCCCGAGCCAACTCGCCGCCGCTTCCGCATCACTGCCGGCCCAGCGCGAGATCAAATTTTCGAAAACCTGGTCGCGCGTTTTTCCCTCGGGAAACGACTTGGCCCAGGTGCCGGCCGCCTGCGGATCGTTCGACGCCCATTGCGAAATCAGAGCAGTGGCCGCTGCCGTTTGCGTGTCGCCCGAAAGGCGGGGCAGCATTTGCGCGGCGCGTTGCGGATCGCTTTCGGCGACAGCGGAAATGATGTTGGGCAGGGTGGCGTTGCGGGCCGCCGGATCGGACAAACCTTGCGCCCAGCTGATCGCGGCCTGCGGATCGTTTTGCGCCCACTGGCGCGAAATGCTGTCGAGCAAACTCTGTCGCGTCTCGCCGCGCGTGCTGTGGAGAGCGAATTCCGCCGCGCTCGCGGGATCGGTTTCGCTCCATTGCGCGACGATCGGGTTGAGCGCGTTTTCGCGGGTCGCGCCGTCGGGAAGTTTTTGCGCCCAATTCAAGGCGGTCTGGACATTGGCCGTCGCGAGCTGGCGGGCGATCGATTTCACCGCGTCCTCCTGCATTTTCCCGATCGGTAACCCAGCTACGTAGTCGGCCGCGGCGTTGGGATCGCTTTGCGCCCAGCTCGAGAGCACATTCTGGAGCGCGCGATTTTTTCCTTCGCTCTGCGGCAGCGACTGGGTCCAGGCGAGCGCGGCGGTCGGATCGTTCTGGGCCCACTGGCGCGCGATGTTGCCGGTGGCGCGATCGCGCGCGGGGCCGGGCGGCAGACCCGCGATCTGGACGGAAGCTTCCTGCGGATCCTTATTTGCCCACGAAGAGAGAACGGTCTGGATCGCGTTGTCGCGACTCTGGCTCGGCGGCAGGCCGTTGGCCCAGGCAAAGGCGGCTTGTGCATCCTGACTGGCCCAGGTCGAGGCCACGACCTGGACGGCGTTGTCGTGTCCCGATCCCGCCGGCAATTGCGAGGCCCGTTGCGCCGCCGTGACTGGATCAATGGTGGCCCAGCGGGAAAAAATCGGCCAGTAAAAATTCTGCCGGCCTTGGCCGGAAGCGGGCAGCGATTGGAGCATGGCGAGGGCGGCCTCGGGATTGGAATCGGCGAGGGAAGAGACGACCGATTGCAGGGCGCGATCGCGGTCCTGGCCGGGCGGCATTTGCAGGACCCAGGCGTTGGCCGCGGCCGAATCTTTTTCTGCCCAGGAACGAACCGCCGCCGCCACCATCGCGCGGCGCTCGGAGGAAGTGCCGTTGGTTTGGGCGAAGGCCAGCGCGGCCTGCGGTTCGCCTTCGGCCCAGCGGCCGACGAGCATGCTGAGGTAGATCGATTTCTCGCGCTGATTGGGCAGCGCCTGGAAAGCTTCCAGCACCGGCCGAACATTTTTTGGATCGAGCGCATCGATCAATTTGCTCGCTTCCAGATAGCTGTGGCGATCGGAAGGCCGATCCATCGCCGCTTTCAGGCTGGCCACAATGGCTTCGGTGGTAGCCGGCGCAGCCTCGCGCTCGCGGGAGGTCCGGTGCGCGGGGGTGACGCTGGCGCCGGTCACCAGCCGGACCGGGCCAGGATCTTTGCCTAACGAATTGACGTCTTCCGCGACGGAGGCGGAGAGATCGATCGGATGGAGCAGGGTGTAGCGACCAATCGCGATCCCGGCGAGAAAGGCGGCGACGATCGCGAGGAGGGTGGTAAAAGCGAAGCGCGGCACGGCGACAAAGTAACAGATCTCAAAAAGAAAAGCTCCTCCAGAAAAGCTTCAATTTCCGGTTCATAAAATCTTTACCGGGCACTCCGGGAGCGCTTTCAAAAAAGCTCGCCCATAGGTTTTGGTCACGATCCGGTTATCGAGCACGACGACGATGCCGCTGTCGCTTTTCGTCCGAATCAAACGCCCGACGCCCTGGCGAAACTTGAGGATTGCCTCCGGGAGCGAATACTCGGTGAAGGCATCACCGCCGCGCGCCTGGATGAGTTCGAGCTTGGCCTCGGTCAGCGGGTGGTCGGGGACGGCGAAGGGCAGGCGGGTGATGATGACGTTGGAAAGCGCGTCTCCCGGCACGTCCACGCCCATCCAGAAACTGTCCGTCCCGAAGAGGACGCTGCGCGGGGTGTTCTTGAAAAGCTCGAGGAGCTGGCTTCGGGGGGCGCCCTTGCCCTGCACGAGCAGATTCATCTTTTGCCTAACGAAGAAGGGTTCCATCTCCTCCGCCAGCTGCTGCATCGCGCGATAGCTGGTGAAGAGAACAAAAGCGCGCCCGTCGGTATCTTCGACAAACCGCGCCACCCATTCGGCGAGTGCGCCGGCATAGCTCTCGTCTCGCGGGTCGGGCATCTTGCGCACGACGAAAAGCTTCATCTGCTTTTGGAAATCGAATGGGCTGCCGAGCTGCAATGCCTCGGAATCTTCCGCCCCGATCCGGCGCCGGAAATAGAGCAAGTCCGGCCGCCCCACCGCGAGAGTGGCGCTGGTCATGATGCTGCTACAGCCGTCGCGGAAGAGCATGCGCCGCAAAACGGGAGCGACGTCGACCGGGGCGGCATTGAGAGTGATGTTCTGGGCCGCTTTCCCCGTGCGCTCGATCCAGTAAACGTATTGCTCCGCGCTTTGCTGGAGGAAGATCGAGATCCCTTCGCGCGCATCGGCGATCCGCCGGCCGAGTTCGGTCAGCTCGGCCTTGAGAAATTCATCCTCCGTCTTGCGCACCACCTCGATGATGCGCGTCTGCAGCGCCGCCAGCCGCCCGGTGATTTGATCTTCGACAAAATCCGCTTCCCGCACCCGGCATTCGCGCCCTTTCTTGAAGTTGGCCCGCTCATCGATCGCGTCGAAAAAACGATCTGCCTCCTCGGCCAACGAAGCCGCCAGCGTCACCCCGGCGGCGTCGCGCGTGACGGTGAAGAGACCTTTCTTGGAGCGCGCATTATAGAGTCGCTGGATGGTGGCGCGCAGTCCGTATTGCGAGATCCCGATCCCGATCTGGCGCGAAGCCACCTGCTCGACCGTGTGCGCTTCATCGAAAACGATGAAGTCGTTAGGGAAAAGATAACCTTCCTCGCGGTCCTCCTGTTCCTCCGGGCTCCCGAGAAGCATGAAGAGGAGGGTGTGATTGATCACGACCACATCGGCCACGAGCAAACGTTTGCGCGCTTGTTGAAAAAAGCAGCGCGGATTTTGGCCGCATGTTTTGGCGGTGCAGAGGTGAGCTTCGCTGCAAACCTGGACCCAGACTTTCGGGTCCGGCTCGATCGGCAGATCGCTCAGGGTTCCGTCGGTCGTGGTCCGCGCCCAGTCGGCCAGGCGGGCGAGGTCGGCCTGTTCGGTGGTGTTGAAAAGCTCGTTCGCGCTCTGGAGTGCGCGCTCGAGGCGACGCGGGCAAAGGTAGTTCTGCCGACCCTTCATCAGCGCGGCCTCGAACTCGACCGGGAGGATTTTTTTCACGATCGGAATGTCCTTGTGCAGGAGCTGCTCCTGGAGGTTGATCGTGTGGGTTGAAATGATCGCCTTCTTCTTTTTCTCGATCGCGAAGAGCGTCGCGGGGATGAGGTAGGCGAGCGATTTGCCGACCCCGGTGCCAGCTTCGACCACGAGGTGGCGCTCTTCTTCGAGGGCGCGCGCGACCGACGCGGCCATTTCCTGCTGCTGTGGCCGATATTCGAAATTGCGCGCCTGGGCGAGCAGGCCGTCCGCGGCGAAAATCGCCCGCACCCGCTCGACAAAGTCGCTCCCGAGGGAATCTTTGAGCGCAATCATGCCGCGTAAACTACGCGGAAATTCGAATATCGAATCCCGAAATCCAATCTGCTCCGTGGGAAGCACGAAATCCAAATGTCGAAATTCGAAAGAAGACCTGAAATCATGATGTCTCAAGCTAGCCCGATACGGTTGCCCCTGGTTTGCTTTTTTGGATTTTATGCGTCCCAATTTGTTTCGGATTTCGTGCTTCGAATTTCGAATTTTTCTACATGAGACTCCTCGACCGCTACGTCCTGCGGAATTTCCTTCAGCCCTACGTCTATTGCATCTTCGGCTTCCTCGCCATCTGGCTCATCTTCGACATCAGCGATAACAGCTCGATCATGTTCGACGAACGGGCGCCGTTAGGCTTGGTCCTGTGGTTTTATTGGACCCAGATCCCGCAAGTGCTGCTCGTCCTCCTGCCGGTCTCGCTCCTTCTTGCCCTCCTGTTTTCCCTCGGCCGAATGTCGCGCGCGAACGAGATCGTCTCGATGCTGACCTCGGGCGTGAGCGTGCCGCGGGTGCTTCTGCCGCTCCTCCTCATGGGGCTTCTCACCACCGGCGCGGCCTTTGCCTTGAATTACACCTTCGCCGCCCATGCTGAGCTAGCGCGGAAGAAATTTCTCGAACGAGTCCTGAGCAAAAACGGACCGCGCGAGGTGATCGTGAGCGGCCAGGTCTTCCGCAACCGGACCGATAATCGCACCTGGTACATTGCGCGCTTCAAGCCGGGATCGAACCAATTCAGCGGAGTGCAGGTGGTGCAACAGGACGCGGAGGGAAACATCACCCGCAATTACCTCGTGACCGACGCCTTCTACGAACCGGCGAGCAAAACCTGGCGCCTCTCCTTGTCCAAGGTGGTGGATTACGATCTGGCCGGCAATATTACGGCGGACAAGTTTTATGAAAGCCTACCGATCACGGGTTGGAGCGAGACCCCTTATCGCCTCGACAGCGCGAACGTGCGCCCGGAATTCCTCGGCGTCTCTGAGCTCCGGGAATACCTCCACTTCAACGCCGATTTCCCCGAGACGTTGCTCGCGCCTTTTCGCACCCAGCTCCAGTATCGCTGGGCCTTGCCCTGGACATGTTTCATCGTTGCCTTGATGGGCGCGCCGCTTGGCATCAGCTTTTCGCGGCGCGGCATCATCGCGAGCGTGGCGATGGCGATCGGGCTCGTTTTTACCTTCAATTTTTTGACCCACCTTTTTCTCGCGCTGGGGGAAGGGGACCGCATCTCGCCCGTGACCGCCGCCTGGGCGCCGAACATCCTCTTTTTTCTCATCGGCCTTTATCTCCTCCGCCTGCGCGCGACGAATCGCGAAACGCCCAACTTTCATCCGGTCACGCTCTGGCGTAACCTGCGCGCCTCATGAATCCCCTGGCTGATGAATGGTCGATCCAGCACCGCGCCGAAGCCTGTGCGGCGACCGGCCGGCCTTTTGCCGCGGGGGAGAATTTTTACACCCTGCTCTTTCGGGATGGGGACGGTTTTCGTCGGCAGGATCTGAGCGAGGAAGCCTGGCAACAGCGGAACGAGAATTTGCAGCCGTTTTCTTTCTGGCGCGCGCGCTTCGAGCCGCCGCCGGCTGCGCCGCCGGAGCCGTTGCCGAAAGAAAACGCCGAAGAACTTTTTCGCCGCCTCGTGGCTGCGGCCAATCCCGCCAACGCCAACACCTGCTACGTCCTGGCGGCGATGCTGGAACGGAAGAAGATCCTCAAACAAATCCAGAGCGAGAATAATGACCGCGGCCGGGTGCTGATTTACGAGCACGCCAAAACCGGCGACGTCTTCGTTGTACCTGATCCGCAACTGCGGCTCGACGAGCTGGGCGGAGTGCAAAACGAAGTCGTGCAGCTGCTGCAAGCCCTGTAGACGTTTCGCTCTGCGAAACGCGGGGGCAAGCGTCGCCGCGGTGTTGAACCGCGCTGGCGCCCGCGCCTCCCAGAGGGAGGCGTCTACAGGACAGCGGAATTTGCCCCGCTTCCCAAGCGCCGCTACAGAGTGACAATGCTTCCCTGGTTCTCCAACGGGCGGTTCCCGCTCTACCTCGCCCCGATGGCGGGAGTCTCGGACAAAATCTTTCGCCAGCTCTGCAAGGAGCGCGGGGCCGATGTCCTCGTGACCGAGTTTGTTTCCTCCGAGGGCGTTTTCCGGCGCAATCACCGGACCCGCGGTTATCTTGACTTCGACGCGATCGAGCGCCCGGTCGGGGTGCAGCTTTTCGGCGGCAACCCGGAACATATGGCGGAGGCGGCGCGGCAGGTGGTGGAGTGGGTCGCGCCGGATTTCATCGATCTCAATTTCGGCTGCCCGGTGAACAAGGTCGTCTCGAAAAATGGCGGCTCCGCTCTGCTCAAGGATTGCCCATTGTTAGGCAAAGTCGCCGCCGCCGTCATCCAGGCGGTCGCGCCTCTCCCGGTCACGGCCAAAATTCGCATCGGCTGGGATGACAACAGCATCAATGCCACCAGCGTAGCGCGCCTTTTGGAGTCGTTAGGCATTGCCGCCCTGGCGGTCCACGGGCGCACCCGGGCGCAAGGCTATTCGGGCGTGGCCGATTGGGACGTGATCGCGCAGGTAGCGGCGGCGGTTTCGATTCCGGTGATCGGGAACGGTGATCTTTTCAGCGCGGCCGAGGTCGCGAAACGTCGCGCTCTCTCCGGCATCGCGGGCGCGATGATCGGACGCGCCGCCATGAGTTCGCCCTGGATTTTCTCCCAGACGAAACATTATTTCGCGACCGGCCAGCTCCTCCCGCCACCCGAGCCAGCGGAGAAGTGGGCGCTTATCCAGCGGCACTGCGAACTGGCGGTGGTGGAATGCGGGAACGAAGACATCGCCATGCGCTCGATGCGCGGACGCCTGATGGCTTATTCCAAGGGACTGCCGGCGAGCAAGCAACTGCGGGAAAAATTCCAGCACGTGTCGACTTTGCAGGAAGTGGATGAAATTGCCCGGGTCCATCTGGCAACCTGCCTGGAAGCGGCCTAAATTCCCTCGTGTCCGCAGCGCCCGCGCCTAACGGCGACATCAAGTACAAGATCGGCAACGAGCGTCTCGTCAAAGTGACGGAAGACGCCTCGCGCAAATTGACCTCGCTCCTGCAAAAACAGGGCCGGGCCCACGGCGCGTTGCGGGTCGCGGTCATCGGCGGCGGCTGTTCCGGTTTGCAATACAAAATGGATTTGGTCGATGGCCCGGCGAATCGCGACATCATGGTCGAGTCGGCCAACGTCCGCGTCGTGGTCGACCCGAAGAGCGCGCTCTTCGTCAGCGGCTCGGTTCTGGATTACAGCGACGATCTGCAAAAGGGCGGTTTCAAAGTGACCAATCCGAACGCGGTCGCGCACTGCTCCTGCGGCGAGAGTTTTTCGGCATGACCGATTACTTCGCGCTTTTCGACGAAGCGCGACGGCCCTGGCTCGACTTGGACGAGTTGAAGGAAAAATATTTCGCGCGAGCGCGGAACGCTGCCGCCGATGCGGAGTTGAACGAGGCGTTTCGGGTTCTGAGCGATCCAAAATTGCGTCTGCAACATCTGCTCACTTTGGAAGGGGCGAAGTTGACCGCGGGGCGGCCGGTCCCGCCGTCGGTGGCGGAGTTGTTCTGGAACACCGGAACGCTCTTGCGGGAGGTCGATCGGTGGTTGCTGAAAAGTGGCGAGGCGACCAGCGCGCTCTCCCGCGCGCTGTTGAGCGGGGAAGGGGCGAAGCTCGAGGGCAAACTGGCCGACCTGGAAGGGCAATTGAACATAACTTATGAAAGCGAGCTAAGCCATCTGCGCGCGAGCGAAGGTCTTTCGACGCCGGCTTCGCCTAACGAGTTATCGAACCTGATCGAGCGTTACGATTCCATCTCCTATCTCACGCGCTTGCGGGAGCAGGCCAAAGAAAAGCGATTTCGACTGAGCGTCGCCTAGAAAAGAGCGCGGGTGGAGGCGAAGTCTGGGGAGCACGGGCTGCCAGCCCGTGCTCCCCGGAGGGGAAGTGCGCCGCCTAACCAAAAGTCGATTTGGGAGTTGCACGCCTAACATTCCCCGATAATATGTTCACATGCTCACTCCCGGGCAAAAGAACGTCCTGCAATTCATCCAGGCGGAACAACGGACCAAAGGTCTCACCCCAAGCACGCGCGAGATCCAGGAACATTTCGGGTTCGCGAGTCAGACCTCGGTCATGCAGTACATCGCCGCGCTCGAGCGGAAAGGTTTTCTGCAACGCCACGCCCGCAAGGCGCGCGCCCTGATCACGGCCGCGCCCCAGAGCCGGGTGGTCGACATTCCGATCTACGGGGAAATCCCGGCCGGCATGGCGACTCTGGCGGAACAAAATATCGAGGGCCATGTCGCGCTCGATCTCGAGTCCGTCAACGCCTCGCGTAGCGCGCGCACTTTTGCCTTGCGAGTGCGGGGCGATTCCATGATCGGAGCGCATATTCTCGATGGCGATATCGTAATCCTGGAAGATCGGCAGACGGCGAAGAACGGCGACATCGTGGCGGCGTTGATCGATGGCGAGACAACTCTGAAGCGCTACGTCACGGAGCGAGGCCGGCCCTATTTGAAAGCGGAGAACCCGAAGTTCCCGGATCTGATCCCGGCCCGGGAGTTGCAGATCCAGGGGGTGATGACGTCGCTGGTGCGCAAACAGGCGGCCAGTGGAGGCCGCGGCGGGTAACTGTTCTTTTGAACATATCACGGTCTCGTGTCATGATCTGGCATGGCCGCGAGCAGCAGTATCATCGACCTGCGCAAATTGCTCGCGGAGCGTTTTCCGCAGGAACAACTGCCGCCGCCGGGCGACCGCCTCGTCACCGGGTTGGAGATTTTCGATCAGGGGCTGGAGGGAGGCCTGACGAAAGGGGCGATTACGGAATTAAGCTGCGCTCCACCCCACGCCGGCAGTGCCTCGATCGTAGCCGCGCTGCTGCATCGGGCCGCACTTGATCGGTCCTTTCTCGCGCTAATTGATGGGCGCGATTCCTTCGATCCCTTTTTCGTCGGCGAGAGTGCATTGCGCCATCTGTTGTGGGTGCGTGGCCGCACTGCGGGCGAGGCGTTGCAGGCGGCGGATCTGCTTTTGCGCGACGGGAATTTTCCGCTCGTCATTCTCGACCTCGTGCTCAACCCGGTGGCGGAATTGCAAAAAATCCCGGCGAGCAACTGGTATCGCCTGCAACGCCTGGTCGAGCCGGCCCCGACCGCGTTTTTAGTTTTGACCCCACGGAGCATGATCAGCAGCGCGCAGTGGAAACTGAACCTGGAGAATCTCTGGACTCTTCCGCAACTCGATTGGGAGGCGGCCGCTTTGCAGGCCGGGCTGAAAATTCGAGTGCAGCGAGCCCAGCCTAACAAATGGAGGATGGTGGGATGAGAATGACGAATGACCAATTTCGAATGATGAAGGAATGCCCCAAATGACGAATGACCAAGGCCGGGTCGCATTTGCTGCGGAGCACAGGCGTCTCGCCTGTGGGGCTTGCGGGCGTCTCGCCTGCCTCAGACCATGCTGCATGGCGAGACGCCTGCGCTCCCCACAGCCGGGACGGCTGTGCTCCGGGAGACGAATCTGATGTTTGCCGCGATCTATTTGCCCGATTTTGAACTGCAGGCGGCGCTGCGTCACGAGCCGGCCTTGCATTGGCAACCAGTCGCACTGCTCGATGAGGCGGAAGCGAAAGCGACCATCCTTCAGCTGACGAAAAGCGCCGCGGAGGCCGGAGTGAGCGCGGGCCTGACTGCGAGCCAGGGGCTGGCGCGCTGCCTGAGTTTGATCATCAAACCGCGCGCCCTGGCCCAGGAGAAAATCGCCGGTGAAATTTTGCTCCATCATGCCAGCACCCTCGCGCCCGAGTTGGAAGCGACCGCGCCGGGAGTTTGCACGGTGCATTTTACCTCGACGAAAAATTGCCGCGCTGAGGTCGAGCGTGTCGTTAGGCAACTGGCCCGGTTGCACCTGACCGCTCAGGCCGGCCTGGCTGCGACGCCGGATTTGAGTTTCCTCGCCGCCGTCCTCGCCCGGCCGGTGTTGCAAATCGACGACCCGAAAAACTTTCTCGCTCCGCTCCCGATCGAAACGCTGCGCCATTTGCCGCAATTGTAGCGGCGCTCTATGAGCGCCGAAATCTGGGAGCGCACACGAGAGGTCGATGCGGCGGTCACGCGAGAAGCGCAACCTGTAGACGCTTCGCTCTGCGAAGCGCGGGTATCGGTTCTGCCATGGAACGCAGACCCGCGCCTCCCCGAGGGAGGCGTCTACACTAGCCGCCGGCGTAGTCGGGATATTTTTGGTGCAATTGCGCGCTGGCCCGCTCGGCTTCATCGGGCTTGCCGGCTTTTTGGTAGGCTTTAGCCGCTTTGGCGAGGGCCTGCGGGGTGATTTCGGGATCGTCGTAAAGCAGGGCGACGCTCATGAACGCTTTGCCGGCCGCTTCAAACTGCTCCCGCTCCATCTCGACCTCGCCCGCGAGCAGCCGCGCCTGGGCGTTGACCCGGCCTTCCGGTTGCAGGCTCATGATTTCCTCGGCGATTTTTTGCGCGTCATCCGGTTTGTGCGCGCCGATTTTGGCCTCGCCCAGGGCGAGAAGGGCTTTTGCTTTCGCCGCCGGATCGCGCGTCGTCTCGAGGAATTTCTGGAGCGAAGTCTCGGCCTCGGCCGGCTGATTCAGTTTCATCTGCGCGTCGCCGAGGTAAAACCAGAAGTCCGGCTTCACGCTGCTGACGTTGCCGGTTTTGCCGAGAGCGGTGAGGTATTTGGCGGCGGGCGCGTAATCTTTGGCGTTGTAAAATTCGAGCCCGAGCCATTCCAGAATCTCCGCCGGAACCTGCGCGTTCGGCGAAGCCTCGTAGAAGGCGTCCACTTCCTTGGCCAGGGGATCGCGCTGTTTCAGATAAAAATCGGAGGACATGATGCGGAGCGCGGATGGAGTCCCGTATTGTTCCTTGTTCAGCTCGCGCGCCTGTTTCATTTCGGCGACGGCGGTTTCGTAATCCTTCGCCTCGAAAGCCGACTTCCCGATGTAGTAATGGGCCTGCCCCGCGGCCGCGGTTTTCGGATATTCCTTCAGCAGCTGCTGAAAGGTCGAGGCCATGCCCTTGGTGTCGTCGGTCTGGCCGAGAATGAGAGCTTTTTGCTGCAGAGCCGCTTCGCGTTCCCGTGCCTTGGGAAAGCTGACGAGCAATTGTTCCAGATCGCTCCGGGCGCGCTCGTATTGTTTGCTTTCCTGGAAAGCGAGGGCGCGCTGAGCGAGCGCGGATGGAACCTGCGGATGCTCCGGGAAGGCCTGGAGGAAATAAGCGAAGGCGTCGATTGCCTTGTCGAGCTGTTTGGCCTGGACGTAACACCAGCCGAGTTTGAAGGCCGCTTCCGCGCGCAGCTTGGCGGACAATTTCGAATCGCGCAGGCCGGCGTAGAGCGGCGCGGCGGCGGTAAAATCCTTCGCCTTGTAGAGCGCTTCGGCCTTGAGCAATTTTGCCTGGTCGGCTCGTTCGCCGTTGGGGTTGTCCTTGAGGAACTCGTCGATCTCCGCCCCAAGCGCCGGATCATTTGCGTTGTAGAGACCGATCAGGCGCTGGTAGCGCGCGTCTTTCGCTTCTTCGCGGCTGGGATATTTCTGGATGATCTGCTGGTAGATCGCCTGCGCTTCTTTCATCTGCCCGAGCTGGCGCTGGCTATTCGCGGCCAGCAACATCATTTCCGGCCGAACTTCTTCCGGGACCTCGTCCTTGCTCTTTTTGTAATCCGCCACCGCTGCTGCATAATCGCCGGCCTGATATTCGAGCCGCAACAGACCGACCGCCGCGACGCCGCTCCAGCGGCCGGCTTCGGGGAGCGTCCGACCTTTTTTCAGGAGAGCGGTGGCCTTTGCGGTTATCGACTTATCCGCCTTGTCGTTTTGCGCGAGGTCGAGCGCGACGAGCCCGGCGCGCACGGTCGCTTCCGCCTTGAGGGCGGGTTTGCTCGCTTCGCCGGCGAGCGCTTCAAATTGTTTCAGGGCGTCCGCCTTCCGGCCGGCGGCGAGAAAAATGGACCCGACCGCGAGCCGCGAATCGTCGCGAAACGGATTGGGATCGCCGATCGCGATGACCTGCTGATAGAGGTCGCGCGCTTCATCTTTGCGGCCAAGATTTTCCAGGCAGCGTGCTTCAAAATAACGCGCCGAAAGCGCGAGCGCGGAGGCTTTCACTTTCGCGGCGGCGCGATGAAAGAAGGGGAGCGCGCCCGCGTAATCCTGGTCGTTGAAATAGATCTCTGCGAGGCCGTAGGAAGCCGGGCCGACCAGTTCGCTCTCGGGGAAATCGCGCACGACCTGTTGAAAACTGGTCCGGGCGGCGGCGGTCCGTTTGAGGGCGCGGTAGGCCTGGCCCATGTAAAAAAGCGCGGTCACGCGGTCGGGCGAATTGGGATAAAGGCCGAGGAACTTTTCGTATTCCGGCACCGCCAGGTCGTAGAGTTTGCGGCCGAAAAGTCCGTTCGCGTAATTGAGCTGGTTTTGCGCGGGCGATTCGGTGCTCTCGTTAGGCGCGCTGGGAGGAGGCGTGGTCGGGGCGGGAATTGATTCCACTTCCGCCGGGACCGGCAGCGCGCGCATAATGGTGGGCGCGGGGGCGGGCGCAGGCGTGCTCTCGACCGGGAGCGCGCGCGCCACCGGCGGTTGCTGCACGGGTAAGGCGCGGCGAATCGGGACCGGCGTCTGGCCCGACGCACCGTGGGAAAAGAAAATCGCCGCCGCGGTCGCGAGGGCGGCCTGGCCGGACCGCCGCTTCATTTCGCAGTCGCGAAAGCGACGTTCGTGACCCCGGCCTGGCTGCAGACGTTGAGCACCCCGACGATGTTTTTGTAAGCGCCGGCTTCATCGCCGCGGATCACGACCGCTTGATCGGGATTGAGGGCGACGAGGCCTTTCAACATCGTCGTCAGGTCGGTTTCGGAAAGAGTGCGGCGATTGACCACGACATTGCCATCGGCTTTTACGTTCACGATGACGTCACCGATCGGGGCCGATTTTTCCTGGGCGGAGCTGGCTTTGGGGACTTTGACGTCGAGCTCGTTCTCGTTCCGGGCCGCATTCCAGGTGACGAGGAAAAAGATGAGGAGGAGAAGGAGGACGTCGACCAACGGGGCGAGTTGGATGCCGGGATGTTGCGAAGCGGTGCGGCTGCGGAAATTCATCGGGCAAGTGCGCGTCGGGAGACGCCAGGGTTTCGACGCCTAACGGCGCTCAAAATTCATCTTCGAGCAAGGCCGGGGCGCGTTCCCGGCGCCGGCTGGGCTGGACCGAGAGCAGGGCCAAGACGTGGGTGCTGGCCGACTCGAGATCGGAGATCAGGCGTTGCGCCCGGCCCCGGAAAAAAGCGTAGAAGATCATCGCGGTAATGCCGATGCCGAGACCGCCACAGGTGTTGATGAGCGCTTCGCTGATTCCCTTGGAAAGCATGATGTAGCGCGACGGGCCCATCTCGGAGCCGAGGGCGCCGAAGGATCGAATGATTCCGATGACGGTGCCGAACAATCCGACGAGCGGTCCAATGGTGGCGATATCCGCCAGGTAGGTAACGCGGTTGTGCAGATTGGTCGCGACCCGGGTCCCTTCCGTCTCCGCGATCTCGCGCGCCTGGGCAAACTCGGCGTTGGGATTTTTCGTCATGAAATCGAGCGTCTTTTGCACGACCCGCGCGATTGCTTCGCCGTGCCGATTGGAGACAGCGAGGAGGCCGAGATAATCGCGTTTCCGAAGTAGCGCATCCGCCGTCGCCATGTAACCACTGCTCACCACCGCGCCGCGGCGGATGGTGAAAAAGTAAACGATGATGAGCATGACCGAGAAAACGGAAAGGAGGAGCAGCAGGACCATGACCGGCCCGGCCGCGATCATGGCGTCGAGGATGTTAGTGCTGCGGGGCAGGATGGGCTCGGGACCTGGAGCCTGGGCAAATGCGGGACCGGCGCTCGCAAGGACGACGAGCAGGGAAAGGAAACTTTTCATGCTCAGTTGGGCGTTAGCATAGGTGCGGAGATTGCCGATGCAAATGCATCGGAGCAGAGACAGCGCTCTGGCGACGCTCGTTCATCCTTCTCCTCCGCCACGTAGCAAAAAGGAAACCGTTGGAGAGGAAATCCGGTAGGGCGAGACTCCGTCGAGCCTGGAGGAACACAACTTCGCCAGTGCCCGGCTCGACGGAGGCACGCCCTACCGGGGGTCAAGGTTACAAACGCCGCCCTCGGT
>JBBPZS010000087.1:0-30538 GCA_038198605.1 Chthoniobacterales bacterium | reverse complement strand
GAACACAGGCATCCTGCCTGTGGGGAAAGCAGGCGTCTCGCCTGCTTCGGTCTCCGGCGGAGGCGAGACGCCTCGCTCCCCACAGGCAGGATGCCTGTGCTCCGAAGAATCAAGTGCGCCGCAATAACCGATGGACTTGTTTTTTATCCTTATCTCGCTCCTGAAAATCCTCGGGATCGTCTTCCTCGTCATCCTGCCGATGGTTTCCTACACCGTTTATGCGGAACGCCGGGTCAGCGCCCTCATTCAGGATCGGCTGGGACCAAATCGCGTCGGCCCGGCCGGCCTGTTCCAGCCCATCGCGGACGCGATGAAGTTCATCCTAAAAGAGGACTTCACTCCCGCGAACGTAAACACTTTCTATTACTGGCTCGCCCCCTGCCTCGCGATGGTCCCGGCCATCATGACGATCGCGGTCGTGCCCTTTGGCAGCACCCTCCTCGGCGTCCCGATGGTGATCGCCGACATCAACGTCGGCGTTCTTTACGTCTTCGCCATCGCCTCGTTAGGCGTCTATGGCATCGTCATCGCTGGCTGGTCCTCGAACTCCAAGTACCCTTTCCTCGGCGGCGTTCGCTCCACCTCGCAGATGATCTCCTACGAGTTGTCGTTAGGCCTGGCCGTCATCCCGATTTTCCTTCTCGTCGGCCAGCTCCGCCTCACCAGCATCGTGCAATACCAGATCGACAACGGCTGGATGATTGCACCGTTCATCGGACACTGGACCGATCCCTGGAAATGGCTTCTCGCCATCCCGATGTTCATCTCGTTTGTCGTCTTCACGATCGCGATTTTCGCCGAGACGAATCGCCTTCCGTTCGATTTGCCCGAAGCCGAGACCGAGCTGGTCGGCGGTTATCACACCGAGTACGGCTCGATGAAGTTCGCTCTTTTTTTCCTTGGCGAATACGCCGCCATGATCACCGGCTCGGCCATCATCGTGACGCTCTTTCTCGGCGGCTGGCATCTCCCATTGCCGTGGTGGGACCACGCGCACGGTTTCCACTGGGTTCTGGTCAACGGCTCGCCCGAAGGCTGGCGCGGCGTGGTCGGCGGTCTCTTCAATATCTTCGTCTTTTTCGGCAAGGTCGCGGTCCTGCTCCTGGTTTTCATCTGGGTCCGCTGGACCCTGCCCCGTTTTCGTTACGATCAACTGATGCGCCTCGGCTGGGTCTTCTTTTTCGAGATCGCCCTGGTCAACATCTTCCTCGCCGCGATCATCGTGGCTTACATGCCCGCCTGACATGCTTCCTTCTCCTGCTCTTGCTCCTAATCCTGATCCCGACTGCAGACTTTTCCCGCGTCGCTCGATCGTGATTGGGAGCAGGAGCAGGATTAGGAGCAAGAGCAGGAGATAAGAATGGCCATCACCGTTCGACGCCCAAATCTCAGCTGGTCCGAGAAGCTTTATCTTCCCGCGATCGTGAGCGGGATGGCGATCACTTTTCGCCATCTCAAAAACATGCTCCTCGGCCGGACCAAGGTGACGATGCAGTACCCGGAAGAAAAGTGGGACGCGCACATGCCGGAGCATTACCGCGGCGCGCCCGCCTTGGTGAAAGATGAAAGGGACCGCGTCCGCTGCGTCGCCTGCCAGCTCTGCGAGTTCATCTGCCCGCCGCGCGCGATCAAGATCGTGCCGGGCGAGATTCCGTTAGGCGACCGCTTCGCCAAGGTGGAGAAATATCCGGAAGAATTCGATATCGACATGATCCGCTGCATCTACTGCGGGATGTGCGAAGAAGTCTGCCCGGAGCAGGCCATTTTCCTGCGCAAAGATTACGCCATTACCGGCTACACCCGGGCCGAGATGGTGCACAACAAAGAGAAGCTGATCGAGATCGGCGGCGTCATGCACGGCCTCGTTCTGAAATGGAACGAGAAGAAGTAGCGTTTCCCTAACGAGTCATGTCGCCCTTCTTTTTCTGGTCCGCTTCCGCGCTCATGCTGATTTTCGGCGCCGCGGTCATCATCAATCGCAACCCGGTCGCAAGCGCGCTTAGCCTGGTCGTCTCCTTCCTCGGCCTGGCCGCGCTCTTCATGTCGCTCGATGCCTTTTTCATCGGGATCATCCAGGTGCTGGTCTACGCCGGCGCGGTCATGGTGCTCTTCCTTTTTATCATCATGCTGCTCGACCTGCGGACGGAAGAGCGGCGCAAAATTAACTACGTCGCCTTCTCCGGTGGCGCGGCGGTGGTCTTTTTCGCCCAGCTCTACCTCGTGATCGGACATCTTCGGCAGGCGAAGCTGCCCTTCCCTGCCCTGCCGGCCGCACCCCATGACGACGTCCACAGCGTCGGTCTGCTCCTTTTCGCAAACTACAACCTGCCCTTTCAAATCATCGGCGCGCTCATCCTGGTCGCGACCATCGGCGTCATCGTCTTGAGCAAACGGGAGCTGCGCTGACCATGGTAACGCTCGGCCACTATCTCTTTGTCAGCGGGCTGCTCTTTACGCTCGGCTTTGCCGGGGTCCTTCTGCGCCGGAACATCATCATCATTTTCATGTCGCTCGAGCTGATGTTGAACGCGGCCAATCTCTCGCTCGTCGCTTTTTCCCGCTTCCGGGTCGACGCCGCCGGCCTGCCGAATTACCACGGCCAGGTTTTTGTTTTCTTTATCATCACGGTCGCGGCGGCCGAGGTCGCGGTCGGTCTCGCGATCATCGTCGCGCTCTACCGGGCGCGGCGCACCACGCACGTCGAGGACATCAACGCTTTGAAGTTCTAAAAAATGATGAAGATGTGTGGATGGAACAGTCTGGGTAGCGCACACGTCTCGTGTGCTGGCGGCGGCGTTCCGCCGTCGCGAACTTTTCGAGACGCGTCGCTCTTCCTGGAATTTGCAGCCAAAGGAAAGTTCGCCGCGGTGGAACACCGCGGCCAGCACGCGAGACGCGTGCGCTACCCGGAGCTCGCGCTGGCATGACCTCTATCCTGCCCTGGATTGCGCTGCTCCTGCCGCTGGTCTCCGCGTCCGTCATTATTATCGGGACCCGTCCCTTGCGGACGCTGAGCGCCTTTATCTCGGTGGGAGCGGTGCTTGGAAGTTTTATTTGTGCGACGCTCATCTTTTTCCAGCAGACCTCCGCCGCGCCCTCGTTTTCCTGGATTAGCCTCGGTCCGGCCTTCTCGATCCCGCTCGGGCTGACGCTCGATCCGCTCAGCCGCTCGATGCTCTTCATGGTCACCGGCGTCGGCGCGCTCATTCATATCTACTCGTTAGGCTACATGGGCACCGACGAGGGCAAATCGCGCTATTTCGCGGGGCTTTCGCTCTTCATGTTCTCCATGCTCGGCATCGTCCTGGCGAACAATTTCGTGATGATGTTTATCTTCTGGGAGCTGGTCGGGGTCAGTTCCTACCTGCTCATCGGGCATTGGTTCGAGCGCCCGAGCGCGGCGGAAGCGGCGAAAAAAGCCTTCATCACCAATCGGCTGGGCGACTTCGGTTTCATGCTCGGCATTCTCATGGTCTGGGCTGCGACCGGGTCGCTCGTCTTCGCTGATATCGCCGCGGGCATGTCGAAGTTTACCGGGCATCCGGCTTATCTCACGGCGGCGGCACTCCTTGTTTTTTGCGGCGCGGTTGGGAAATCGGCGCAGTTTCCGCTTCACGTCTGGTTGCCGGATGCGATGGAAGGCCCGACCCCGGTCTCAGCCCTCATCCATGCCGCGACCATGGTGGCGGCGGGCGTTTACATGCTGGTGCGGGTCGGGTTCCTGATCGACGCGTCGTTAGGCGCGCTTCATGTCATTGCCTGGATCGGCACTGTCACCGCCGTTCTCGCGGCGCTGATGGCGACGCAGCAAAACGACATCAAACGCATCCTCGCCTACTCCACTCTCTCGCAACTCGGCTACATGGTAATGGCGGTCGGGCTGGCCTCGGGTCAGGCCGCGATGTTTCACCTTTTCACCCACGCCGCTTTCAAGGCGCTCCTCTTCCTCGGCTCCGGCTCGATCATTTATATGCTCCATCACGAGCAGGACATTTGGCGAATGGGCGGCCTGGCCAAACGCCTCCCAATCACATTCCTCACTTTCGCAATCGGCACGCTCGCGCTCATCGGCTTCCCCGGTTTCAGCGGTTTCTTCAGCAAGGACGCGATCCTCGCGCTCGCCTGGGAACGCAGTCTGCCGATTTTTATTTGCGCTGCCTTCACCGCGTTTCTCACGGCTTTTTACATGACCCGCCTCGTCGTCGTGGCCTTTCTGGGCTCGCCCCGCGGCCAGTCTGCTGCGCACGGATCGGAGTCGCCCGCAGTGATGACCATTCCACTCGTCATCCTCGCCATCCCGGCGGCCCTGGGCGGCTTCGGATTTTTCGCGAACCGCTTCCTCGTTTTGCCTAACGAGAAAGAACATCTTCTCGTCGTCCCCGCGATCGCCTTTGCCTGTCTGCTCGTCGGGGTGATCAGCGCGGCGCTGCTCTATCGCAACCGCTCGCACGATCCGATCGATATCGAACTGTTCCGCAACCGCTTTTACCTCGATGAATTTTATAGCGGGCTAATCAGATCGACTCAGGGTCTGCTTGCGTCGCTCTCCGCCTTTCTCGATCGCTGGATCCTGGACGGCGCCATCGTGCGCGGGCTGAGCAGCGGGACGTGGGGCAGCGGATTTCTTCTTCGGCTGCTTCAGGTGGGCAACCTCCAGGCTTACGGCTTCATTTTTGGCCTCGGCATCATCGGTCTCATTTACTTCACCGTTTTCCACTGATGCTGCTCTTCCTTGTCATCGCGCCACTGCTGACGGCGCTTCTCATCCTGATCGGTGCGCCGGCGCGCCTGACCGCTTTGCTCGGCTCGGCCGTCACTCTCCTGGCCAGCGCGGTGGCGTTCTTCCACTACGAACCGGCCCGGGGTGGTTTCCAAATGGTCAGCTCCTTCCCGGTCAGCTCCACTTGGCGGCTCCAGTTCTTGTTAGGCGCGGATGGGCTCAGCCTGACAATGCTTTTTCTGGCCGCGCTGGTCCTGCTTTGCGCGGTCTGGTTCACCCCGCCGGTGGAGAAATCCGAGCGCCTCTTCTACGCCTGCCTTCTTTTCATCGCAGGCGGCGCGATCGGCGCGTTCGCCTCGCTCGATTTGTTTTTCTTCTACGCCTTCCACGAGCTGGCGCTGATCCCGACTTTCCTCCTCATCGGCATTTGGGGCTCGGGCAACCGCTCCGCCGCGGCCTGGAAAATCACAATTTACCTTGGGCTCGGCAGCTTCGTTTTGCTCCTCGGTTTGATCCTGCTCTACCGCAGCGTGCCGGCGGACCTGCGCAGCTTCGACCTGCGCGTGCTGCAGGAGGTCGCGGCTAACGGCGGCATTCTGCCCCGGGCGCAGAACCAGATTTTCTTTCTCCTGCTGGTCGGCTTCGGGGTGTTGATTTCGCTTTTCCCGTTTCACACCTGGGCCCCGGAAGCCTACGCCTCCGCCCCCGCCCCCGCCGCGATGTTGCACGCCGGTGTTTTGAAAAAATTCGGGCTCTACGGCTTGATCCGGATCGCCCTGCCTTTGCTGCCGGAAGGCGCGCAACACTGGCGGGCGCTGCTCATCGTTTTGTTGTTAGGCAACATCATTTATATCGGCCTGGTCACGATCGCGCAGAAGCGGCTCGATTGGATGCTCGGCTACTCCAGCGTGATGCACATGGGCTACATCTTCCTCGGCATCGCCAGCGCCAACGTCATCGGGCTCAATGGCGCGGCTCTGCTCATGTTTGCGCACGGCATTTCCATCGCTTTGCTGTTCGCTCTCGCCGGAGAAATCCGGCGCCGGACCGGGACGCTCGTCTTCTCCGATTTGGGCGGACTCGGCAAAATAATGCCTTTCGCCGGTTTCGCTTTTGGGGTGGCGGCGTTTGCCTCGATTGGGCTCCCGGGTTTCGCGAATTTCGCCGCCGAAATGATGATTTTCTTCGGCGCTTTTCGTGTCGGGGCGGAATGGCAGGGTTTTCACCTGTTCCAGGTCGCCACCGTCCTCGCGCTCTGGGGAGTGGTCATTTCCGCCGTCTACATGTTGCGCGCCTACCGCGCGATCTTCATGGGTTTGCCTAACGATCGCTGGATCGCTCTGCCTGATCTCGCCCGCACTCTCCGGTTGCCCATCGTGCTCCTGATCGCCGCGACCATGGTCGTCGGCTTTTTCCCAAACACCTTCCTGCGCGTCCTCCGCCCCACTTTTACCGCGCCCGTGGCCTCGAACCAATGATCCCCGCGCCCGCTCTCGAAATCGCCGTGCTCCTCTGGGGACTTGCGCTCCTCCTGGTGGAATCCTTTGCCGGCAAAACCGATCGCCGCGGCGTTGCCTTCGCCGCCATCGGCGGCCTTGTCCTCGTGCTCGTGGCCAGTTTCTTTCTCGCGCCGCCGCCGGCGGCGGCCGCGACCGGTTTCTGGAGTTTCTACACCGCCGATCCGCTCGCCATCTTCTTTAAGCGCTTCGCACTCGTCACCACCATCCTCATCCTCGTGATGGCGATCGATTACGCGCCGGCCATTCGTCTCGGCGTGCCGGGCGCGAATCCGCATGCCGGTCTGGGCGAATTTTATACCCTCCCGGTTTTCACCTGCGCCGGCCTGATGTGGATGGCCTCCGCGATCGATTTCGTGATGATTTTCGTCTCGCTCGAACTGGTCACGATGTCGTTTTACGTCCTCGTGAGTTTCACCCGGCGCAATCCGGCAACGCTGGAGGCCGGGGTGAAATATCTCATCCTGAGCGCGCTCTCGACCGGCTTCCTGGTTTACGGGATCACCTGGATTTTCGGCGTCACGGGCGAGACGAATTTGGAGCGCATTGGCGCGGTTTTGGCGCGTCCGGAGATCGATCCCATCCCGCTGCTTTTCGGCATCTCGCTCGTGCTGGTGGCGCTCGGATTCAAGATCGCCGCGGTCCCTTTCCAGATTTGGGTGCCGGACGTGTATCAAGGCGCGCCGACGCCGGTCACGGCCTTCCTCTCGGTCGGCTCCAAGGCGGCTGGCTTCGTCGTTCTGCTCCGCGTCCTCGCGCCGTTCTCGATTCTGCCCCAGGTCGGACGGCTCCTAGTGGTGGTCGCGGCCCTGACCTTGATTTACGGAAATTTCGCCGCCCTCCCGCAATCGAATCTGAAGCGCCTGCTCGCCTACTCGAGTATCGCGCACGCCGGCTACCTCCTCATCGGCGTGGTCACATTCTCGGGCGCGGCGGTGGCTTATTATCTCGTCGCCTATCTCCTCATGACGCTGCTTTGTTTCGCGGTCCTGATCGTGGTAGGGAACACGAGCGGCGAGCAAATCGACGACTTTGCCGGCCTCGCGAAACGGTCGCCCTTTCTCGCCTTTGCGATGTTGATCGGAATGATCTCGCTCGCCGGCGTGCCGTTTACCGCCGGGTTCCTCGGAAAGTTTTTTATCTTCGACGCCGCCATCCGGCAGCATCAGGTGCTGCTCGTCGCGGTCGGTGTGATCACGGTAGGCTGCGGATTTTATTATTACCTGAAAGTGGTGCGCGCGATGTATTGGCTCGAGCCAGTGGCGAACGCCGCGCCAATCACGGTCAGCCCCCTTTCCCGTTTCACGATGACGCTGCTGATCGCCGCGATTTTCGTGCTCGGTGTTTATCCGCAGCCGATCTTGAACGCGTTGCGACCCGCTGAAATCGCTCTCTCGAGCACGCGCTGAAGCGTCGCTGACTCTTTAGTCGCTCAGCTCCACGTTCCAGTAGGCGAGATCGACGAAGTGCCGCCAGCTCTCGTGCTGCTGGCTGCTAAACGTGACGTGGACAAACGGACGCCACTTCGGCCGCTTCGGCTTGCGAATGAGCGCCATATGCACCTGGTGCGGAAGGCGGTTGCCCTTGCGCGTATTGCACGGGATACAGGAACAAACAACGTTTTCCCAGGTCGTTAGGCCGCCTTTGTCGCGGGGCAGGACGTGATCGAGGTTCAGTTCCTGCCGCTCGAAAACTTTCCCGCAATACTGGCAGGTGTTGCCGTCGCGCTCGAAGACGTTGTGCCGGGTAAATTTTACTTCCTTTTTCGGCAGCCGGTCGAAAAGCAGAAGCACGATGACGCGCGGGACCCGGATTTTCCACGAGATGGTCGTGACCATTTCGTGCTCGGCTTCGGGCGCGGCGATCGAGACATCGAGCCAGCTGGCGAAGTCGTGGGTCGCGAAATTATTCTGCTGATCGGCCGCCACGACCTGGGCGTGTCCCTGGTAGAGGAGGGTGAAGGCACGACGCGCCGAGCAGATATTAACCGCCTGCCAGAGGCGGTTAAGGACTAGAACCTGGGTTTCAAGTGTCGTTTGCAGAGTTTCCTTCGCGCAGCCTAACAAAACTATCCCCGCACGAATTGGCGCGAAATTATCATCCGGCAATTTTGTTGTCAACGTCACGAGTGCGTGACAAGTGGGGACGATGGCAGCCGGCGACAGACAAAAACTCCGCCCGGCGGCGTCTTAAAGAGAGAAATCATGACCAAACTTCTTCGCGCCAGCGCTCTGGCCGGTTTTCTGTTTTTCGCCGTCAGCAGCCCGTCGCTGGCCGAGGTCATGACCGCGCGCGCGGCGCTGCAGTATTTCGAGGAAGCGGACGCGCTCGTCCGCGCCGACGGCGGGCGGCTCTGGGGCGTGTCGTTAGGCGGAGGCCTTCTCCTGGTCGACACGGAAACGCGCATCGCCTACGCCAACCAGCCCGACAGCCAGGGCCGCCTCGCCCGGGTCGGTCCGGTTTTGCGCGGCGAAATCCCCCAGAACGTCAACCTGGCCAACACCGCGCTCGAGTGGGCGGGAGCGCGCTGGTCGATGATCCTTTTGCCGTTGCCCGAGGACCGGGAGATCCGCGCCACCCTCATCCTGCACGAGCTTTGGCATGGCGTGCAGGACCGGCTTGGCCTGCCCGCTTCGGCTGCGCCTAACAATCACCTCGACACCCGCGAGGGCCGCTATTGGCTGCAATTGGAATGGCGCGCCCTCGCCGTCGCCCTCGCGCAGGAGGGCGCAAAGCGGGCGGAACCGATCACCGATGCCGCGCTCTTTCGCGCGCGTCGCCGGGCCATTTTTCCCGAAGCTGCCGAGCAGGAAAACGCCATGGAGATGCATGAGGGCATGGCGGAATACACCGGCGTCAAACTCTCGGGCGCAGCTGATCTTGCCCGGTTCGTGATCGAAAACGAATTGCAGGAGGCGCCGCGGAAAGAAACCTTCGTCCGATCCTTTGCCTACGCCAACGGGCCGGCCTACGGACTTTTGCTCGACGCCACCGGCGCTGCCTGGCGCGAACAGTTGAGTCCGGAGACGAATCTTGAAGCAACTCTCCTCCGGCTCGCCCAGTTCAAGCTTCCGGAGGAACTCCCCCCGGCAGCGGACCAGCGGGCGCTCGTTTACGGCGGCCCAGCCCTGGCCGCGGCAGAAGAAAAGCGGGAAAAGGAGAAGCTACGACAGGTCGCCGGCTATCGCGCGCGCCTGGTCGAGGGTGCGGTTCTGAAACTTCCTCTTCGGCAAATGAAGATGCAGTTTGATCCCGGCAACCTGGTGCCGCTTGACTCGTTAGGCACGGTTTATCCCAATATCCGGATCGTCGACGCTTGGGGCATCCTCACGGTTGCGAGCGGCGGCGCACTTCTCAGTCCGGATTTTTCGCAGGTCGTTCTCCCGCAACCGAAAGATATTAGGCCGCCACAGATCCGGGGCGACGGCTGGACCTTGGAACTAAAACCCGGGTGGTCGATTGGTCCGGGCCCACGAAAAGGCGATCTCACCCTGCAGTCTTCTTCTTCGCCGCCGCCGCATCCTTAAGAATGCGATCGACGATAAATTGACGGTTGCGTCCGATTTCCTCACAGCCCAGCTTGCCGACTCACTCATCCACATCTCTATGCGATTCGATCACCGATTTCTCAGCTCACTCTTCGTTCTGGCGGCGACCTTCTTCACCGCCGATTTTGCTTCGGCGCAGAATCTTCCCGACTCCACCCGCTTGCTCCGTTTCCCCACGACCAACGGGGACCAGATCGTTTTTTGCTACAGCGGCGAACTTTACACCGTCGGCAAAAACGGCGGCACCGCCCGCCGCCTGACGAGCGGCCCCGGTTACAGCTCCTTTCCGCATTTTTCCCCGGATGGAAAACAGCTCGCCTTCACCTCGCAATACGATGGCAATACCGAGGTCTATGTCATGCCGGGCGATGGCGGAAAGCCGAAACGTCTGACCACAACCGCGACGTTGGGCCGGGATGACATATCAGACCGGATGGGGCCGAACAACCTCGTCATGACTTGGAAAAACACCGAGCCGGTGGTGGTCTTCCGTTCCCGGCGGACCTCGTTCAATTCCTTCATCGGCGATCTCGAAACGGTGGGCATGAGCGCCGAATTGCCGAAGCAATTGCCCGTGCCGCGCGGCGGCTTCGTTTCTTTTGCGCCGGATGACTCGAAGATGGCGTTCAACCGCGTCTTCCGCGAATTTCGCACCTGGAAACATTACCGCGGCGGCATGGCCGATGACGTCTGGATCTACGATTTCAAAACCCAGACGACCCAGAACCTCACCGATAATCCCGGACAGGATATCTGCCCGATGTGGGGTCCGGATAACCGCATCTACTTCATCTCCGATCGCGACGGCCGGATGAATCTTTTCTCGATCGACCTAGCGGGCAAGGAAACGAAGCAGCTCACCAACTTCAAAGACTTCGACATCAAATTCCCGTCCATCGGCAAAGACTCGATCGTCTTCGAGCAGGCCGGTTATATCTGGCGCTATGACCTCGCGAGCGGCAAGGCGGCCCCGGTTCCGATTCAGATCAAGGAAGACTTTGCTTCCGGCCGCGCTGCCTTTGTGGACGCTTCGAAACACATCGAGTCGGTCAATCTCGCGCCCGATGGTCAGCGCGCCATTGTGGTCGCGCGAGGCGATCTATTTTCCGTCCCGATGAAGGATGGCACGGCCCGCGCACTGACCAAGACTTCCACCGCACATGAGCGCGATGCGGTCTGGTCGCCGGATGGGAAATGGATTGCCTATAACTCGGACGAATCGGGCGAGAACGAACTTTATGTCCGTTCCCAGGATGGTAAAGGTCAGCCGCAGCAGCTAACCAAGAGTGCGGACACTTATTATTACCAGCCGATCTGGTCGCCCGACAGCAAGAAACTGCTCTGGAGCGATCGCCTCCAGCGCCTGCGCTATGTCGATGTCGGGAGCAAGGCGCTCACGGAAGTAGCCCAGGATAAGGTCGGCGAGATCGAATCCTACGATTGGTCGCCCGATAGCCAATGGATCGCCTGGGCTCAACCCGAGTTGAACGATCAGCCACGCGTTTATCTCTATTCTGTCGCCAGTAAGCAGGCCGTGCCGGTGACCGACGAATGGTATGGGGCGGGCCGGGTCTCCTTCAGTGACGACGGGAAGTATCTCATGCTCTCCTCGGCCCGTGACTTCAAGCCGACTTTTGGCGAACAGGAATTCCAGAACATTTATGTCGACATGCAACGCCCCTATCTGGTCACGCTCTCGAAAGAGACCGAGTCACCGGTCGGCCCGCGCAGCAATGAGGTCGGCAAGGCAGCGAAGAAGGACAAGGACGAAGGGGCAAAAGCCGGGGACGAGAAGAAGGACGGCAAGAAGGACGAAAAGGCGAAAAAGCCGGCCAAGGTAAAGGTCGATACCGATGGAATTCAGAATCGCATCGTCGGTCTTGAAGTCGTCCCGGGTGAATATTCAAACCTCCGCCAGGTCGACGATCGCGTGTTTTACCTGCGCCGAACCATTGGCGACCACAGTGGTGAGGACGAAGAAGCCGGCCCGGGCGAGGAAAAATGGCACCTTTGCTCCTACAGCCTGGAGGACCGCAAGGAGACCGTGCTGGGGGAGGTTAACAGCTATCAAATCAGTTTCGACGGCAAGAAGATGCTGGTGAAGATCGACAAGGAGTATTCGATCATCGACCTGCCGAAGGACAAGCTCGAGACCAAGGACCACACGCTGGACGCGAAAGGCCTGGATGTTATGGCCGATCGCCGGGCGGAATGGAAGCAGATCTACTTCGAAGCCTGGCGCCAGATGCGCGACTTCTTCTACTCGCCGACGATGAACGGCGTCGATTGGAAAGCGATGCGGGACAAGTATGCCGCGCTCCTGCCTTTCGTGAACGACCGTAATGACCTCACTTACATCATCGGCGAGCTGATCGGCGAATTGAACAATGGCCACGCCTACGTCGCGGGCGGAGATCGGCCCGAGACTCCGCGGATCAAGCTAGGTTTGTTAGGCGCAGTCCTCTCCCGCGATCCAGCGAGCAAGGCCTACCGGATTGACAAGATCCTCCCGGGCGAGAACTGGGAGAAAGAGAACCGTTCGCCCCTGACCGCGCTCGGGGTAAACGTCAAAGCCGGCGATTACATCCTGGCGGTGAACGGGACGCCGGTCTCATCGCTGGCCAACATTTACGACGCCCTCATCGGGACCGCCGACAAGCAGGTCATCCTCCGGGTCAACTCCAACCCGAGCGAGACCGGGGCGCGCGATGTCACCGTCGTCCCCACGGCGGATGAGTCGCCGCTCTATTATCTGGACTGGGTGCAGCACAACATCGATTACGTGAACAAGAAAACCGGCGGCCAAGTCGGTTACGTTCACATCCCCGACATGGGACAGCCGGGCTTGAACGAATTCACCAAGCGTTACTTCCCGCAGATTCGCAAGAAAGGTCTGATTGTCGACGTGCGCGGCAACGGTGGCGGTTTCGTTTCGCCGCTGGTGATTGAACGGCTGCGCCGCGCCCTGGTCATGGTTGAGATGTCACGTAATGGCGTTCCGCAGACCAACCCGCCCAACACTTTCCTTGGCCCGATGGTCACACTCATCAATGAGTTCTCGGCCTCGGACGGCGACATCTTCCCTTACCGCTTCAAGGCAATGGGTCTGGGCAAATTGATCGGCAAACGCACTTGGGGCGGCGTGGTCGGGATTCGTGATCCCTTGCCCCTGCTCGATGGCGGGAACCTGTTCAAACCCGAGTTCGCGCCCTACGACAAGGAGGGTAAGAACTGGGTCATCGAAAGCCACGGCGTCGATCCCGATATCGTGGTCGACAACGATCCGGCCAAGGAGTTCAAGGGTGAAGACCAGCAGCTCGATCGTGGTATCCAGGAGATTCAAACCGAGATGAAGACCAAGAACTACGAGCTGCCCCCGATCCCGCCTTATCCAAATCGGAATCCAGCCAGCGGTGGTTGAGGGCGGCAGGTTGTGATAAGATAACGGCTGATGTTTCTGCCGAATCAGAAAGTCGTGTGCGTGAACGGTCGCTTCCCGCTCGGGATCGAGCAGCTCTATCACGAACTGCCCAAGGAAGGCTCCACCTATACGATCCGCGACATCGTGCCCGGCGTTGGGCTGACCGGAGATGAAGGCGAAATCGCCGTCTATCTTTGCGAGATCAGAGGTCCGGACAACGCCCACGGCATCGAGCGCGGTTTTCGGGCCGATCGCTTCGCCCCCCTGCAGACGACCGAAGACGCAGTCGAAGAGGAATCATTTATCGGCTTGCCCGATTTCCTGCCGGCGTGAGCAGTCAAATGACGCTGGCGAGCGATTCCTTTCGAGTAGTCCTGGCCGCTTTCTTTATTCTGGCGGTGACTCTGAAGGGGGCGGACCAATCGGCCGCAACCAGCGCGGAGGCGGTGAAAAGGATCCGAGCAATCGAAGCTCGTGTGAGCGGCCGCCTCGGTGTGGCCGCAGTGGATTCTGGGAGCGCCCGCCGGCTCGCGCATCGGGCCGATGAGCGCTTTCCCATGTGCAGCACCTTCAAATTTGTCGCCGCCGCGGCCGTGCTTCATCGAGTGGATGAAAAAAAAGAGCAACTCTCCCACTTCGTCCCTTACACCAAGGCTGACCTCCTGGAGTATGCACCTGTTACTCGCCAACACGTGGACGAAGGCGGCATGCCTCTTGGCGATCTTTGTGCCGCCGCGGTGGAACTGAGCGATAACACCGCCGGCAACCTTCTTGTGCGCACGATCGGGGGCCCAGAAGCCTTCACTCGTTATGCACGGTCTCTCGGCGACGAACGGACCCGGCTCGATCGCTTGGAACCGGAGCTAAATAATTTCAAACCCGGCGACGAAAGAGACACCACCACCCCGGCAGCGATGGCAGCCAACCTGCGCTCGCTTCTTCTTGGCCAGGCGTTGTCACCATCTTCGCGTCAACAACTGGAGACCTGGCTGGCCGCGAATCAGACCGGTGGCGAATTGATCCGGGCCGGCGTGCCTAACGACTGGAAAGTCGGCGACAAAACCGGCCGTGGTCCGGGCGGCGCGATCAACGACGTCGCCATTCTGCGTCCGCCGAGCAAGGCCCCGGTCCTACTCGCCATCTATTTCGTCGGGTCGATTGCCCCGGTGAAGGAACGCCAGGCAGCACTCGCAGAAGTCGCCCGGATTGTGGCCGAGACCTTCCAGGCCAATTAATCGCGCCACGCATCATTGCCGATCGCACACGCCGCGGCGATGGCGCGACGTGAGTCCGAATCCCTCCGCCGCAAAGGTTACAGCGGCGTAACGTTTCCAAGTTCGCGCGGCCGCATTCTCCTGCCGTATGTCATGGGAACAACACCGGAATCAACCTTGGAGGAATCATGCAACTAACCCAACATCACCACCGCAATTCAACTAACCGGGCTTCCTGGCTCAAGACTCTATCCCGGGCTTTCCTCGGAGCGACGTTCTTGCTCCTTGCCGGTTTCGCCGTTCACACTTCACAGGCGCAGCCTGGGCGCGCCCCGATGGCTTCGGACGATTCGTCGCCGAGTCCGTCGCCCAGTGCGAGCCCTTCGCCGTCACCGAGTCCGTCACCGAGCGCGTCGCCAAGTCCCAGTCCTTCGCCAAGCGCATCGCCCAGCCCCTCGCCCTCGCCATCGCCATCGCCGAGCGCTTCGCCTAGTCCCAGTCCTTCCCCGAGCGCCAGCCCAAGCCCGTCGCCTAGCCCCAGCGGCACTCCTACATCGCAACCGGTTAACATTTCGACTCGTCTGCGGGTGGAAAATGGAGACGGCGTTCTGATTGGCGGCTTCATCATCACGGGCACTGCGCCGAAGCGAATCATCATCCGCGGAATCGGACCTTCCCTCGCCGGTTCCGGCCTGAATGATCTGATTGAGGATCCCACCCTGCAGCTCTTCGGCACCGGCGGACAGATCGCTTTCAACGACGACTGGCGAGATTTGCAGGGATCCGAGATCGAAGCGACCAACATCCCGCCGAGTGACGACCGCGAGCCGGCGATCATCGCGACCCTCTCGCCTGACGCCTACACCGCGATCGTGAGCGGCAAGAACGGAGTTACCGGCGTGGGCTTACTCGAAGTCTATGACTTGAACGCCACGGCGAACTCCAAGCTCGCCAACATCAGCACCCGGGGCTCCGTCCAGACTCAGGATAACGTCATGATTGGCGGTTTCATCCTCGGCGGCAGCAACACCGAGCCGGCCACGGTGGTGGTGCGCGCAATCGGACCGTCGTTAGGCGGATCGGGCATCGCGAATCCTCTTTCGAATCCGATCCTGGAGATCTTTGACGGCACGGGCCAGAGCGTTGGATTCAACGACAACTGGCAGGATGACGCGCCGCAGGCGGCCGAGCTCCAGGCCCTGAACATTGCGCCGACGGCGGCCGCGGAATCGGCTCTGGTCCTGACCTTGCCACCCGGTCCCTACACCGCCGTCGTCGCCGGCCAGGCCGGCACGACCGGCGTCGGCTTGATCGAAGTCTACGACATCCAGCCCTGATTCCTGGGGCCGCGGCGGGCGTGGGCTCGTCGCGGCTCCGCGGGTTGGGAATCAAGATTGCCCTTCCTTTCCGGATGGCGTAAACCCGCGGGATGGCGAAACGGCGAGCTCGTTCGACCACCTTCCAAGTTGCCCGAATCACTTTCTGGAGCGGTCTCCTCCTCCTTTTGATTGTAGGATGGTTGGTCATGATCCGAATGCCAGGAAAGAGCTTTCGCGGGGACGCGGCCCCGCTCTCTTCGGAGGAACAAACGCTGCGCACAGAGTTAGTCGATCACGTCAGAAAACTCGGTGATGAGATTGGCGAACGAAATCTCTCTCGCTATCCGCAATTGCAGGCCGCGGCGCAGTATATCGAGGAGGAGCTGGGCCAGACCGGCTGCACCGTACGCCGGGACAGTTACGAGGTGCAGGGGAAGAATTGTCCGAACATCGAAGCAAGCCTGCCGGGTCGCTCCTCCGAGATTGTCCTGATTGGCGCGCATTACGATTCCGTCTTTGGCGCGCCCGGGGCGAACGACAATGGCAGCGGAGTGGCGGCGCTCCTTGCTCTGGCCCGCCGCCTGGCCGGGAGCAATAACGCCCGAACACTGCGTTTCGTTGCTTTTGTAAACGAAGAGCCGCCCTACTTCCAAACCGCGGAGATGGGTAGCTATGTCTATGCGAAACGCTGCCGGGAAAGGGGCGACCTCATCAGCGCCATGCTCAGCCTGGAAACGATCGGCTGTTTCAACCACGAGCCAGGCTCGCAACGCTATCCCGCCCTCGGGCTCGGGCTGCTCTACCCGCGTCAGGGAAACTTCATCGGTTTCGTCGGTAATACTGCTTCCCGCGCACTCTTGCGCGAGGCGCTAGGCGAGTTTCGTCGTCATGCCCAGATCCCATCCGAGGGTGGAGCCTTGCCCGCGATGGTGTCGGGTGTCGGCTGGTCGGATCAATGGTCATTCTGGCAGCACGGCTATCCCGGGATCATGGTCACCGATACGGCGCCCTTTCGTTACCCGCACTACCACCTTGCCTCGGACACGCCGGATAAGCTCGATTACGACTCGATGACGCGCGTCGTCGTTGGCTTGGAAAAGGTGATTCGTTCTCTGGCCAACTCAGAGCGTTGATCGAGGATAGCGCCGTTTTGCGACGCGCGCCTAGACCGCCGGCTTCAGCGTTTCGACGTGTGACTCGTAGCTCTGGATCAATTCCGTGATCTTGGTCTGAAATTGATCTTGCGCGGAGTAGAGTCCGCCGATCGGATCGGAAAATTCCTTCTGCTTGAGTTCGTCATCAATCGTTAGCGTCAGCTCGGCCAGGGTCTCGATGTTGGCCCGGGAGTGGAATTCCATCTCCTTCAATTTGGAGAGGACGGCGACCGATTGTTCGAGATCGGGCGAGCCCTGGCTCGCAGCCGGGGCATCCGGTGTCTTGGCGCTTGCCTTCTCCTTTGGCTGAGCCGCGGCTTTAGCAGCTGCGGGCGCCTCATCATCTTTTTCCTGCTTCACCTTTTTGTCGTGAGCGACATTTCTTGGATCGGACATCTCCTACCCTACACCGCTTCTCCGGCGGCGTCGCCGAACCATAAATCTGCGCTTTACAGCCCTCGCACCCACCATCGATAGGACGGGAAGTCATGAGCCGCATTGGAACCGTTGACAGCCTTTGGCGCTATCCCGTCAAGAGCATGTGCGGCGAAGAGTTGAACGAAGCTTTTGCCGGATTCGCCGGCTTCTACGGCGATCGCGTCTTCGCTTTCCATAATAGCAAAGCCCGGCCAGGCTTGCCCTATCTGACGGCGCGCGATCAGCGCCGGATGCTGCTCTACCGGCCGCGCTTTCGCCAGCCGGAGAAAATGATCCGGCCGCCCAATCTCGCCGAGGCCGAGAAGCTCGGGACGGGCGCGACTCCTCTTTACGGTCCGGCAGAGGATTTTTTGCTGGATGTGGAAACGCCGGATGGCAAGAGGCTGGCGGTCGATGATCCGAAATTGATCCAGCAGTTGCGCTCCGGTCTCGAAGGCGACCCCGAGCTGACCCTGGTTCGCTCGGAACGGGCTTTGACCGATTGCCGCCCGGTTTCGGTCTTTGCCTTGCAGACGGCCAGCACTCTCGCCGAAGAGAGCGGCCTCCCGGTCGACAAGCGGCGCTTTCGCGCCAACCTCTATCTCGACCTAACGAGCGCTGCAGGATTCGCGGAAGACAACTTCGTCGGACGTTCGTTGCGCATTGGAGAAAAGGTCACACTCGCCATTTTACAGCGCGACTCCCGCTGCATGATCATTACGCTCGATCCCGAAACGGGAGAAAAGACGCCGGCCGTGCTCAAGGCCGTGGCGCAAAACCACGACGGCTTTGCCGGGATCTATGCCGCCGTCCTGCGCGAGGGAATGATCTGTCGCGGCGACGCCGTGGAGCTGCTCGACTAACTCTTTGAATCGTCCGGCGGCCGGGCCGGATTGACCTTATCGCGAAACTTCTCCGCTGCCCGCGTGACCGCATCCTTCGCCCGGTCGCGCGAACCGCTCCCTTCGCTTTGGATTTGACGGATCGTCCGGTCCATCGCCGTCTTGATGCTGCTCGCCGTCCCGCCCTTGGCGCATTCCCGCACGAGCACGCCCTCGAGCCGCGCGATTGCGGCGTCGACCGTGTAGGCGGGATTGACCGACGGTCGGTCCTGCGGAGCGAGCGCGCTGTAGACGTTGATCACTTCCTCGCTGTGCGCGCCCCAGCGCAGCACCTGGTAGAAAAGCGCGCCCTGGCGTTGGCCCTTGAAGACGAGGTCGATCAAGGCGGCGAAGAGCGAGACCGGCATGAGGGCAAAGTCGCGCACGTTATCGAGCAGCATCTTGAGCTGGAAAACGAAAACATCGCGGAGGAATTGCCAGTGATCGTCCGGCGGCGGCGGTGGCACGAGAGAATCGTCTGGGCTCATGCGGTCAACTTTAGACACAGCCCGGTCGATTTTCGACGGAAACAAGTTTAGGAATCAGCCGCGCGGCAAGAATGCTGCCGGCTTGAGGTGAAACCAACCCGACTACTCCTCCTCACGCTCCTGGCGATGCTGGCTTTCGCCGCCAACTCGCTCCTCTGTCGCGCAGCCCTGAAACATCTCGCGATCGACGCCGCCAGCTTCACCTTCATTCGCATTCTCTCCGGGGCAGTTGCGCTCGCGCTCATTTTGCAATTGCGCCGCGGGCCTCGAGAGAAAGGCGGCAGCTGGATTTCCGCCTTCGCCCTTTTCCTTTACGCAACCGCGTTTTCTTTTGCCTACAACACGCTTTCGGCCGGGACCGGCGCGCTCCTTCTTTTCGGTGCCGTCCAGGCGACGATGATTCTCTGGGGCTTGGGGCGCGGGGAACGTTTGCACGCCGGCCAGCTTTGCGGGCTGGTGCTCGCGCTCGGCGGTTTGGTCTGGCTTCTTTTTCCGGGGCTCTCGGCGCCCCCGTTAGGCGGTTCGCTCCTCATGCTAAGCGCGGGCATTGCCTGGGGCGTGTATTCGCTGCGCGGAAAGAGCGTACGCAATCCCGCCAGCGCGACCGCGGGAAATTTTCTGCGCGCGTTGCCGTTCGCGGTCGGCCTCGCCCTTCTTTTTCTGCCCTCGGCGCACGCCGATCGCGCGGGCGTGCTCTACGCCGTTCTCTCGGGCGCGGTCGCTTCCGCGGCCGGTTATATCATTTGGTACAGCGCGCTTCCGCACCTGAAGGCGGCCAGCGCCGCGACGGTGCAGCTGAGCGTGCCGGTCCTGACCGCCGCCGGCGGTATCCTGTTCCTCGGCGAAGCGCTCAGCCTCCGCTTTATTCTCGCCGCGGTCGCGGTTCTGGGCGGCATCGCGCTCGTCGTGCGGGAGAAGCGGAGTGCCGGCTGATTCGTTAGGCAGAAAAATCGGTCTTTCTAATTTTCGCCCGCACTGTTAACCCCACGAGCGTGAAACGACTCCTTTGGCTCGATATCACAAAAGGTCTGGCCATTCTGATCGTTGTTTATTTTCATTTCTTCCGGACCTACTTCGAACACGGCGCGCTCCCGCCGCCGGACTGGAGCAGCTTTGCCGCCGGCCTCATGACTTTCCTCGGGCTGGCCTGGATTCAACTTTCCGGGCTCGGCTTTCATGCCGTCGGGGTCTTCATCATCCTGAGCGGCTGGGCTCTCATGCAGTCAACCGCGCGCCGGGCCGACGCCCACCCCATCGCCTGGGGCTCGTGGTATTTCGCGCGCTTCGTCCGGATCTATCCGATGTATTGGGTCGCGCACCTCGTCTACCTCCTTTCCCCTTTCACGGCGCGTTTCGAGAAAATCGACGGCCGCATTCTGCTCAGCCTGCTCGGGCTGCGCTTCATCGATATCGAGAGCAATTTTTATTACCTCAATGCCGCCTGGTGGTATTTCGGAATGCTGATCCAGTTTTACCTGATTTTCCCGCTCCTCTTCTGGGCCGCGCGCAAACTGGGGCCGTGGGGCTTTTTGTTAGGCGCGTGCGCCTTCGGGTTTTTCGTGCGTTACCTGCTCCTGGTTGCCTATCCGCAAAACGGGATGTGGGTCCAGGGCGGTCTCGCGCTCTGCCGGCTGCCGGAGTTCGCCCTCGGGATGGCCCTGGGAATGTGGGACAGCCGGGCGCCGGAGCGGATCGAGCGTTTTTTTCTCGGCGGGCTCGGATTGCTCGCCGGCGTTGTCCTTTACCCGGCGGCGCTCCAGCTTTATCACGGCCTTGCGCCCTATATCTTCGTCGACTTCGCCACGGGCGGTTGCTGTTTTCTTGTCCTCGTCGGGATCGCTGGTCTCATCGCCCGCTTCCCTGCACCCGGCAAAGTGCTCGGGCTGGTCGGAGCGTTTTCCTACGGCGTTTATCTCATTCATCATCCGTATGTGATCTGGCTCGGATTGCGCATCCGCGAGGTTCCCGTCTGGATGTTTCTTCTCATCACCGTCGCCACTCTGGCCGTCCTTTGCGCCTGGGGCATGGTCCTCGAGAAAGCGACGAACGCCGTCGTGAACCGGCTCCTTCGCTCCAAAAGGAAAGCGGCCCCCTGATCTCCGAAGCCAGCGTGTGGCTTTTAGTTCGAACGCACCCTCACCACCACCGCCGCGACGCTGTCAATCTCGACCGCGGCATCGTAGAAATCGGCATCGGTCAGTTGCGACAGGTGCACCAGCTTGTCGGTCACTTTCTCTAGTTTGCCGCCGATCTTCTCCCCGGATTTCATCCGCAACTCGACCGGTTTGCCGACCTGCTGCCCCAGGACACTGCGGATGGTATCGTTAGGCTGAAGCGCGATCTTGCTCTGCCCGAAGGCGGGCGCGGCCAAGGAGAGGAACGCGAGGACGGAGAGCAGCGTTTGTTTCATAGGCCTCCTCTCTTACGGAAGATCGCGCGCGATTGACGAGCGAATTCTACCGCGTTCCTCTCACCGCGAATTGGCGAACGCGCCGGTCCTGCTACGTTTCAGGCCATGAGCGAAAATCTGATTCACGCGCCCGATCTCAACCGGCGTCCACCGCGCAGCCCGCGGGTCCGCCTCGGTGGCTACGTCGTGCTGCCACGCATTCTCGACAAAGGCCGCGCCGAACTGGCTGGGAAAGCCGGCGAATTCAAATACAACAACCCGGCCGACTATCATTGGTTTCGTTTCACCGGGATCACCGCCGAGCAACTGAAAGCGGAACTCGCCACCGGCAAAGGCGACGGCGAAATGCTCGCTTGGATCCAGGAAAACGCACCACACAAACGCGAACCCTGGGAGATTCAGCAGTGGAGCGCCTACTTCAGCGAGCGCGGACCGGATAGCGACGTCGAGACGCTGGAGTTTTTCGCGAAGAAAATGGGCGGCTTCAATCCGAAACGCGAAGACGTGAAAACGTGGTTCGATCTGCTCGACCTCGACGACCACGTCACCTTCGGCGGCAAATCCTGACGATCGCGTCCTTCAATCTTTGCTCGCGACGTAGACCGTGCTTTCAGAGTCTCCATCGAGGAGCGGATTCGGGAAGCGAACAATATGTGCGCGCGTCGTGGCAAAGACCGCGCCGAGTGCGTCGAGAAATTCATCGTCCGGCGGATCATCCGACCAGAGGGCAAAAACACCGCCGGGGTGCAGGTGCGCCGCCAGGGCTTGCAACCCCGCCGGTTCATAAAAAGCCGCGTTGGCCGGGTCGAGCAGGTACCGCGGCGAATGATCGATATCCAGCAGCACCGCGTGGTAACGCCGCCCGGGATTTTCCGGATCGAAGCCCTCGCGCGAGCGGGCGCAGGCGAAAAAATCGCCCAGCTGCATCCGGCAGCGAGAATCGTCGGTGAGCTTTTTGCCTAACGGAACCAGGCCGCGCTGGTGCCACTCGATCACCGGCGGCAGCGCATCGACCACGAGAAGCGACGCCACCTCGCGATGCTCGAGCGCCGCGACCGCGGTATAGCCCAGCCCGAGCCCGCCGACCACCACATCCCATGAGTCGCCCCCCAGCTCCGAGAGTCCGAGATGCGCCAGGGCCATTTCCACTTCGTGGAACATGCTCGACATGAGAAAAGAGTCACCCAGCTTGACCTCGAAGATCTCCATTCCGCCTAACGACAAGACGCGCCGCCGCCGCAGACTGAGTTCCCCGAGCGGCGTTTCGCGGAAATCGAGCTCTTCAAAATCCCGGCTGATCGACATGCCCGCAGGATGAGCACTTCCGCCGGGGGCGTCACTCGAATTCTCCCCACGCCTGGAGGCGGACCTTGAAAACCCGCTTTTTCCCTTTCCCGATTTCGCACTAATGGTATTGGTCGCCCCGGCCGGAGATTGCGGCCCTTCATGCAAGCTTTTGTCATCAACCTCGATTCCGCCACCGACCGCTGGGCCTTTATCGAGAAAAATTTTGCCCAGAGTGAGCTCCGCCTGGAACGAGTGCCAGCGATCGATATCAAGCTCCTTGCCTTTCCGCATCACGATTTCTCCGAGCGCAGTTATCGTCTGTTGCACGGGCGCACGCCCAACCGGCGCGAACTCGCCTGCTACCTGAGTCACCACAAAGCTCTGCAGGCTTTCCTCGCCACTGGCGAAAGCCATGCCGTCATCGGCGAAGACGACATCATCCTGCGGCCGGACTTCGACGCCGTCCTCGAGGCGACCCTGCGCTACAAGCAGCTTTGGAATATCGTGCGACTTAGCGGGCTTGGCGCCGGTCATCCGCTCCCGATTGCTCGCCTCCATGGCGCCTACTCACTCTGCGTCAACATGGGCCGGCTCAAAGGCTCGGGCGCCTATCTGATCGATCGGCGGGCTGCCGAAACGCTTGTGGATCGTCTCTTACCGATGCGCCTGCCCTATGATCACGCGATCGATCGCGAATGGCTCTGGGGATTTCGCGCCGCATACATCCTCCCCTTCCCGGTTTCGCAAACCGAGAACGATTTCCTTTCCTCCGTCCAGCCGGGCACCCATCCCAAATTCTCTCGCCCCCGGCGCTGGCTTACGACCTATCCCTACCAAGCGGCGAACGAAATGTCGCGCTGGCTCTTTCGCGCATTCTATGCCGTTAGCCTGAAGGCCACGACGCTTGTCACGCCTGACTCCGGAGACAGCGCGCCCTAACGTTGCCACGCAAAAAGGCTCCGCGAGAGTTATCCCGCGGAGCCTTTGCCGAGTCAGAGTGTCGAGTTACTCGAAGCCCATTTCGTAGACTTCGACCAGCGCGATCGCCGTCGCACCGTCTCCGTTCGTTAACACGGTGGTGTAGGCGCCGGGCTCGAGCCGCACCAAAAGTGCGGCTTCGTTCGGGTCAGTCGGCGCGAAACCGCTGGCCGTAATCTGGGCAGCATTGGCGTTCGTTCCCCAGTCGTCATCCGCGGCGAGTAAGGTCGCACCCGCAAAGAGCTGGAGCGAAGGATTCGCCGCCACCGGCGATACTCCCGCCGCGGCCAGGGAAGGGCCGAGCGCGCGAATCAACACCATCTTGGGTCCGCCCGTGATAATGAAACCGCCGATTAATTGCCCCTGGCCGGGACCGGCCAATCCGCGGGTCGAGATGTTCGCCATGCGGTTGGCCAGTGAGTCCTTGAATGAAGCCACCGTGTAAGTCCCGGCGCTGGTGGTGAAGCTGCCGTTGAATACCCCATCCACGATCGTGAAGCTGCCGGTGATCGGGCCAGTGCTGCCGATGACATGATCAAGCAAAAATGTCGAAGGTGCGCCTGCGCTGGCAGGAGGCGTGACGGTGCCATATCCGCCACTCCGTCCGCTGCTCGCGATTTGCACCATCACGATGTTGTTGTTCGCATCGATGATAAACATGACCGTACTTTGCCCGGTCGGCCCGTTCGCGACCCCGGCGTAGCGGCCACCGATGTCGGAGCCTTCGCCGAAGGTGTCGAAATGCCCGGCCAGAAACGACTGACCGGCAAGATTGACCTCGATTTGATCCTCGCTGGCCACGCCGCTGATCGCCTGGCCGTCCGTTAGGGTGAGCGCGAAATTACCATTCGTCAGGGCGCCTTCTGCGAAGCCGATGACCTGGCCGGCCACATCCAGAACGTTGATCTGCACGTGAGTGTTGGTCTCGATGTAAAACACGGCCAGCGCGCCGGTCGCGGTGACCCCTTCATAGAAGCCGTGCAGGCTAAGGTCGCCTTGGTTCCCGTCATCCCCTAAGTCATCGCCGCTGTCGTCCCCAGGAGTTGCGGAAGGTTCTTCGTGCGGAGTCGGGCTGGGCTCTTCTTCCGGGGTTGGGCTGGGTTCCTCGTGCGGAGTGGCACTTGGTTCTTCATGCGGTGTCGGGGAAGGAGTGGGTTCTGGTTCCCCTCGTGCCGGCAAGGCGGCGAGCGAGACGGAACAAGCGACTGAGAGGATCAGGTTGCGAATTTGTTTCATATGGTTGCTTATGACTGCTGTCGCTCCAGCGACCGAGATTATGGTAATTATAAGCTACTCCCGGGCCCTCCACGAACCGGCGCAAGGGCCTTGCCCCACTTGGTTGCGGCAGGCGCACGGGGCAAGAGCCTAAGCCAAAGCTATCGCGGTCCGTGCCCGCAGCGACTCCGCGGCCAAGCCTCGGCTACCCCGGCAGAACCCGGTTAGCCCTTAATTTCAAACCAGCGGCTGAACCCGCTGCTTTTACCCGGTTTCGCGGCGGCTTGTGCGATACAAGTCCTCGCGCGAATACGTCCGCTTCGTCGGATCGTTCGGGTCGATCACACCGGCGCGCGTCGAAGGAGGCGGCGGCGAGCGATGAGCGCAGCTCATTAGCGTGGACATTGAAACCGCCACCAGAGCAGCAATTGCAAATATCTTTTTCATCCTCCGGCAACGTCCTTTCCAGTCGGGTTAGCAAACCCGCTCGTGCCGACGTTTGCTAGTAACGCCGCGGCCGGGCTTCAGCCGAAGATTGCGAATGCAAAAAGCGGTTCAGGAGTTTTCCGGCGAGCGAGATGACAACGAGGCGAAAGATCCAGCGAAACATAGTAGATAAAAGGTTCACCTTGGATTCGTTGCCAGGCGAGCAACGGCTGTATCGAATTGCATTCCGCCGGCGCCTTTCCCAATCCGCCGACGCCCCCGCCATCGATTCAGGAGGAGAGGATCCCTGTTACCATGCCGTCGCGAAAAGCCATCAATCGAATCGCTCCCCGGGTGCCGCCGGTGAAATATTTCTCCATCCTCTACGGCACGGCCCTGATGATCGGCACAGAGCCCGGTCCGCACGGCGACGACCTTGGACGCAAGTGGACCATGCTGAACAAAGCCGGACGCATCGTGCCCGCGCAGGACATGGCCGCGCGCTATTTTCTATTCGGCGAAGCCGGCTGCGAGCAAATCGGCGCTCAGTCCGCCGCAAAGCTGGCCGCCGAACTCGGCGGCGCACTGGAGATCCTCATCACCGGGGAAACGTGGCGCCAGCCGGTGAAGTCCAGGCCATCCGTGCGGGTGGAAACCAAAGCGGCATCACGCAAACCCGCCATCCGCCCGCGAGCCAGCCGGCGAAAACTTCGGCCCGGCAGCTAAAGGCCGGGGTTGCCTCCAGCTTTGATTCGCGCGACCCCGCGCTCACCCGTCGAGCTTCGTCAATGTCGCTCGACCCACTCGCTTCATTCAGCGTTTCAGCTTTTCAGCGTTTAAAGCGGTCCCCATCACATCTTTCGTGCAGCGGCACATCGGATAGTTCGAGCAGCCCCAGAATCGCATTCCCGTGCGCGGCCCATGCCGGGCGACGCGTTTCACCATCGGCACATTGCACATCGGGCAATCGGGGACACTCTCCCAGCTGCGATTCGACGCCGAGACATTCATCGCCCGGCGCGGGCGAGGATTGCGGTGCGAATTAATCAGGCGCGGCGCGCCCTGCTCCAGCCAGCGCCAGATCCCGCCGAGGAAGAGACCGACCGCGGCGGCCAGAATAAGAAACGGCGCCGCCCGCGCGAAGAGCGCATGGACTACCGGTTCGAGAGCCGCCGCCTGCATCTCCGTCCCCTACTGCGCCTTCTGTGCCATTCCGTCAGCTTTCGCTCACGGACTTCATTCTTTACCTCCGCCTTCTCTACTCCCTAGTCGCAACCGGCGACGTCCGTCCAAAAACAAAAAGCGCCCCGTGCCTTTCGACACGGGGCGCCCAGTCAGCTAATTCTGTTAGGTAGCTTTACCGTTACCGGTTGGGAGTCGACGACATGGCCGAGCTGGTAATATCTTCCGCCCCGGCGTTCTTAAAGATTTCCTTCGCCACATCTTCCCGGTCGCCGTCTGCATGAACCGCGACGAGGTAGTTGCCGGTGCGAAGCTTGTCTTCGTAACGCTTGGCTTCCACTTCCGGAATACCCATCCCGATAAGGCCGCCGACAATGCCGCCAGTCGTGCCACCAATCGCCGCACCGCCGAGCGCCGCCATGATCGGACCTGCTGCGATAAACGGACCCACGCCCGGGATGGCGAGCGCGCCAATACCTGCGAGGAGACCGAGCACTCCACCTGTTACTCCGCCGGCAGCAACGCCGGTCGTCGCACCTTCCGGCGCCTTGGTCGCCTTCACATGGGCGATATCATGCTTGCCTTCTGTGTCCGGCAACAGGATCGAGATCTCGTCACTCGGGAAACCGGCCGTTTGCAGCCGGGTCACAATCTGTTCCGCCTGCGAATGACTCGTGGCGATTCCGAAAACTTGGTTCTTTGACATAGGATTATTCTTTCTTTTTGGGTTGTTAGTTATTCCGACTTCTTTACTTCGAGTTGATCGACGATCTTCGCCTGGCCAGCGGCCGATTGGGCGAGCTTGGCGATCATGGCTTTTTCGGCCGCGGTCTGCACCGGGCCACGCAAAGTCACGACACCGTTTTCGGTGATGATCTTCACGTTCTTCGCCGTCATGCTGAGGTTGTCTTCATGCATGACCGCGCGCCGGATGGCCGCGGTGATATCGACATCCTTCTTGTCGTTGGATTGATCGAAAGATGTCTTCGTTTCGCTCTGCCGATCGCGAGTGTTGCGGGCGGTATTGTCGGCCGCCGCAGGCGTCGCATTATCCTCCGCAAAAGCGGAGATCGACAGCGCCGAAAGACAAAGAATTGATAGGGTGATGTGTTTCATAATTAGTGTGATTGGCCGCCATCTGGCGACATCACTGAAACGGAAATCCCACCTTCCCCGGCCCTTTTTTCCGCAAAAAACTTCGTGGCATCCATGCCCGCTACGAGTTCCGTTTACTACTTCCGGTTTCACCTTCTCGCGCGGCAACTATTCCGCGCCGAATACATCCGCAGACGAGGGATCAGATCAGAGCGATTTTCCATAAACATAAGCGGGCCGGGACAATCTGATCCCTCCCAAGGGGGAACCAAGACTGATTCCATCCCCGAATCATCGTTAGGGAAACGCTCACATCTTGGAACGGGTCTCGCATCGCGAGACTCAAAAAGAATGTGAACAAAACCAAACCATTACCGACCAAGCATACGATGAAAAAAATTATCACCCTACTTATTAGCTGTTCCTTCGCGCTGGCCGTCAGCGCGATCGCCCAGCAGGAAGACGCCTCGCCGTCACCGAACAAGAGACAACAACGTCAGCAACGCCGCGAACAGCGCGCCGCCGCCCAAGACAACACCGCCCAGGCTCCTGCCGCGGCAGGTCAGACCGAACAACCCGCCGCCCGGCCGCACGCCGGCCGCAAGGCCAAGGAACGCGCCGCCGCGATGGAAAACAAAAACGCGCAGGCGCCCGCCGCCGATGCGACTGCAACTACGCCCGACGCCAAAGTGAACGCCCAAACCGGACAGACCCGGAAAGAGCGTCGCGCCGCGCGGCAATCCGCCGCCGCCGCCGAGCAGGCCGCCACTCCGGCCCCCGACGCCAAGGCGAATGCTAAAACAAAGATGAACGCTCAAGCCGCTCCCGCAGCCAACACTGCGCCGGGCAACGCCCAGGCAACAAACACCAGCAAAAGCGGCAAGCCGAAGAAGCCCGCCAACATCCAGAAGATCCGCGCTGCGCATGCTTCCTTCAGCGCCCAGCCGAAGCCACAGCTGATCAAGAGCGTCACCTACAATCAGAACTACACCATCGAGAACAGCCAGAGCTGGCAGGGTGAACAATATAGCGTCTTCCGCTCTTACCGCCCGCAGCGGCATGACCTCGGCTACTACCGCTCGCACTACCCGCGCGTCGAGCTGATCGCCGGCGGTTACTATTACTTCAACGCTGGTTACTGGTATCCGGCGTTCACCACTCAGTCGACCGGCCAATACTATGCCTACAACGGCCCGATCTACACTGGCCGCCAGGCTTTGCCTCCCGATCGCGTGATCGCCGACGTCCAAGCCGCGCTCCAGGAGATGGGTTATTATAAGGGCGAAGTCGATGGCCTGCTCGGGCCGCTGACCCGTGAAGCATTAACGGGTTACCAGTCCGACAACGGTCTTTACACCACCGCCGCGATCGACGAGCCGACGCTCTCGTCGCTCGGGATGGGCTAAGCGGATTAACTCAATCGAAAAGCCGCCGAGTCACCAACTCGGCGGCTTTTTCTTTTTGAGCGAAAGACGGCCGAATGAAGCGGCAATGCGCCCCGTTCTCCATCACTCGTTAGTCGACGAATTCCCTTCGCTCTCCGAGGCCGGCTTCAACCTTCTCTCCGTCGCTGCTCACGTCGCAGAATGGTCAAGAGCTGCCGCCCATCCGGGGACCGCACGGATGCTCTGCCAGATTCTGCTCACCTTCACCGTACCTTACACAGTCACGACCGTCTCCAGCGACGTGATCGCTTCGAACTCACCTCCCGGCAATCTGTTCCACCGGAAACGGATTTCTGCAAAACGCTCGACCCCGCCTTACATCCCGGCGCCCTTCTTCTTGGCCGCGGTCATCGCGCATTTCCCATGCGCTCACCGCTACCTCGCGGCTCCCCAGCTCGCGCCGTTCAGCTTTTCAGCTTTTCAGCGTTTCAGAGAAGCCAGCGGCAAAAACTCTTCCCGCACAATTCTGCCATCCTTCACCGTGTAAACCCCCGCCTCCGACATCTTGATGCGGTCGGTCGAGTTCTTCTCGCCAAACTCGAAATCATAGATCACCACGAAGCGATCGTGCGCCACAAACGGCCCCGTCACCTTCACCTCGTCCACCGTCATAGTCTCGACCCACCAATCCGTCTTGGCTCGGACAGCGTCTATGCCCCGTTTCTCCGGCGGCTGGCCATCGCGGCCCTGCGCTTCCACACTCACCACATCATCCGCGTAGAGCGTGTCGATCGCCTCACGCCAGTCCTGTTTGCGCACCAGTTCCACCACCTTTTCGCCGACTTCTTTCGTGTCCATCCTTATGGCTTCAACCAAATCGCCGGAGTCGTCAAATTACCCCTCTCCGCCCGCAGTCAGCATTCCGCCAGCGTGTCCCGGTTCTTCCGCTTTCCGCCGGCTCCACTCCGGTGTCAGAATTTCAGTGTTTTCAGCGTTTCAGCTTCAACAAACGAGTCCTGCCTGTTTCCGTTAGAAGCTGTCCGGAAACCTTCGGCGAAGCCTCGCCTCCGAAGCTGGCTCTTACTTCTTGTCCGGCTTCACCTCCACGCTCGCCGCCGTCATCGTGTAGGTGATCATGACCTTTGATCCCACCTTCAGGTCGCCACTGACCTTCGTGTTGGTATCCCGTGCGATCTCCCAGGAATCGTTCCCTTTTTTCACCGCAATCATGCTGTCGTTCATCTCCAGGATAGGACCCGTGACCTGATAAGTTTTAGGGCCCGCGAGCGCGACCCCGCCGAAGAGGAGGCTGCCCGCTGCAATCATGCTAACCAGCGCATTGTTTTTCATAAGTGGCGCGATTGAACAGAGACTCGCGCCCCTTGGCAAGCTCTTCCATTTGGGGCCACCGTCCTCTGCCCTCCGTCCTCTGCCCTCTGTCCCTGCCGCGCCGGAGCCTTGGCGAAGGCGGGTCAGTTTTCAGCGTTTGGTTCGCGCGCCCCCGCGCTCACCCCCCGGGCTTGACTCCCTCATCCCAGTTCGGTCGGCTCCCGGCTTGGAAAGCGCGGCCTCGGCTCCGCCTGAGTTACGGCCCATCTCTGTCGCGGCTACCCAGCTCGCTCCATTCGCTCCATTCAGCGTTTGGTTCCCTCGCCCCCCCGGCTCAGTCACCGCTACCTCGCGGCTGCCCGTCTCTGGCGCGGCTCCCCAGCTCGCACCAGTCAGCTTTTCAGCGTTTCAAAAAAAGAGCCGGCGCCCCAAAAGAGCGCCGGCCTTTACATTTTCTTAATTTCTCGGCCGCGGGAGCTAGTGCATCTCCATCATCTTGCCGTCTTTCATCATCATCATCTTGCCGTCCATCATGACCATCTCGCCGTCCTT
>JBBPZS010000086.1:0-3687 GCA_038198605.1 Chthoniobacterales bacterium | reverse complement strand
GTCGACGCAGATCTGCGACCACGTTTCCAAATTCTCGCGCCGCTCCTGCAATTCGCTTTTCGTTAGGAAGGCGAGATTGGTGATCATCGATTCGCGCTTCTGCACTTTCGCTTCCTCGAGTCGGAAGACATGCACCACGCCCAGGTGAACGCGGCCGACCTCGGTCGTGTCGTCATTCAAAAGGGCGACGATTCGATCTTCAAACGGAGTCGCAATTTCCACTTCTTCGTTCACTTCGCGCTCGACCCCGGCCCGGTAAGCATGCTCGTCCCAGGCGAAAAGCGATTCGTCCTCGTCGTTCATGTGCCCGCCGATCCCGATCGAGCCTTTGGCGACGAGACGTTGTTCGCCCGCTTTTTTCCCGCGCACGTAATGCAGAACGCGGTCGCCGCAGACGAGGAGCGCGTAGGGAATGATTTGTTTGTGGCCCGGATCGTCCTCTGCCGCGGCCCGGGCGAGGAAATGATTGTTCCTCCGGGCCAGCATGGCATCGAGGTAACGCTGCGGCTCGAAATTCAGCCCGTGAAAATCGCCGAGCTGATCGAAGAGATCACGCCTAACGACGAGAACGTTTTCGTGCGGCGCGCTCATCTCATTCTCCTGCTCTTGCTCCTAATCCTGCTCTCTTGCCTTTTATTCCAACGGATTAGGAGCATGAGCAGGAGAATGAGCAGGAAATGGATCAGAACGAGAACGTGACTCCAACCTGCGGTCCGATCAGGTTGAGGCTCGGATTGGGATCGGTCTGCCCGGCGTTGGAAAGGTGCTGGTAAAGCGCGCCTACATTCACCTTCCAATGCTCATTGACGAGGTAATCGAGTCCGACCTGGGTCAGAATGTTGAAGGTGAAATCCTGCCCCTGGCCGTTGCGAAACTGATCTGTGCTATCGATGAAGCCCAGCCCGACGCCGCCCGAAGCATAAGGCTGCACCCGCCAGCCCGGGCGAACGAAGACATGACGAAAACCGGCGGAGATGCCGAAGTAATGATTTTCCGGCCCGCGAAAGATCGGCTCGACCATGCCGAGGAGATAAACCTGGTTGTAGCCACGGAAAATACTGTCGTTCTCGCGGTTCACCCCCCAGCGCAGACGCCCCGTGAAAAACTGCGCGCCGATTTCGTAGCTGTTGGGATTTCCAATAAAGCTGAGGAGATAGGCCGTCTCGGTCGCGAACTCGAAACGCGGCGGCTCGAAGTCATCGCTGGCCTGGAGCGGCGCGGGGTCGGAGGCCACTTCTCCAGCCTGGGCCGGCGCTGTGTAAAGCAGAGTCAGGGAGGCGATCAAGGTGAGCAGGCAGAGCGGTCGTTTCATGAAAGGCCCGCAGCATATTTCGCCCGGCTGCAATTGCAATCGAAGCAGCATGTCGTCATGTGTGGGTCATGAAAAAGTTTGCCCTTTTCCTGCTCCTCGTTGTCTTCGCGGCAAAGCCTGGCCCGCTCGTCGCAGCGGAGGATGGCGCGCAAATGGGCGACGCGGTTTGGAAAGCGAGTGGGGGAGAGAACTGGTCCAAAGTGAAGACGATCGACTTTACCTTCGCGGTGGAAAAGGAGGGCAAGACACTGGTTTCGGCTGAACATCACTGGGATGTCGCCGCGCAAACCGACCACGTGAAATGGAAAGACAAGGATGTCACTGTAAACTTGGCCGATCCCGCAAATGACGAGGATGCGAAAGCAGCCTACGCCCGGTGGGTGAACGACTCCTACTGGTTGCTGGCGCCGTTGAAATTCAAGGACCGCGGGGTGCAATCTACCGCCGAGGGCCGGAAGACGATCGATAGCGCGGAACGCGAGGTGTTGCTCCTGACTTTCGACAAGGTCGGGCTGACCCCGCAAGATCAATACCGGCTCTACATCGACCCGGCGACCAAGTTGATCGCTTCCTGGGATTACATGCCCGAGCCCGGTCAGGCGAAGCACGGGACCTGGGAGAATTACCAGAAATCCGGCGGCCTGACCCTGGCGACGGAGCACAAGATGGGAGAGATCGAAATCAAGATCTTGAATCTGAAGGTCACGACGAACGAGTAGGGGGTCGAAGCACGGAGGCTGGGGAGCGGTCGCCGCGGCGTGCCGTTTGCGGCGCCTCGCCGCAAACATCTGGTAAGGTCGGGCACCGCAGTAAAAGTTCGTGACGCGGGGGCGCCGTCACCAGCACGCGAGGTGCGTGCGCTCCCCGGACTTAGCGCGCCACGTCTGTTCCAATCCACGACGCGAGATCTTCCGGCAGCCCGGACTGCCAATCGAACTCACCGGCGATTCGCAACCGGGCGGAATGAAGCGCGTGGCGCGGAAGCAGAAGCTCTCGCTCCAGTTCCTCCGTCCAGCCGGTCTCGATGAAGCGCAGGTATAGTTTCTCGTTAGGGCCGTAAATTTTGTCGCCCACGATCGGGTGGCCAAGATGAGAGAGATGCACGCGAATTTGATGCGTGCGTCCGGTGCGCGGAATGGCGCGCACGACCGCAAACCGTCGCCCCTGCCTAACGAATCGATCCTCGACCTGAAATTCCGTGAACGCCGCCGCGCCCTTCTCGTGGATCACTTGTTTCAACCAAATGGCAGAGGGGCCATGTTCGCCCTGGCGCGTCAGGGGAGCGTCCAGCGTGGTCGTCTCCCATTCCGGCCAGTTTTGGACGAGGGCGAGATATTCTTTTTCAATGAGACGCCGTTCCATCGCTAACCCGAAGCGGCGCGCGGTGGCGCGGTTCTTCGCGATCAGGACGAGGCCGCTCGTCTCGCGATCGAGCCGGTTGACGATTGAAACCTGTCCGCCGTTGACCAGTTCGAAGGCGAGCACTTCGCGTAGCGCGGCCCAGAGCGTCGGGGTGCCATCGGGTTTGCTCGGGTGGATGAGGAGAAAGGGCGGCTTGTCGACCACGAGGTAATCCTCCGTCTCGGCCACGATACGAAACCGCGGCGGCGTCCTTGCGCGGTCGGTGGCCGTAGGTAGATGAGCGGAGGCCGGCATGATTTCCCTGCAAAAAGTTAGTCGCTATTATGAATCCGGCGAGCGCTCGGTGCACGCGCTCGAGGAAGTGTCGCTCGCGATCGGACGGCACGAATTCGTTGCGGTGGTCGGGCCGAGCGGCTGCGGCAAAAGCACGCTGATGCATTTGATCGCCGGACTCGATCGCCCGACGGCCGGAGAAATCATGGTCGACGGTCTCAGCCTAACGACGGCGGATGATGCTGCACTGACCGAGTTCCGGCGCCGCCGGCTGGGGCTGGTTTTTCAGTTCTTCAACCTGTTGCCGACCATGAATGCGCTCGAAAACGTCTCCCTGCCTTTGCTCCTGCAGGGCGTTTCTCTGACCGAGAGCGAAGCGCGGGCGCGCGAACTTCTGGAACGGGTTGGCCTAACGAACCGGGCGACACACTTTATTCATCAGCTGAGTGGTGGGGAACAGCAGCGCACTGCGATCGCGCGCGCCCTCGTCCACCGGCCCTCGCTCCTGATCGCGGATGAGCCGACCGGCAACCTCGACACCGCCTCGGCCGCGCGCGTGCTCGCGTTGCTGCGGCAGATTGCCGCTGAGCAACTGGCGACACTTATCCTGGTCACGCACAGTGCTGAGGTGGCAGGAGCGGCTTCGCGGCAGATTGAGTTATGCGATGGAAGAGTTGTGCACGATCGAAAAACGAATGTGGGAGGGGCCTTTGTGCCCCGATGAGTAGCGACATCTTCCC
>JBBPZS010000085.1:0-50219 GCA_038198605.1 Chthoniobacterales bacterium | reverse complement strand
TCGAGCCCTTTTTGCAGGACGAGCTTGGAAATGCGATCCGGGTTTTCCAGAACGTCCTTATAGGTATCGGCTGAGCCGATCGAGGTCACGATCCCCTCGCCTACTCGCGCGATGATGGTCTCTTCCGTCGCACCGCCGACGAAGCGGTCGAGGTGCGAACGCACCGTGACGCGCGCTTTGACTTTTACGCCGATGCCGTCCTTGGCCACGCCATCAATCGTGGTGCGGCCCATCGCGGCGCTCGGCACGTCGATGATTTTCGGATTAATACTGGTGCGAACGGCTTCGAGCACGGTCTTGCCGGTGCCCTTGGTCGCGAGATCGATCGCGCAGGCGCGGTTGAAATCGAGCGAGATGCCGGCTTTGTCGGCCGCGATGAGGGCGAGGATGACGTGGCTGACGTCGCCGCCCGCGAGGTAATGCGCCTCGAGCGGATCGCTCGGAACATCGATCCCGGCTTTGACGGCGGTGATGCGGTTATCGACGATCAGGCCGACCGGTACTTTGCGCAGTCGCATCCCGACCATTTTGCCGATGCCGACAGGCGCATTGGCGATCCGCGCGCGCAGCCAGAGCCCGAAGAAATTAAAAAGGACGATCGCGAGGATGAGAGCAATGACACCCAGCACTGCGACGCCGAGAAGGTAAAGGGATTCCATGCGAGAAAGTTACGGGAGGGGGCGGAGGGCGGAAAGCGGTATTTGTAGACGGAACGAAGCGCGGGCAGGCCGCGCTGCGGTTGTCCGGGGAGCGCACGCGCCCTCGCGTGCTCTCTTCGGCGACTCGCCGAAGAGTCTGCGGGCAGCGGGATTTCTTCGAAACGCCTGGCCGCGTCGGGTGACGTTCGGCACTCGGCGAGGCGCCGAAGAGGGCACGCGAGGGCGCGTGCGCTCCCCGGAAAAAACCGACCCCGCGACAGCGCCGTCTCCTCTCTTACGAAAAGCCGAGCACGGGATGCGGGCGGTAGGGTTCCTCAAGCGCGGCCATCTCGGCAGGCTCAAGTTTTACCTCCAGCGCAGCAACGGCGTCGTCGAGATGATGCGTTTTCGATGCGCCGATGATCGGCGCGGTCACGGCGGGTTTGTGCAACATCCAGGCCAGCGCGACCTGTGCGCGCGGAAGACCTTTGGCTTCCGCAACTTCGCCGAGACGATCGACATTGGCGCGATCGGCTTCGTCGTGCCCCTGGTAGAGTGTCTTGCCGTATTCATCGCTCTCGGCGCGACCGCCACCTTGCTCGCCCCACGGACGCGCCAGATGCCCGCGCGCGAGCGGACTCCACGGGATGACGCCGATTCCTTCAGCCAGACAGAGCGGCAGCATCTCTCTTTCTTCCTCGCGATAGAGCAGGTTGTAATGCGGCTGCATCGAAACAAAACGCGTCCAGCCGTGGCGATCGGCGAGATAAAGCGCCTGACACAATTGCCACGCATACATCGAGGAGGCGCCGATGTAGCGCGCCTTGCCCGATTTCACGACGTCGTGCAGCGCCTCGAGCGTTTCCTCGATCGGCGTCTCGTAATCCCAGCGATGGATTTGATAAAGATCGACGTAATCCATCCCGAGCCGGCGCAGGCTGTCGTCAATCGCGGTCATGATCGCCTTGCGCGAGAGTCCGCCGGTGTTGGGCCGCTCCCGCCAGGCGAAATAACATTTCGTCGCCACCACGAGCTCGTCGCGTTTTCCCATCTCGCGCAGGAGGCGGCCGACAATTTCCTCGCTCGTGCCGTCGGAATAGGCATTGGCGGTATCGAAAAAATTGATCCCGAGTTCGAGAGCGCGGGTGATGAAGGGGCGGCTTTGCTCTTCGTTCAAACTCCAGGGATGACTGCCGCGCTCCGGCACGCCGTAGGTCATGCAACCGAGACAAAGGCGAGAGACTTTCAGGCCGGACTTTCCGAGTCGGACGTATTCCATCGCGGAATATCGCCGTGCGGAAACGTGACGCCAGCGCCGCGCGCGTTAAGTTGCAGGACGCAATGGAATATTTTTCTCTGCTCGATCTTTCGCCCGTGATCGAGGGCGGCGACGCCGCGCTCGCTTTTCGCAACACGCTCGACCTCGCGCGCCATGCCGAGGAGTGGGGTTATCACCGTTATTGGCTGGCCGAACACCATAACCTTCCCGGGATCGCCAGCGCCGCGACCTCGGTCGTGATCGGCCATGTCGCCGGCGCCACCAAAAGCATCCGGGTCGGCGCCGGCGGGATCATGTTGCCTAACCACGCCCCGCTCGTGATCGCGGAGCAGTTTGGCACGTTGGACGTGCTCTATCCGGGGCGAATCGACCTCGGGCTCGGTCGCGCGCCGGGGAGCGATCAACTGACCGCTCGCGCCATGCGCCGTCATCTCTCGAACGGCGGAGATTCTTTTCCGCAGGATGTGCTCGAGCTGCAGTCTTACTTCGAGCCGGCCACGCCCGACCAGGCGTTGCAGGCTGTCCCGGGCGCGGGCGCAAAGGTTCCCCTTTATTTGTTAGGCTCGAGCGATTTCAGCGCCCGGCTCGCGGCCGAGCTTGGACTTCCTTTCGCTTTCGCCTCGCATTTCGCGCCGGATTATCTGGACGTCGCGCTCGCGCTTTACCGGCGCAATTTTCAACCGTCCGCCGCGCTGGCGAAACCGCACGCCATGATTGGCGTCGGTATCTTCGCCGCCGAGACCGATGCGGCCGCGCAAAAACTCTTCACTTCTTCGCAGCTCCAATTTCTGAGTATGGTGCGCGGCCGCCCGGGCAAGCTCCCGCCCCCGGTCGAGACGATGGACGGCCGCTGGAGCGCGCCGGAACGAGTGGCGGTTTCGCAACGCACCCGCTGTTCCGCGGTCGGTTCCCCCGCCACGGTGCGGCGCCGGCTGGAGGAGCTGCTCGAGAAAACCGGAGCGGACGAGATCATCGCGACGGCGCAGATTTACGACCATGCCGCGCGCCTGCGCTCGTTTGAGATCGCGGCGGGCGTGCTCGGCGAGTTCGTTAGGCCAGCTATTCCCCGAAGCCCGGTGGCGGCGGAACGATGATCCGCTTGCCGCTCTGCGAGACGGAGAGAATCCAACGTCCGTCCGAGGTCGTACCAACCAGCTCGGCAGAAGAAGACCCGACCCGCAACTTCGGCAACGGCTTGGCTCGTTTGGCGGTGCTCACGACGCGACGACTTTTCGCGGAGTGAGTCGTCGAGCGCTTTGAGGTGGAAGCGACGGTGCGCTTCTTGTTCGCCTGCCTGGCGGGAGACGACCGGGCGACTTTCTTCGCCGCGGGCGCACTTTTTTTGGCGACCTTCACGGGCTCTTGCTTCGGCGAAGGCGCGGGCGGCGCTTCCTCTTCGTTCAGCGGAGTCGGCTCCGGCGAATTCGCCACCAGCGTACCTGCGTGTGGTTCGTTGGTCTCGGCGATCACCGGTTGGCTGGCTGAGTTGTCGTCGGTCGATTCCACTTCGGGCAGGATCGTCTCGGCCGGCTGAGGCATGGGCGAATTTTCCACCAACACCGGAGACGGCACCGATACTTGCTCCTCCGGAGCTTCCCCAGGTGGCACCGGCTCCCCGGTGGGCGCGTTGCTCGGGACGGTACTCGCCATTTCGTCGCGCGGGATTTCATCTGCCGGGATCTGCGAAGGCACGATCGCGGAAGCGCGAACGATATCTGGGTCACTTTCGCTCAATCGGCCAAGCGAATCTTTTTCCACCACCGCCACTTCGTTAGGCAGGGCGTTCGCCGAGGACGCATTTTCTTGCGCGACGGACGCGGAACGTTTGTGGGCCAGAGGCCAGGGAAGAAATAGGATGGGGAGCGCGGCGAGCGCGAGGACGCCGGCGGCCCAGGCAAGCGGCTTGATCGGGAGCGGCATCCGCGGCTTGGCCACAGCCACTCGCGTCTTGGCGAGGAGCGGGACCCCGAAGCGGCGCTCAATTTTCTCCCGACGCTCCACCCGGGCCAGACAAGTCTGCAGATAAGTGGCCAGCGCGACCGGATCGTGTGGACGCTCGGCCGGGTCCACGCGCAACATCCGGTCGAGCAAATGGCGCACGATCTTCGGCACCCCGCGCAACTTTTCCGCGCCGCTCCGCGCCGTTTCTCCGGCGAGGGTCGGGGCTGGCGGCACACCGGTGAGCAAAAACCACATCGTCGCCCCTAACGAATAGATTTCCGAGCGGACATCGACCCAGCCGTGTTGCACCTGCTCGGGCGAGGCGAAGCGGAGCGCGCTGTCGATCCGCTCGTCGCCGCTGGCAGAGAGATCCGGCGGCGGGGCGAACCATTGCAGCACTTTGATCGGCGGCCAATCGCCTTCCACGGTCTGGCCGGCGATGAAGATGATGTTGTCCGGATTCAAGGCCGAATGATGCAGACGCTGGAATGCGGTCGCGTTCATCGCGTCGACGGTTTGGAGCGCGACCCGCAGGACGGGTGCAACCGAGAGCGGACCGCGGGCGCCGACCCAGGCCGCGGCGGTGTGGCCTTCGCAATATTCCGTCACGTAAACCAGCTCGTCGTTCTCCCGTCCGAAATTGTAGAGACGCGGGATGTTGACCTGATTGATCTGCTCGGCGGCGTGCGCCTCGGTTTCCAGCTGCTCGAGCAATGCCGGGTCCTGCGGCGCAGGCGAAACCAAAGTCAGCGCCACTTCGCGGCCGGTCTCGATCTCCTGGGCGCGGTAGGTACGGGCCGACGGCGAGCGAAAGAGTTCGACCGGCAGGCCATTACGGCCACGGGAAAGACGATAGCGTTCGAGAAATATTCTGTTGTCCATTCGGATTGGGACTTCGAGGCGCCGTGGGGAGCGGGCGGGGCGCTGGTGAAGTCGTATGGTATAGACTTCGTTTCTCAGAATTTATTCGCGTGCCTGCGCGAAGAAATCACCTGGCGGCAAATCGCCTACTCGACGGTGTGGAGAAAATAGCCGCCCGCATTTTTGTCGCTCTCGAGCTTGAGCAAACCGCGTTTTTGCGCTTCCAGCAGCAGGTCGCTAAACGTCCTAAACCCATAGGCGCGTTCATTAAAGCCAGGATGCTGGCGCTTGATCGCCTGCTTTACCCGCGAGCCGTGAACCGCGTAATCTTCGCCTCTTTCCGCGCGCAAGGCGTCGATCGTGTTGTGTAAAAGGTCGAGCGCTTCCTCGATCGGCGGGCCCTGATTTTTTTCCGGGGCGGCCTTGGCCGGCGCCCGGGTCGACGCGCCGCCAGAGCGTTTCCGAGCCGGCTCGCTCCGCACCAGGTCGTCGTAGTAGATGAACTCGTCGCAATTCGTAATGAAGAGATCGGAGGTCGATTTCTTTACCCCGACGCCGATCACGGTCTTGTCGTTCTCGCGCAGCTTACTCACGAGAGGCGAGAAATCGGAGTCGCCGCTGATGATGGCAAAAGTGTCGACGTGACTCTTGGTGTAACAAAGATCGAGCGCGTCCACGACCATGCGGATGTCGGCCGAATTTTTGCCGGATTGGCGGACATGCGGGATCTCGATCATCTCGAAAGCTGCCTCATGCAGCCCGCGCTTGAAGGCCTTGTAGCGCTCGAAATCGCAATAGGCCTTCTTGACCACGATGTGCCCCTTGAGCAGGAGACGCTCCAGCACCTTGCGCACATCGAAGGCCGGGAACTGCGCGTCATGCGCGCCGAGCGCGATGTTTTCCAAATCAAGAAAGACTGCCATCGTGGCGTCGGCATCCTGGGCGCTCATAGTTCAGAGGATGTAAGCGTGATCGGGTTCGCGAAACAGGAAAAAATTCATAGCTTTCGAGGAATGAGGAAACTGCTCGTGCTCGCGTGTCTTTTCGTGATCGCCTGCCATAAGCCGGAGCCGGCCGCGCCGCCGCCCACGCCTTCTGCGCAACAGCGACGAGCGGAGCGAGCCGCCGCGGTCCCGGAAGCCATCCAGCGGCATTGGACTTTCCTGAACCAGATTCGACAGGATGACGCGGTCAGCGGCTCAATCTCTCGCACGCTCGTGAACGATCAGAATCAGCTCGGGGTCGTGCTTTACTCGAGCGTCACGCCCGACAAGGTGCCAGACCTAATGCGGGAAGTGCTGAGGCAAATGGCCGCGAAATTTCCGGGCGAAGACACAACTCTTGGTGTTTACATGACTGCGAGTCCGCCACGGAAAATCGGCGTCGCTCATCTCGACGGCAAAACCACGGAGACGAGCTACACGCCATTGTAGACGCATCGCTCAGCGAAGCGCGGGCGAAGAGGCTGCGCGTAGAGCGCAGGTGCTTCAGGAAGCGATGCGCCTGCTCGCGCCTTCCAGAGGAAGGCGTCTACAGCGCGCCTACTCTGTCCCCCAGATCATGGCGACGGAAGTCGTCAGGCTGCCGCCCATGTTGAAGGTAAGGAATTTCTTCGCGTCTTTGATCTGGCGCGGGCCCGACTGGTTGGTCAGCGCTCTGTCCGTGACGATTGTGGCTTTGCAAATCGTAACCAGTTATCCTCCATCCCAATCCTGGCGATGAAAGGCTCTGACAAACGCACCTATTTTTTGCTCGGATGGCTCGCGTTCGCGCACGCCCTCTGCGTTTCTCTGCTCGCGGTTTTCTGCCTCCAGGCAGCTCGCAACCGCCTCGATTTCACACTCAGTTGGATTGGCCTCACCACGCTTTGGTTTCTGTGGCCCGTTGTCCTAGTCCTTCATCGTGGCCGCTCTTGGCGACGTTGTTTGCTTTTCGTCTTGCTCAGCGGGCTGTTCTTCCTGCCCAGTCTTTCTCAGTACCTGTGGAGGGCCGCGCCGGCTTTTGGCTTACCCGTTTTCGTGCGGATGGAGCCAGTCAGCATCTGGAAATATTACCGCGCCTGGTGGGCGGGCCGCGCGGATGCACAACGGGATATCGCCGCGGGTATTTTGGCGAGAGAGGTTTATGGGTTCGGCGCCGCCGGTGGAGGCCCGCTGGTGGACGTCTTACGCGAGCGCTACCACATCGAAACACGGCCAGTCGCAGGCTGTGTGGTGAACGAGAATATTCTCGGTCATGCGGCTGGCTATAATCGGACTTCGCAAAGGGAAGTAGACCGGCGCTTCGGGCGCGGGAGCATCGCGAAGACGGAAGCGGAGTCTTTGCTCGGGATGCTCTATCAACGTCGTGATGATTCAGCGCATTCGCGGGAGTTGGCGCGACGGTTCTCCATTTTTCCGCCCGAGTCGAAGATTACGCTCCAGTCGGTGGAAGTAGTGTTGATCAAAGAAGACGGGGCCCTCACCGAGGTGGCCGAAGACCAGCTGGGCCGTCTCGTGCGCGAGATCGAACAATCCCTCAGGAACGAGATCGTGGAGACTCCTTCCTCTTTCGGTTTGCACGTCACCGCAAATTTCGCCCCTAACCAATTGGTGGACTACGAAGTCGGCGGTTCAAATACTTCGCTGGCGTACGACAGCATCCGGCAGAAACTCCCGCGTTTCCGCTGGTTGCGGCTGGATGGGGATGCTCTTTCCGTCCGGTTAAACTTTGTCGTGCGACCGCACTCGAACCGACGAAATCGATCCAACTAATCCGTGCCCCAGATCATGGCGACGGAAGTCGTGAGGCTACCGCCCATGTTGAAGGTGAGAAATTTTTTCGCGTCCTTGATCTGGCGCGGGCCCGACTGGTTGGTCAGCTGTTGATAGGCGTCGACCACCTGTCGCACCCCGGTCGCGCCCACGGGGTGACCGTCACCGATCAAACCGCCGCCGGTGTTGACCGGAATCTCGAAATCAAACTTGCCGGTGGTATGTTCGCCGCGGGCCTGTGGGAGAGCGGTTGCGCCGCTCTTGGCCAGCTCCGCGCCTTTGCCCGGCTCGGCCAGGCCGAGAATTTCGTAGGCCACGATCTCGGTGATGGAGAAGCAATCATGCACTTCCGCGCCGTGCATGTCGCGCGGCTTGAGGTTCGCCATGCCGAAGGCTTTCTCCGCCGCTTTGCGCGCGGTGCTGAAAGTCGGGGCGTCTTTTTTCTCGAGCGCCAGGTAATCGGTGGTGTGACCGAAGCCGAGCAGACGCGGCAATTTCGATTTATCTCGACCGATGCGATCGAGATATTTCCCGGAGACCAGGACGACGGCGGCGGCGCCGTCGGTGATCTGCGAGCAATCGGAAACGCGCAAGGGTTCCGCCACGCTCGGGTTTTTCTCCGAGACCTGCGAAGCGTGGTCGTAGGTCAGGTCGGCGTCGCGCATTTGGGCGAGCGGGTTCAGGCGCGCGTGCGCGTAGTTTTTATAGGCGACGGCGGCGAGGTCATCCGGCGTGGCGCCGTATTTGTCGATGTAGATTTGCGCGATCTTGCCGAACAACTTCGGGAACATGAAGTCGCCGTATTCCGGCCGCTCGATATCGAAATCGGCCGCCGCCCCGAGAACATCGGAGCCGTCGCGGGAAGACATGGTTTTTTGTTGCTCCGCGCCCACGACGAGGACGGCGTCGTGGAATCCGCCCATGATCCATTGCGCGCCGAGGAGAACGGAAAGCGAACCGGAGGCACAGGCGGCCTCGGTATGCATGGTCGGGATGCCGTGCAATTTCTCATCGATCTCGGGAATAAAGGCGCCGAGATGGAGTTGCTTGGTAAACTGTCCGGCATTGAAATTTCCCACGGCCGCGGCCTGGATTTCCGACGCGTCGATCTTGGCGTCGTCGAGTGCTTTGCGCCCCGCTTCCTTGATTACGTCGCGCAAGGCCTTGCCTTCTTTTTTGAGGTTTCGCTTAAAGTCGGTTCGGCCCGCGCCAAGGATGTAAACTGGTTCGTTCATAGCTGCGCGGAAGCTAATCCACGGATGGCGCGCTGTCATCCGGGGCCGCGCACCGCAAAGCCTTTGAAAAGTGGCCGGGATCGTGGAAATAGCTCCCAGCCATGGCACGACTCCACGAATATCAGGGCAAAGCGATTCTGGCCGCCAACGGGTTCAAAGTTCCACGCGGCAAGGCCGCCAACTCCCCGGATGAAGCGGTGGCGGTGGCGAAAGAGCTTGGCGGCGAGCTTGTAATCAAGATCCAGGCCTGGACCACGGGGCGCGCTGGGATCGGCGGCGTCGCCTTCGCCAAGAAGCCGGAAGAAGCGCGCGGCCATGCCGAACGGATGCTGGCGATGACCGTTGGCCAGTTCCCGGTCGAAACCGTGCTCGTGGAAGAAAAAATCGCGATCGAGCGGGAGTTTTTTCTCTCCTTCGCGATCGACGACGCGACCCGCGCCCCGATCATTGTTTTCTCCGCCGGCGGCGGGAGCGGGATCGAAGAGCGCGCCGCGTCCACCCGCCGCATCGCTTGTGACGTGACATCCGGTCCGCTGGAAGCGGAGGTGAAGCAAGCCGCCGGCTCGTGCGATCTTTTGGGCAAAGATGCCGCCCAGCTCGGCGACTCGATGCGCAAGCTTTTCACTGCGGCGCGCAGTGTGGAAGCGCGCTCGCTCGAGATCAATCCCCTCGTTCTGACAAGCGATGGCGAGTTCGTCGCGGCGGATTGTCGCCTAACGATTGACGATTACGCGGTCGCGCGGCACCCCGAATTGAAGATCGAGATCGCGAGAGAATTCGATCATCCGCCGACGGAGTTGGAGCGCATCGCCTATGCCGTCGAACAGGCCGATCACCGCGGCACCTTCTATTTCGCGCAGCTGGCCACGGCCGCGACCGAAGGGACCAAAGGCTTGGTTGGCTTCCACGGCGCTGGCGGCGGCGGCTCGATGATGTCGATGGACGCGATCGTGAACGCCGGTTTTACGATCGCCAATTTCACCGACACGAGCGGCAATCCGTCCGCTTCGAAAGTGTATCGCGCGAGCCGGATCATTTTATCGCAGCCCGATCTCGTCGGTTATTTCGGATCCGGTTCCGGAGTCGCGAGCCAGGAACAATATTGGTCCGCCTATGGTTTGGCCAAGGCGTTCTGGGAACTCGATCTCGATATTCCGGCGGTGATTCGGTTAGGCGGGAACACCGAGGATCGCGCGGTCGATATCTTGCGCCGGATGTCGAAGCTCTTGCGCGCGCCGGTCGAAGGTTATCGCAAGACCGATTCGCCGGCGCTGATCGCAGAGCGGTTTGCGAAATTAGTCGGTGAAGCAGGCGACGCAAAATGGACGCCGCGTGCACCGCGCGTGCCGAAGTTTGTTCAGAATTCATCGGCCACTAAGTTGGCGGTTAAAGGCGGCACCGTCTGGATCGACACCGCGCAGTGGTCAACGATTCGCGCCGCCGTGGAAACGCACTCCGCCGGCTTGATCATCGACCGCGACGGCAAACCGGCCGCGGCGCTGGCGCCCGACGAATTCGCGACCAAGGACTCCGAACTCCTGGCCTGCGACGTGGAATGCCACCTGGCCGAAGTCGATGGTTTCTACCTCGAACTCGAGATCCCGGGATTGGACGCGCTGGTGTCGCACGCCCGCTGAACGTCCCGCGCGCGCAATTCCCGGGGAGCGCACGCGCCCTCGCGTGCTGGCGATGACGCCTCGTCATCGCGCAATTTCCTGCGCGAGCTAAGCATTCATCGGGAGCGTCCTAAAGTTCGTTTCGGCGGGGCGCCGAAACCAGCACGCGAGGCGCGTGCGCTCCCCAGACTTCGGCTTGCGGTGATCGATCCGCTCAGCGTGCCGTCGTCAGCTCAAAGAGCTCGCGAAAATCTTTCGCGGTCTCCATGCTCATGATCACTTTCTGGAGCTTTTTGCACTGCTCCTCGCCGATCACGTCGCCGCCAAGGGCGGTGAACTTGACCGCGATCTCATCCTCGGTCATCGGATCGCGCGGATCGCCTTTCGGCACGTCGACGCGGGTGGCGTGCGACTTGCCGTCGTTCGTCGTGATGGTCACCCGGCTGGGCTGGAACTTCGGAAAGAGGGCCTCGAACTCTTCGTTAGGCACGACTTTCACCTTGTCCATGATCGGGATGAGCGCCTTGTCGAGGACGCGTTCTTCCTTGAACTGAAGCGGCGTCACCATGCCGTCGACCAAACCGGCCGCCATGCAATACGGCAGTGAATGGTCGGCCGTCTCCTTCGAGTCGGGGCGATACTTGTGCGGGTCGCCCAGGATGTCGGCGGCGCGCGCGATCACTTCCACCTTGATCTCCTTCACATCGTCGGCCTTGATGTTGTGTTCTTTGATCGTCTTCATCATCGCCGTGAGCGGCGCGTGACTGAGCGCTTCGATCGGGAAACTTTTCATCCCGCAATCGAGAATGCGGTAGTGCGACTTTGGCGAATTCGGCAGGTCCGCGACCAGTGCTTCGCCGTCGAAGGTGGCTGGCTTGCCCTTGTATTGCACATGATGGAAAACGGCGAAGAGCCCTTCCTTGCCGTCGATGATGTGCTCCGGTCCGGAGAATCCGCCGCGCGCGAGAAGTGCGCTCTCCGCGCCCATCCGGCCGGCCCAGGGATCGACCGTGTTTTTCATGTTGGTCAGTTTGCCCGCCGTGACCGCGCCCGGACAAAAGGTGCGCGACGCGCTAATCCCCATCGCCGAAACCATCTGCGGCACCGTGAGATTCAAGACGCGCCCCGCCGCGATCGGGGCCGCGAACGCGCTCAGGGTTGCGTGGTGCCAGCCGTACTCGCGCACGCCGGGTTGACCCACTTCGCAGAGCCGCATCTCGATTTCGTAGGCGATAATGGTGGCGAGAATCAGGTCCTTGCCACTCAATCCTTCGCTTTCGCAAAGCGCAAGCGGCGCGGAAATGAGATCGCTCGGATGGCACGGATCCGACTTCCAATAGATGTCGTTGTAATCCATCGCGCGCATCATGTGGCCGTTGAGAAACGAGGCGTCGACCGGGTTGGTTTTAAACCCGGAAACGAAGGTAGTGGCTTTCCCGTTTCCGCCGCCCATCGCCTGGTAGTGCTTGAGCAGAATCTTGGCGTCGTCCTGCTGGCTGCCTCCGAGCGCGCAGCCGATGGAATCAAACCAGAATAGTTTGGCCGCCTGGATCGCCGCGGGCGAAAGGTGCTCGTATTTCAAGGCGCAAGCCCATTCAGCGATCGTGTAGGAGAGAAGACGTTTCGACTCGGTTGGGTTTTGTGACATAAGTGATTTTTCCTAGTTCATGATCTTGATCGGCCCATGTATTTTTTCAAGCGCCTTTACTTTAGCGACCAAGAAGAACCACACTGCATTGAACACTCATGAGCGATCTCGCTGGGACAACCAGGTTCGGGCCACGGTTAGATAGATTCTTTCGTAGAACAGAAACGACTTTGCCTATCGAAAATCAGGGGCAGAAACTCTTCTTGTCCGGCAGCCGGATTTTAGGCAAGGTGTCGATGGGCATTAAACCGGAGGGCGTGATGTGATGACGACGACGACGACGATTTCGAAGGTGATTGCGTTTGAGTTGGGGCTGCTGATCGCGGTGCTGACCTGGATCGCGTTCGCAGGGGTGCCGGGGATGAAACCTCGCGCGGTGGCGGAAGCGGAGGAATCGGCCGACAGGTCGTTTGCGAACGTGTCGCCGATCTACCAGCCGACGCAGCCTCGTCGCGCGCCGGTCAATTACCCGGCTGACGATCTCCAGGTGGCGCAAACCGGCGCGCCGAATCCCGTTGCCACGGTGCAGACCTATGATCCGGGCCTGACGGCCGGTGGTTACGGCGATACGGTCGATGGGAGCGGACAGTTGAGCTACGGTTATGATCAGCCGGGAGTGGAGGGCTACATCGTGAACCAGGATCCGGCGGACTCCATCGGCATCTTCCCGGAACCGGTCCTTGACTCGCCGTATTGTTATTACTCGCCTTACGGCCAGCCCTATGGCTACTCGCAGCCGGTGCAAATCGTGATCCTGAATAATCACAGCGCGTTTGCGCCACGGAACCGAATGGCCCACCGCGGCCCTGCGGAGGGAATGAGGAGCGCGCCACGCCGGAACCCGCGTGCCACACCGCGGATGCAAGGCGACCGAGGCACGACGCGCCCTGGTCCAGTGGCGTCGGGACGCAGCGTGCGTCCGCGCTCGCGCGTGAACCCGGCCAATGGCAACTCAGCGCCGCGCCGAAGCGCCCCGGTGCGGACGACGCGCCGGGGTCAGGTCAGCCAAGCCCGCGGGAATCCGTAGGGCAGCTGCAGGACTGAGAAAGCTTCCTTTGGTAACCTGGGGCCAGCGCCTGGGCGTTATTTGAACGGGGTCGGCTTCCGAAATTCGCTATCGCGGCGGCAGCTCTGTCCGATACGACTGAAGAGAAAAGCTGAAACCTGAAACGCTGAAATTACGCATAGGGCTGGTGAGATTCAACACCCGGCCGGCCGCGATCGGCGCCGCAAACGCGCTCAAGGTGGCGTGATGCCAGCCATATTCGCGCACGCCGTGACGGCCCACTTCGCAAAGACGCATTTCGATCGTAAGCGATGATGGACGCGAGAATCACACTCTAGCCGCCCAGCCCCTCGCTTTCGCACAGCGCCAGCGGTGCTGCAATGAGATTGCTTGGATGGCACGGGTCCGACTTCCAATAGATGTCGTTGTAATCCATCGCGCGCATCATGTGGCCGTTGAGAAACGACGCGTCGACCGGGTTGGTTTTGAACCCGGAAACGAAGGTAGTGGCTTTCCCGTTTCCGCCGGCCATCGCCTGGTAGTGCTTGAGCAGAATCCTGGCGTCATCCTGCTGGCTGCCGCCGAGGGCGCAGCCGATGGAATCGAACCAGAACAATTTTGCGGCCTGGATCGCCTCCGGGGAAAGGTCCTCGTATTTCAGGGCGCAGGCCCATTCCGCGATGGTGTAGGAGAGGAGCTTTTTCGAATCGGTAGTTCCGTGTGACATGGTGGGTCTCCCTGCTTTTGCTTAGGCGGTGGCGTGATCGGCGATGGCTTGCGCGACTTCGATGGTCGTGTGCTTCCCGCCCATGTCGTAGGTCCGGACCTTGCCTTCCTTGATGACGCGGGCGATCGCGTTTTCGAGCCGCTCGGCCTTGTCGGTTTCCTTGAGCCAGTCGAGCATCAACTTGCTCGTTAGGAGCATGGCGATCGGGTTGACCTTGTTCTGCCCGGCATATTTCGGCGCGGAGCCGTGGGTCGGCTCGAAGACGGCGTATTTGTCGCCGAGGTTAGCGCTGGGCGCGAAGCCGAGGCCGCCGACCAAGCCGGCGCAAAGATCGCTCACGATGTCGCCGAACATGTTTTCCGCCACGAGGACGGAGTAATCCTGCGGGTTCTTGAACATCCACATGCAGATGGCGTCGATGTTGGCGTCGTCGGCGCGGATGTCGGGATAGCTTTTCGCGACTTCTTTGAAACAGCGCATCATCAGACCGCCGGTCTCGCGCAGTACGTTCGGCTTCTCGATCAGGGTGACGCGTTTGCGGCCCGTGTTTGTGGCGAACTCGAAGGCCTGTTTGCAGATGCTGGTACAGCCCTGCTTGCTCATGATGCGGGTGGAGAGCGCAACGTTCTCGAGGCCGGCTTTGTCTTTCCACGGCTTCATTTTGGGGTTCGCGCAAAGCGCGGTGTAAACCGACTCGGGCAGAGGGAAGAACTCGACGCCGCCATACATGCCTTCGGTGTTTTCACGGAAGACGACCTGATCGATCGCGATGTCCTCACCGCTCGGGTTCGCGATCTTGGTTCCGCGATAATTGAGCGGGTTACCCGGGTAGCTTTTACACGGGCGCATGTTGGTGTGGAGGTTAAACATCTGGCGCAGCTTCACGATGGGCGAGAAGTAAACCAGGCCCGTGTCTTTCAACTCGGGGATCAGCTCTTCCTTCGCCTCGCTCTGCGGCTTGCTCGTGATCGCGCCGAAGAGGCCGCAGGTGGTCGTCTTGAGTGCTTCGACCGTGCGATCGGGCAAGGCGTTGCCTTCCTTGCACCAGAAATCCCAGCCGATGTCGCAGGGCACATATTCGGCATCCAGTTGCAGGCGATCGAGAACGAGGCGCGCCGCCTCCATGACATCATTGCCCACTCCGTCCCCGGGCATCCAAGCGATTTTGTATTTAGACATGTGGCTGCGACTTTATCGCCGGGCGTGACCACCCGCAAGCAGCGGCCCAGGCATCACCTCTTGGCATCCTTTTATGCAACTCGGCGCAACATGAAGGTGGAGTTTACCTAGTCTCATGACCCGGTACGTCGTCCGATGTCGTGCCGAAACAGGCCCGACCCTAACCAAGCTGTTCGTTTGATGAGGGCGCCGAAATCCCGCAACCAAAATAACGAGATTCCAGGACTTGATTTGCAGTATTGTGACGCGTGCCATGAGCGCCGAATCCACCTCCGATCTCCCAGCCGAGATTGGCCACGTGCTCTGTGTCGACATCGTGGGTTACTCGAAGTTGCTCATCGATGAGCAGAGTGAGCTTCTCCGTCATTTGAAGGAGATGGTGCGCGGATCAGAGCAAGTCCGCCGGGCCGATGCGGAAGGGAAACTAATCCGGCTTCCCACGGGCGATGGGATGGCGCTGGTCTTTCGCAACAACCCTGAATCGCCGGCGCGGTGTGCACTCGAACTCAGTCGCGCGGATAAAGAGCATCCCGAACTGCGGCTACGGATGGGGATTCATAGCGGGCCAATCAATGAAGTGACCGACGTAAACGAACGCGCCAATGTCACGGGCGGGGGAATCAACATTGCGCAGCGGGTGATGGATTGCGGCGACGCCGGGCATATTCTCTTATCGAAGCGGGCGGCTGAGGATCTAGCGCAATACCGGCATTGGCAGGCGCTCCTACACGACCTCGGCGAATGCGAGGTCAAACACGGCGTCCGCCTTGCGCTCGTCAATCTCTACACCGACACCGACGGTAACCCTGAATTACCGGATAAGCTCAAGCGCACTCATGAGCAGCATGCGGCTCAAGATCACAACGTTTCCTCTCGACGTCGGAGGCTGCGCGCCGCCGCTTTCTACGCGGCCGCCAGCGTGCTGGCTGTGGTGGCCTTGCTCGCCTACCAGTTCGTCTCCCACCGCGATCTCAGAGATACGGCGTTGGAAAAAGCGATCGCGGTGCTCCCGCTGGTCAACGACACCGGCGACCCGAACAACGAATATTTTTCCGATGGACTCTCCGAGGAATTGATCAGCGCGCTGACCCAGATCAAGGCGCTCAAGGTCATCGGGCGGACCTCGTCGTTTCACTTCAAGAACACGAACGAGGAGAGCAAGGTCATCGGCGCCGCGCTCGGCGTCGGCTATCTCCTCGAAGGCAGCGTGCGTAAGTCCGCCGGGCGCGCGCGCATCGCCGTTAACCTCGTTCGGGCCGCGGATGGTGTGAGCGCCTGGTCGCAGATATTCGACCGGGCCCTGCCGGATATCTTCGCTGTGCAGGCGGAGATCGCGCAGTCGGTCGCCGGCGCGCTCAAGGTCGCGCTGCTGGGCGATGCAGAGAAAAATCCGGACGCGCCCTCAAACCAGAACGTCGATGCCTACACCGCCTACCTGCAAGGTCGCTATTACGAAAGCCGCTACACGGCGGCCGATTTGCGCAAGGCGATTGGGTTCTACGATGCGGCCATCCAGAGCGACCCGCACTATGCCCTGGCTTACTCGGCTTTGTCGAAAAGCTGGTGGGCTCTGGGCGACATCACAGGCAAGGATGTGGCCGAGGCCAATCGCAAGGCGCGAGCTGCCGCAGAGCGCGCGGTGAGCGAGGACCCAAATCTGGGGGAGGGCCATTCCGCTCTCGGTCAAATACTCGTAAGCGGCGATCGAAATGCAAAAGGCGCTGAGGCTGAATACCGGCGAGCCGCGGCACTCGCTCCGGCCTCGGTGGAGCCGAAGATCGGCCTTTCGACGATTCTCGCGAATCTCGGCCAGATCGAGGAAGCGGTGGAGCTTTTGCAGCAAGCGGTTCGGCTAGACCCGTTGAGCACCAACTCCCACTTCGACCTCGCCAGACTGCTCACCTCCCTCGGTCGCTACGATGAAGCCGCGGAGTCAGCACGCAAGGCTATCGCGCTCCAGCCAGGCGGCGCGGGAACGTGGCAGATGCTGGCTCTGGTTGAAGCGAAACGAGGAGACGGTGAGGCCGCTCTGAAGGCCGCCACACAGGAAGCGGATCCGGACTGGCGCGCCTACGCGATGGCCTTGGCGCAGCAGGCTCGAGGCGACCGCGCCGCCGCCGATGCGGCTCTCGACGCATTGATCGCCGGGCACAGCGACGATATGTCATTTCAAATCGCAACCGTGTATGCATTCCGCGGCGATGCCGACAAGACCTTCGAGTGGCTCGATCGCGCCTACGAGAAACGTGACCCGGGAGTTATGGCGATCAACGACAATCCCTTCACGCGCGAGCTGCGATCGGACCCGCGTTTCGTTGCATTTCGCAAGAAAGTCGGCCTGCCTTTAGCTCCGTGATGAGGAGCGCAGGGTCGGGCCTTGTAAGCAAAACGCTGAGTCACCGCCGCCGGACACCAAGGGACCGAAATCGTCCGGGATAACGATCTCGATCGTCAACGAAGCCCGCTGTCCCGCGTATAACCCCTCGCGATTACGTCCCGTCGAAAGCCCGCGGCAACGTCGCCAGATCGAACTTCTTCATATCGCATCCCCCGCTGGCTCGCCCGCCCACTCGCGTATTTTCGTCGGCACCACCTGCCAGAAGAGACCAAACTTGTCCGTCAGCCAGCCGCACTGCATTTCGGCCGTCCGGTGAGTCAACGGTTGACGACCTCGAGGACGGCGTCGGCGGGACGCGGGCGCAAAATTACGCGGTTTGCGGCCTCGCCCGCAGCCGGGCGGCCACCAAATTTTCGGCGCCACCGACTACGATCAAGTCCTGCGCCGCCGGGCTGAGCGGCGGGAAGGAAAATGATTCGCCGTCAATCATGAGGACGGACTTTCCGTAATCGATCGTGATCTCGCCCGCCCCGGTGGTCGGCTGACGATCTTTCAGCGTGGCGCGCAGATGCGTCACTAATTCGGGACACTCGAAAACGACGAAACCGTTGTTGAAAGCGTTGCGCTTGTAAGTTTCGGAAAAGCTGGCTGCGATGACGCAGGGAATACCTTTGAACTTCAGTGCGGTCGCCGCCTGTTCGCGACTGGAGCCAGTGCCGAAGTTTAGACCGCCGACCACGACGTCGCCCTTCTGATAGAGCGAGTTGAAGTTCGGGTCGTAGTTTTCAAAAGTGACCTCCGCCATCTGCTCCGGTGTCATGTCATCGCGGTAGGTGTGTTTACCGGCGTAAATGCCGTCCGTATTCAGGTTGTCCTTGTCGACGAAGAGGACGCGGCCCTTCACGCTCGGTGGAAAGCCATCGATGATCTCGACCGAAGCGCCCGAGGGCGGTTTGCTCGGCGCGCGCCGGACCGCGGTGCCCGCGGCCTGCTCGGTAAATTCCTGCGGCGCGCAGATGAATCCGGCGAGCGCGCTCGCCGCCACGACTGCGGGCGAACCGAGATAGACCTGTGAATCGGGATCGCCCATCCGGCCCTTGAAATTGCGATTGGTCGCACTGATCGCGACTTCACCTTTACCCACCAAGCCGCGACCGAGCCCGATGCAGGTCCCGCAACCGGGCGGCAACGGAATCGCGCCGGCATCGACCAAAGTGTTCCAATCGCCGGTCGATTCCGAGCGCGCCTGTGTTTCGGCGCTGGCCGCCGCGAGATAAAACTCAACGCCCTCCGCCACGCGTCCGCCGCGTTGCCGCACCACTTCGGCGGCATCGTGCAGATCCTCGAAGCGCGCGTTCACGCAGGAAAGCAGATACGCCTTCTGAATCGGGACATGCTTGCGCTGCATTTCCGGGAGCGAGACCATCGTCTTGACTTCGTTAGGCCCGGAGACATGCGGGACGACCGTGGCCAAATCCAGTTCCAGCTCGATCGCATAATGCGCGTCCGCGTCCGCGCTCAGATTGGCGCGGTCTTTCCACCATCCATCGATGTCGGCGTTGCTGTAACCGGAGCGACTCTTCGGCCCGCGCGTTCCCGGCCGATTTGGAATGCTGAACTCCGGCACCCGCGAGCGCAGGTACTCGACCGTCACTTCATCGAAAGGAAACACGCCCGCAAGCGCGCCCCATTCGGTCGTCATATTGGCGATCGTCATCCGCGACGACATCCCGAGATGCGCGACACCGTCGCCGACAAACTCGACCGCGTGATTGAGCACCTCGTCTTTATTGAAGAGACCGCAGAGCGCGATGATCACATCCTTGCCCGTGACGCCGGCCGAGAGGCGGCCTTGCAAAATCATCTTCGCCACTTTCGGCACTTGCCACCAGGTTACGCCGGTCGCCCAGATGCTGGCCGCATCGGTCCGCACCACTGGCGTGCCGAGGGCCGCGACCGCACCATACAAATTCGAGTGCGAATCGCTCGCCACCACAAGCGCGCCGGGGACGACATAGCCCTGTTCCACCATCACCTGGTGCGAAATGCCGGTGCCCGGCGGGTAATAATCGACCCCCTGGTCGTGCGCGAAGGCCTCGATCTTGGCGTATTTCTCGAGGTTCTTCGGCGTCGTGTTCTGAATGTCGTGATCGATCGCGAAAACCGGCTGGCCCGGATCGGAAATCCGGGTCGCACCGATCTGTTTGAACTTTGGCATGACCGCGCCGGTGTTGTCGTGGGTCATGACATGACGTGGCCGGATCGAAACAAAATCCCCGGCATGCACCGCCGTCCCCGGCGGGAGTCCATCCGCATGCCGCGCGGCAATTTTTTCAACAAGGGTGAGACTCATATTTGGAAATGCCTTTCTACTTCGCCAATTCCAAGGCTCGCTGACGAATGATCCGTCGCAGGGAAGTGTTCACGGATTTGGAATTCGAGAAGACTTTGGCGACATCCGGTTCCAGGACAACCACGTTTGCCCCCTGCGCGTAGCGACGCGCGTATTTTCCCCGCTCGCCATGAGAGAAATCCTGCTCGTCCCGCGGCGCTTTTCGAGTTGGCTTACTTGGTGTTTTCTTCATAAAACTTCCGTTCTCGTCGACTGGCACGTCTCGCACGGATATTATTGCCTCGGTCCGTGTGAACGACAACGAGCACTTTCCCGTCAAAGCCCCTACCCATCGTAACGTTTCGTTCTTCCGCGAGCGTGTGGTCCGGATCAGATATGGTAAACGACGATCGATCACCGAAGATAGTCGAGGCTCCTTCGAAACCGACGCCGTGTTTGGCGAGATTCGAGCGCGCTTTGCGCAAATCCCATTCGAACGTTAGCGGCATACGGCATTACCGTAGAAGCACCGTTCACTTCTTGGCCGCTCGTTTCCCGAGCACTTTCGCAATGTCAAAATCGACGAAATCGGCGTGGTGAAAAATGATCGACTCGATCGAACGCTCCATCTTGTCGCCTTCGTGACTGTGGGTGGCGATGATGTGCATGACTTCGCCCGGAATGCCGTGCTTGTAGGCGAGTGCGACGCCGCTGAAGGGATGCCGAACCTGCGCCCCGAACTTTCCCTGGACCACGTGGCCCGACTCGTCCTTGTCGAATTCCAGCGGTTTGCCGACATCGGCGAGGAGCGCGCCGGCGATGAGGTAATCGCGCTGAATCGGAATGCTGCAGCGGAACGTTTTTTTGAGCACGTCCGCGATGGCGGTGCATTGCTTTGCGCAGGAGTTGAGATGCTCGACGAAGCGCATGTCGATGTCGCCGGCGAGGAGGGTGAACTTGACCGCGCGCAATTCGTTGAAGGTCCAGCCCTTCCCGCCACAGCCGGTGGTGATGGCCTCGCTCCAGACCGCCGCCACTTTTTCGCGGAGCGACTTTTGCTTGATCTTCTTCAGGCTGGGGAAGAGCTGCGCGATTTGATTGACGCTGTAGACGGTCGGTTCGGTTGCTTTCATGTTCGTTAGGTTGATTTCAGTCGGTACTTTTGCGGCCTGGCAGAAGTTCTTTCTATCAAGTTTCTCGCTTCCAGGTCGAGCTTCACCGTCTCCCCGTACCAGTGAACACTCCCGTCAAACTTGCCTTCGAGGCTCTGATCCAGCCAACGAAATAACTCGGTGTGCGTCAGCTCCTTCTTTTTCAAGGCGGAGAGGATCGCTTTTTTGAGCATCTCGTATTTCTGCTCGTCGATATTCACCCCGCGCTTGTCCTGCGGATGTTTGGTCAGTATTTTGGCCACCGGCATTTCGTTAGGCTTCCTTCACTTTTCTTGTCGCGGGGCCGTCGTAGCCGTGTTTGACCGGTTCGATCCGGCGCATCGGTTTCTCGCGCGTTTGTTCTTCTGTGACATGGGCCACCAGGCCGGGCGTGCGCGCGATCATGAAGATGCCGTTGAAAACTGCCGGATCCATTCCGAGATCGGCCAGGATCGCGCCGATCGCACCGTCGACATTGATCGGGAGCGCCTTCTTGGCCGCGGCGAAAGATTTCTCCACCGCGCGCGCCGCCTGCAAATGCGGGCCATCGACGCCGGCCTCCTGCGCCAGTTCGAAGAGCCGCGCGGTGCGCGGATCCTTGGTGTGATACCGATGACCGAAACCGGGCATGCGCTGACCTGCCTCCTTCATCTCGGCGAGGACGTGAGTGGCAGCTTCGTCGAGCGAAACGGATTCGCTCGCCGCGCGATCGGCGATCTTCTTCAATCGCCGCGCGCAATCTTCGATCGCGCCGCCGTGATGGCGATTGATCGACATGATGCCGGCCGCGACAGATGCACTTAGCGAGGCGCCGGTCGAAGCGACCGACCGGGCCGAGAGCGCGCTTGGAGGCGTCGCGCCGTGATCGATCGACGAAACCAGGATGCCGTCCATCAGTTTCCCGACGGCGGGAGTCGGCAGTTCACCGGTCAGGATCAAATAAACCGCCGCGCCGAACGAGGCCCGGCCCATCAGGTCGGCGATGTCGTAGCCGCGGACCGCGACGCGATTTGGTTCGATACGTGTGACAGCCGTATTCCAGACCGCGTTCCGGTCGGTCTCGCTCATCAGGCTCTGGCCCTTGATGCGTTTGAGAATGTCGACCACCGCTGAAGGCAGCTCGCCGAAGGCGTCGACCACCGTCGCGCCGGCCTCGCGCAATTCCTTCACCTTGCCGGCATGCGTGCCTTTGTTGCCCTCGATGATCGCGCCGGCGTGGCTGAAGCGGGTACCTTCGCGAGCCGCTTTGCCGCCGATGTAGGCGATGACTGGTTTGGTCACTTTGCGATCGCGGATCAGCTGCGCCAGTTCCTCTTCCTGTGACGAGCCGATCTCGCCAAAAATGACAATCGCTTCGGTCAGCGGATCGGCTTCGAACATGAGCGCGGCATCGGGAATGCGAACACCGAGGACCGCATCGCCGCCGATGTGCGCGATGGTCGTAATGCGCACACCGGCTTGTCCCAAATAATAACCCGTGCTCGAGGCCATGCCCCCGGAGCGGCTGATCACTCCGACGCCGGTGGGATTGCCGGGCTTAAACCATTGCCGCGCGCTCTCCGCGCGACCGCCGATCATGCCGACGACGGCTTTGCCCGGGCTCAAAACTCCCAGCGTGTTCGGTCCAATGAAGCGCGCGCCGTTGGCGTCGGCCGCGGCCGCGATTTCCATCGCGTCCCAGACCGGCACGCGATCGGGCACCAGGACGGTGAGCTTGATCCCCGCTTCAATCGCGGAGATAGCCGCGTCTTTCACCCCGGCCGCGGGCACAAACAAGACGGAGATGTCGATCTCGCCTAACGACTCGACCGCCTCCTGCGGAGTGTTGAAGACCGGTGTCCCGAGAACGGTCTGCCCGCCCTTTCCCGGCGTCACCCCGGCTACCACCTTGGTGCCGTATTCGCGCATCAGGCGGGTCCGGGCTTGGCCTTCCCGGCCGGTGATGCCCTGTACCAGGACGCGCTTGGTTTCGTCAATCAGGATGGCCATTTAGCGCGCGCGTCCAAGACTCGGGTTCTCATTCGGGTCCTTCATTTTGGTGAAATCTGTCCCGTTCGCAAGCGAGCGCGTCCAGGAAGTGGAATATTGCGGCCCGCCGGCTAATTCACGAGATGGATTCAATGGGCTCCCGGGTAGGGTGGGCGTCCCGCCCGCCGGTCGCCGCATCTTGCAGCGACGGAATTTTAAAACCGAGCATTCTCTAAAGTTCGTGCCCCCAAGATGCGGGCACCGGCGGGTGGGACGCCCACCCTACCCGGGAATACCGCTCCGCCCCGGGGATTCAAGAGCAATCGACGTCTGGCTTAGGCCGTCGTTAGGCGGTGGCGCTGCCTTCGTCCGGACCGCCGAAACGGATGCCCTGCGCGAGCGGCAGCTCGGTCGAATAATTAATCGTGTTGGTCGTCCGCCGCATATAGCTCTTCCAGGAATCGCTCCCGCTCTCGCGTCCGCCACCCGTCTCCTTTTCACCGCCGAAAGCGCCGCCGATTTCCGCGCCGCTCGTGCCGGTGTTGACGTTCGTGATGCCGCAATCGCTCCCCACCGGGCTGAGAAATTGCTCCGCCTCGCGCACATCGTTGGTAAAAATGGCGGAGGTCAGACCCTGGGGCACGCCGTTGTTGATCGCGATCGCTTCGTCGAAATCGCGGTAGGTCAGCAGGTAAAGCAGCGGCCCGAAGGTTTCGTCGTGCACGATCTTGTAATCGGGTTTCGCATTCGCGAGACAGGGCGTCATGTAACAGCCGCCCTCGTATTTTTCGCCCTTGAGTCGTTCGCCCCCGTAAAGCACTTCGCCGCCTTCGTCCTTCAGGCGTTTGATCGATTCCAGCACCGTGTCGACCGCCTGGCTGTCGATCAACGGACCCATCAACGTTTTCTCGTCGAGCGGATTTCCGATCGGCACCGTCTTGTAAGCGGCCAGAAGTTTCTGGCGCACTTTGTCGGCGACCGACTCGTGCATGATGACGCGGCGAGTGGAAGTGCAACGCTGCCCGGCGGTGCCGACGGCGCCGAAGAAGATCGATTGCGTCGCCATCTCGAGATCCGCGCTCGGGCAAACGATGAGCCCGTTGTTGCCCCCCAGTTCCATGATGGTGCGGCCGAGTCGGCCGTGGACCGTCTTCGCGACGTCGATGCCCATGCGGACCGAACCGGTCGCGGAAACAAGGGGAATGCGCCGATCAGCGGTCAACCTTTCTCCGACCGCATGCCGGTCTCCGATGAGCAAAGTGAAAATCGCCGGATCCGCTCCGGTCGCGCGACAAACGCGCTCGGCAATCTTGATCACGGCAATCGCAGTGAGCGGAGTCTTTTCCGACGGCTTCCAAACGGTGGCGTCGCCGCAGACTGCGGCGAGGGCGGCGTTCCACGACCAGACCGCGACGGGAAAATTGAAAGCCGAGATCACCCCGACCACACCGAGCGGATGCCACTGCTCCATCAGGCGATGGTTCGGGCGCTCGGATTGAATCGTTAGGCCATAAAGCATGCGTGATTGGCCGACGGCAAAATCGCAGATGTCGATCATTTCCTGCACTTCGCCTTTGCCTTCGGCGAAAATCTTACCCGACTCGAGCGAGACGAGTTTGCCGAGGTCGTCCTTCTGTTCCCTGAGCGCGTTCCCGAGCTGGCGCACGGTTTCGCCGCGGACCGGGCCGGGGGTGGTGCGCCATTTGGTGAAAGCCTCCTGCGCGCGCGCCATCACCTTGTCGTAGTCCTCAGCCGAGGCGGTGCGATATTTGCCTAACAATTTGCCGTCAACCGGCGAGATTTTTTCGTGGACCGGTCCGCTGCCGTGCCATTCGCCGGAAAAGGCGCCGGCGTTTTCGCCATCAGAGAGACCAAGATTTTTCAGAACGTTTTGCATATTTGGGGTCGCGCAAGCTTCCCGCCTGCGTGGTTTCGAATTCTGGCGCGGAAGTTCGCGCTACTTTTTCATCCGCTGACACTGCGCCCGCAGCAAGCCGATCGCTTCATCGACCACTTCAATCGTGATATCGAGCGCCGGACGGAAACGAATCGCGCTTTCCCCGGATTTGAGGGCGAAAACTCCGCCGTCAAAAAGGCCCTTCCAAAAAGTGTCCCGGGTCGCGGGGTCCGGCAGATTGAAAGCGAGGAACAAACCGCGACCGCGCACCGCGCTGATCATCCGCTCTTCCTTCTGCAGTTCGAGCAGGCAATTGAGAAAGTGTTCCCCGACGACACGCGCGTTCTCGACCAGGTTTTCCTCCTCGATGATCTGGAGGAAATGAGTGGAGCGCACCATGTCGGTGAAATTGCCGCCCCAGGTGGAGTTGATCCGGCCGGCGACGCGAAAGCAGTTGTCTTTCACCTCATCGAGGCGCGGACCAGCCATGACACCGCAGACCTGGGCTTTTTTGCCGAAGGCCATGAGGTCGGGCACGACGCCGAAATGCTCGCAACACCAGTTGCGGCCGGTGGCGCACATTCCGCACTGCACTTCGTCGAAAATGAGCAGCATCTCGTTCTCGTCGCAGATCCGGCGCAGAGTCTGGAGCCATTCGCCGCGGAAATGGTTGTCGCCGCCCTCGCCCTGGATCGGCTCGATAATGATGGCGGCGATGTCGAGGCCCTTTTCCCTAACGAACTGCATGATCTCCGCTTCGGATTTGTTTTCCCGCTCGATCACGTCGCGGGTGCGTTCTGGTTCGGCTAACGAGAAGTCGATGAAGGGCACCGAAACCCGGGGCCAGTCGAACTTCGCAAACAAATCCGTCTTCACCGGATCGGTGTTCGTCAGGCTCATGGTGTAGCCGCTGCGACCATGGAACGCGCGGCGGAAATGGAGAATCTCGGTTCCACGTTCGCCGCGGCTGGCTGCCAGGTTCTTGCGCACTTTCCAGTCCATCGCCGCCTTGAGCGTGTTCTCGACCGCGAGCGCGCCGCCTTCGATCAGGAGCATACGCTCAAGGGGTGGCATTCCGACCACACGCCAATAGGTCTCGAGGAAACGGGCGTAGTCTTCCGAGTAAACATCGCTGTTGGCGATCTTGATCTTGGCCGCGCGCAGCAGGTTGGCCTTCACCTCGGGCCGGTCGAAGTGCGGATGATTAAACCCGACCGGATTCGACCCGAAAAAACCGTAGAGATCGATCAATTGGCGATCGTGAGCCGCGTCGTAAAGATACGAGCCCCGGCTCTTGTCGAGATCGATCACGATCCGAAAACCGTCGAGCAAAACGTGCTCGGCGATCTGCCGTAAAACGGGCGATTTCGGTTCGGGTGATGGTTTTTCGCTCGCACTGACGCGGCCGCTCGACGGAGTGCGGATCGCCTCGGTGAGCATCGATGGCATACTCATCCGCTGAGGGTAGTCGGCAGGGTGATATTGGACACCCGGAGCACAGGCGCCTTGCCGGTAGGGAGATCGGGAGGATGCGCAGGCGAGACGCCTGCTGTCCACACAGGCGGGACGCCTGTGCTCCGGTCCGGAGGTCGCCGCTAGGGATTGCCGACGATTCCTTTGCGCAGCGCGGCGTGTTTCCCCGCCATCAATTCCTGGGTCAAGTCGTAGCCGGCGCGGTCGGCATTCTCCGACGTGCCGGCAAAATGGTGATCGATGCGCATTTTGGCCGAGCGACAGAAATAAGTCGCGACCGACAAGACTTCGGCGGCCGGTTCACCGCTCTCGATTTTGTGCTGGGCAAAGGCGCAGGTCGCGCTCATGGCGAAAAGCTCCGTCGCGATGCCGACGAAACGCGCGAGCAATAACTGCTCGCGATCGAGCTTGGGACCGAACCGCGTCATGGCGTGAAAGAGACCGCGCGCCAACCGCTTGCTCGCGCCCGCGGCGTAACGCACATGCGGCCGCAGATCGGCGTGCAACTTGTCGAGGTCGCCCGCGCTGCCGCCCATCCACTGTTTCGGATACCAGCTGGCGTAGAATTTACCCGAGCTGAAAACCGCCTTCGCCCGCTCCGAGGTGGGAAGCTGGGTGTTGAAAATCGCGCCGCCGACCTTGAGATGCGGATCGAGCGCTTCGCGCGCAATAAACAAGCGCATGATTTCGCTCGAGCCTTCAAAGATCATGTTGATCCGGCAGTCGCGCAGGAAACGCTCGACCGGGATGCCTTCCTCGCCGCGGCCTTCGAGCGATTGCGCAGTCTCGTAGCCGCGCCCGCCGCGCACCTGCATCGCTTCATCGGCAATGCGCCAAGTCGCTTCCGTCGCCCACATTTTGCACATCGCGGTTTCGATCCGGAGATCGCCCGCTTTGCGGTCGACCATCGCGCTGGTCATGAAGGTGATCGCTTCCATCGCGAAAACATTCCCTGCCATCTCGGCGATCTTGCCCGCGATCGCATAATGCTGGCCGATCGGTGCGCCCCATTGCACACGCTCAGTGGCCCATTTGCGGCAAATCTCGAGCAGCCGTTTCGACAACCCGACGCAGGCCGCCGGAATCGTGAGGCGCCCGGTGTTCAGAGTCGTTAGGGCAACTTTCAGTCCCTGCCCTTCCTTGGCGATCATGTTCTCGCGCGGGACGCGGACGTCGGTGAACTTGACGATCCCGTTGTAGAGCGCACGCAGCCCCATGAAGTGGCAGCGATAGGTGATCTCGAGTCCCGGCGTATCGACATCAACGACGAAGGCCGTGATCTGTTTGCGCTCCTTGCCTTTCACCATCTTGGGCGGCGTTTTCGCCATCACCACGAGGACGCCGGCCTTGATCAGGTTGGTGCACCAAAGTTTCTCGCCGTTCATGATGAAGGCGGAGCCGTCCTCGGTCGGATCGGCGCGCAGGCTCATGTTCGCCGGATCGGAACCGGCTTCGGTTTCCGTGAGGGCGAAAGCGGAGATCTCTTTCCTCGCCACGCGGGGCAGATACTTCTTCTTCTGCTCCTCGGTGCCGAAAATCAGGAGCGGCTGCGGCACGCCGATCGACTGGTGGGCGGAGACGAGCGCGGTCAGGTTCGCGTCCCAACTGCCAAGGAGCATGGCGGCGCGCCCGTAATTGATCTGGGACAGGCCGAGCCCGCCGTATTCAGTCGGGATCTTGACCCCGAAAGCGCCCATCGTAAAAAGGTCTTCAATATTCTTCTGCGGGATCTCGCCGGTGCGATCGATCTCGTCGGCATCGACATTGGCCTCAAGATATTCAGCCAGTTCTTTCAGGAACGGATCGCCTTTGGCGCGATCCTCGGCGCTCTGTGCCGGATACGGAAAGATGCGGTCGAAATCATAGCGACCGATGAAGAGGTTGCTCGCGAAGCTGCCGCGCTCATCGAGCGGGTCGCGGGAACTTTCCGCCAGGTCGAGAGCGGCGGCTTTGCCAGCCGACATCTTGGAAGTGTCGATGACGGATTGCGCCTCGGCCGGGGCCGGTTTGGCACTGGTTTCTTCTGAAATCTGTTTCTCAGGCGCTTCGAGCGGTGTCTTCATAAAATTTGGTGCCGTTTTCGGCGTGCTTTCGGAGGAGATTGCAGGGCTGGAATTTCCCGCCCCACTTTTCTCCCAGGCGGACCATTTCCCCGGCGCCGAAATGATCGGCGAAACGGAGCGGCCCGCCGCGCAACGGCGCGAAGCCGGTGCCGAGGATCATCCCGTAATCGGCGTCCTCGGGCGACGCGACGACCTTTTCTTCAAGGCAGCGTGCGGCTTCGTTCACCATCAGGTAAACGAGCCGCAAAGCAAGGTCGTCTGTAGCCGGGGACGCTGTCCCCGGCACGGGGTTTGGCAACGCGGCAGGCCGGCCGGGGACAGCGTCCCCGGCTACAGGGCCGCGCCATTGCTCGATGCCCTCGTTAGGCGATTGTTGTTTGCCTTCGTACTGGTAAAAGCCGCTGCCGGTTTTCCGCCCGAGCATTTTCGCTTCCTGCATTTTTTGCAAAATGGCCGGCGTGCTGCCGCGTACGCCTAACGATTTCTCGAGCGTGGCCGCGATGTCGACGGTGATGTCGACGCCGATTTCGTCGATCAGGCGCAGCGGCCCCATCGGCATTCCCCACTCGACCAGAGCGGCGTCGATCTCTTCCGCCGCGACGCCTTGTTCGAAAAGTTCCGCCGCTTCGAGCAGGTAGGGAAAGAGGACGCGGTTGACGAGAAACCCGGGGCTGTCGCGGACGACGACCGGAAGCTTGCCGATCTGGCGGGCGAACGCGAGCGCGCGCTCTTTCGTTTCGTCGGAGGTCTGTTTCCCGACCACGACCTCGATCAGCTTCATCCGGCTGACCGGGTTGAAAAAATGCAGCCCGATGACTCGGTCGGGGTGCTTGGTTTGGGCGGCGAGATCGCTGATCGAGAGCGCGGAAGTGTTGGTCGCGAGGATGTCGGTGTCGCCGATTTTGGTGTCGAGATCGGCGAAGATGGCGCGCTTGATTTCGAGCTTCTCCGAGGCGGCTTCGATGACGATTTGGACCTCGCGCATTGGCCCGGGATTGCCGGAGGCGACGATGCGGGCCCGGCCTTCCTTCGCTTTGTCCTCGCTCATGAGGCCGCGCTTGACCGCTTCACCGTAGGTTTTCTCGATCCGGCCCAGGCCGCGATCGAGCTGCTCGGCGTTAACGTCGCGCAGGATGACAGAGATTCCGCGCGCGCTGAGCCATTGCGCGATCCCCGAGCCCATCACGCCCGCGCCGATGACGGCGGCGTGCGTAAACTTTTCGTTAGGTGCTTTCCCTGCACCCTTGCGATATTTTTCGGCTAGGAAAAAATTGCGGATCAGGTTCCGCGTCGATTCGGTTTCGCCGAGCTCGACGATGGCGTCGAGCTCGAGGGCGAGCGATTCCTCGATCGAATTGGTCAGGCTGTGATTGATAATGTCCGTCGCGCGCGCGGGCGCCGGATTCTGGCTGGCGGAAGCGTGAATCGGCTTCGGCAGCTCGAGGATGACGCTCTTCATTTTGCGCTCGTGCGGTTTGAGGTTGGCCCGGGCCGTTTCGAGCAATTTTTCCTGCGGCACCACCTGATCGACGAGACCGAGTTTTAAAGCTTCTGCCGCGGAATAGAGCTTGCCTTTGAGAATCACTTCCGCGGCGGGTTCCGGGCCGATCAGGCGCGGGAGACGGGTCGCTCCGCCCCAGGCAGGGACGAGACCGAGCGTGGTCTCGGGCAGGCCGATGCGGGTCGCGGGCGCGTCCGAGGCAACGCGATAATGACAGGCCAGAGTGATCTCGTAGCCGCCGCCGGCGCAGGCGCCGTGGATTGCGGCGACGGTCGGAATTGGCAGCGCCGCGAGTCGATTGAACGTCCGTTGCCCTTCCGCGATAAAGGCGCGCATCTCGCCCGACTGAGCCTGGCGCAGGAGCGTCTGCAAATCGGCGCCGGCGATAAAAATCGATTTCTTGGCGGAGAGAACGATGACGCCATTCAGCTCGGAATTTTTTTCAATAAAATCGAGATGCTCGCTCAAGTCGCGCAGGGTCGCGGCGTCGAAGATGTTCGCGCCGGAATCCGGCCGGTCGAAAGTGAGGAGGCAGACGCCGTCTTGACCGATTTCACGCCGGATCGTGCTCGCCGCAGAAGAAGAAGTCATCTGTTCTAGTTTGGCCGCTTTCGGGGAAAATCCAAGCGCGCCAGACGGGAAAGCCTTCCGCCCGGCCGGCGCGGAGTGGGCCTCCGCGGCGCGCCCAGGTGAGCGCGCGCGACAATAATTGCGCGCTGTGAACGGCGGTGTTACAACCTCGTGGCCTCAGGCGGGAGCGCCGTTTCGCGCGGATATGGTCGGCAAGATTCTCATACCCGAAATCCAGAGCATGATCGCGGCGCGGGAATTCAGCGCGCTGCGCGAACTCTTTTCCGAGATGCCGCCGGCCGATGTAGCGGAAATCATTCTCGATCTGCCGGAGGATGAGCAGGTCATCATCTTCCGCATCCTGCCGCACGTGTTGGCGGCGGATGTCTTCGAGTATCTCGACGTCGACGTCGAGGCGCAGCACCAATTGCTACGCGGCATGGCCCACGAACAGGTCGTCTCGATTTTGAACGAGATGTCGCCGGACGACCGCACCGCGCTGCTGGAGGAGCTGCCGAGCGCGGCGGCGCGCCAGCTCATCCGGTTGCTCACCCCGGAAGAGCGCCGGATCGCGCAGGCCCTGCTTGGTTATCCGGAAGGGAGCGTCGGCCGGTTGATGACGCCGGACCTGGTCGCGGTCGACGCCAGTTGGACGGTGGGCGAAGTGCTGGCCTACATCCGCGAACATGGCCAGGACTCCGAGACACTGAACGTGATCTACGTGGTCGATGATCGCGGGAAGCTGGTTGACGACATCCGGATCCGGGAATTCCTGCTCAAGCCGCTCGAGACCAGGGTGAGCGACTTGATGGACGAGAATTTCGTCTTCCTCAACGTGACCGATTCGCAAGAGGAAGCGGTCAATATTTTCCGAAAGTACGACCGGAGCGCGCTCCCGGTGCTCGACTCCAGCGGCGTGCTCGTCGGCCTGGTGACGATCGACGACATGCTCGACGTCGCGGAAGAAGAAGCGACCGAAGACATCCAGAAATTTGGCGGCATGGAGGCGATGGAAGAGCCCTACATGCGCATCCCGCTCTGGCGAATGGTGCGGAAACGCGCCACCTGGCTGGTCGTTCTCTTCCTCGGCGAAATGCTGACTGCCTCGGCCATGGGTTATTACGAAGGCGCGATCGCGAAGGCGGTCGTGCTCGCGCTTTTCCTGCCGATGATCATCTCGAGCGGCGGCAACTCCGGTTCGCAGGCTTCGATGTTGATCATTCGCGCGATGGCGCTCGGGGAAGTGACGCTGGCGGATTGGTGGCGGGTGATGCGAAAGGAAATCATCGCCGGGTTAATGCTCGGCTGCGTGCTCGGTTCGATTGGGTTTCTGCGAGTGGCGATCTGGGCGCAGTTCTCCGATGTCTACGGTCCGCATTGGATGCTGGTTGGGTTCACGGTCGGGCTGGCGCTGATTGGGGTGGTCCTTTGGGGATCGCTCGCCGGTTCGATGCTGCCGTTTGTCCTGCGCCGGTTGGGGGCGGATCCGGCTACCTCTTCCGCGCCGTTCGTGGCGACGCTGGTCGACGTGACCGGCTTGGTGATTTATTTCAGCATCGCGCTCATGATCCTGCGCGGCTCGATGCTTTAGCGACTGATTGTGGGCGAACCTCAGCGACGTTTTCGATCACGAGCATGAGCACGAGCACGATTGGATGGGAGCGGAGGATTCGTTAGGCGACGAGGACGCCGCTTTCGATTTCGACCCACTCTTTTTGCGCCCGCGAATCGGCGACGGCCTGCACCACCCTCATGTACCGGACACCGTCCTCGAAATCGGGATGGGGATTGATCCGGCCGCGCGATTTCACCGCCGCGATGAAATCATCCTCCACGTTCCATGCGGTCTCGAGATCCGGGGTCAGCTCCACGACGCGCAAGGCGCGATCGCCAACCCGCCCCGCGTGGGCCACGTCGGAGCCGAAGTCATAAGTGAAGGCGCCGAGATCGCCGTAAACTTCCAGCCGATCGGCGGGCGCGTGGGCGTCGACTCCGCTGAACTCGAGGACGCCTTCCATCCCATTTTCGAAGGTGCAAAGCACAGTCAGCATGTCCGGGATCAGCACCTCGTAACCCTGCCGCATCGGCTGCAAAATCTGTCCGCGCGCGAAAACGCCGGTGATATTGCCGAACCAACTTTGCAACACCTCGGCATAAATCCCAAGGGTGAGGACATTGAGCCCGCTCATCTCGACCCGCTGCCGCCAATGCGCCGGGGCATCGGGATCAAGAAAGGCACTGTTCAAGCTTTGCAGGCGGAGGTGATGCAGGCGCCCGATGGTCTCTTCCGCGAGGAGTTTTTGCACCAGTAGATCGCCGCGCATGCCATGCGGCGGCGGGCATAGCATCGTAACCAGCTCGGGATATCGCCGCGAAGCGACCAGCATTTCGTTCGCCTCGATCAAATCCATCGCCATTCGGGCCTGGCAAAAAACGTGTTTCCCCGCTTCGAGCGCCGAGATCGTGACGGCGGAATGCATGTAGGGCGGGGTGCCGATCCAGACGATGTCGAGCTCTGGCAGACCGAGGAGTTCGGCCCAATTCTGCATCGGCGTGGCGTGCGGGGCGTGTTCCCGGCAGAATTTATCGGCGCTTTCGTAAGTTGAATTACAGACCGCCACCACCTCGACATCGGGATGGCGTTGCAACGCCGGCAGGTGCCGTCGCAGGACGATTTCTCCCGCCCCGACGATTCCGACCCGCAACTTTTGGTGGGTTTTGTGGTTCATGAACTTTCGACTTTATGCCGGGGAGAGCTGATTTGACCACGGTTCGCAATCTCTGTTCAACTCTGAAAATGGTCGCGAGGATGAAGTCGTTTAGTTGCAACCTGTTCGTCATGTGTCCGTAACTAACGCACGTTGCGCCATCCCAGTGTTGTCCGATTGAACTCCGGCAACGTTGCCAGTGAAGGAATCGCTTGACCATCCCGGCGAGCGACGGCAGCTTACGCCCCTCTCAAGCCCGGCTTATGTCAAAAGTTTGCAGTATTACAGGATCAAAACCCACCCGCGGCAGCGTCATCCACCGCCGTGGCATGGCAAAGAAAAAGGGCGGCGTCGGCCGTCACGTGACCAAGAATGTGCCTCGCACCTTCAACCCCAACCTGCATGAGCAGCGCATCTGGGTGGCGGAGTTGAAAAAATTCGTCCGCGTCAAAACTACGGCGCGCGGCTTGAAGACGATCAATAAGAACGGCGCTTACGCGACCTTGAAAAAGGCCGGGTTGATCAACGCCTGATTCGAGGCTTTTTTTCGCGCGGCCGTAACTCGGCGCTGAAACCAGGCGGCTAATCTGCCGCCGGAACCTTTTCCTCGACCGCGGCCGCACTGCCGGCCTCTTCCGGCGCCTGCTCCTCCGCCGCAATAGTAGGTGCTTCGTCGGCGGGCGCGCTCGCAGGCAGCTCGCTCCCGTCCGTTGGTGAAAGCGGTTCTACGTTCGCGACCGGCTCCTCGACCGCAGCAGTAGGTGCTTCTTCGGCGGGCACGCTCGTCGGCAGCTCGTTTTCGGCCGCTGGCGCAATCGATTCTTCTTTCGCGACTGGCTCCTCGCTCGCCGGTGTTTCGCTTGGGACAGCTTCCTTCGTCGTCGATTCGTTAGGGGAAGCGGCCGCCTCCGCCTTTCCATTCGGGCTGGTCGACTGCGCGGCGGCGGGCGGTTTCGATCGGGGCAAGTCGAGCGCGCCGTCGTTGAATTCAATCACGTGCCCTTCGCCGATGAGCCAATGCAGGTTGGAGGCGAGGGCCAACTTCTTCTTCTCCGCTTCCTCTTCCGTTCCGGCCTCGTTAGGCTGAAGTTTCTCCAGCAACTGCTTGCGGTTGATCCCAGGGTTCGCGGCCAGGGCGTCGAGAATGCCGGCGACCGACGACGAGACCGACCCGCTCTGATGCTGGAAAGGCCGGGCGCGGACGGGCGAGACAAAGAGCATTCCTTTGCGATGACGAAAAATGTGGAGCGAATGCTGGCGCAGGGCGCCGATCAGTTCCTGCATCATCCCGGTCGGGGAACGAAATTCCTGGGCCCAGGTGTCCTCGATTAACCGGCCTAACGAGCGATCGGGCAGGCGGCGACTTTCCACGCCGTCGACGGTCAATTCCGCGCTGCTCTGGAGCAGGCCCGGCAGATAAGTCTGGCGGAAATGCCGCTCGGTCTCGGCCGCGCTGGTGAAAGTGAGCACGGGATCGCCCTGGATGGTGCTGTAGCTGGTCACGCTGCGCGCTTCCTCTTTCCAGCGCTCCACCGCATCGGGGGCGCTCACGATCTCGATCTGGCGCTGGTATTCCGGGAAACTCATCCGCCGGCTGAAGCGTTGCTCGTAAAGCGCGCGCAGTTGCGGTTGGTAGGCGTGATGATTGGTCGGGCCGAGCAACGTCCCGCTCAGGCGGCAGCGCGCCACGGCGGTGAAGTTGCCCTTGATCGGCTCCGTTTGCGTCACCTCGGTCTTATAAAAATTATCCTTCTGGTTGAGGAAGGCGCCATTTTCCAAGACCCGACGGTCGCTCGCCACGGGACCGTTTTCGCCCAACTGGAAGAGCTCGCCACCCTTCGCCTTGAGCTGCACATTGTAGCGCTCCGGCTTGTCGAGAAACATCCGCGCGAGCGAAAAGACCGAGTACGCCAGATGCCCGGCCTTGATCTGCGCCAGGACGCTTTCCAAAATGCGTGCGTCGGGCACGAAGCGGACATCGACCGCGGGCGGCGGTGCCATCGGTTCCTCCTGGCGGCGCGGCTCGGGCGGGCGACTGCCGCCGGGGGGCTGCCGATCGCGCTCGCGCGGGTCGCGCCCGCGCGGGTCGCGCCCGCGCTCCTTGTTGCGCGGAGGGCGCGGTCCTCGATCGCGACGTTCCCCGCCACCGCCGCCGCCGCGTCGATCACGCTGGCCGGGCGGGAGATTTTCTTCGCCGGCGAAGTCGGCATAGCGATTTTCAGACGGCGTCTCCTTTACCCAGGCGGGCAGAAATTTTAGATCAAAGAGATCGGGTCCGCTCTTCTCCTCAGGCATAGCTGTCTGTACGCGAAGGCGGACGGTTGTAAAATCGGAGACCCGATTTCAACGGCTTCGGGAGCGGCCAACCCGCAAAATAAATTGACAACGAATCCATATATTCTAGTTGCCAACTTGTCGTGGCGCCTTTAAGCCGTCACCCACAACAAGCCAACCAAGGAGAATATTTGTATGTCGGATAAACCGATCGAAGAAAAAGTGAAGGATATCATCGTCGAGCAGCTCGGCGTGAACCCGGAGCAGGTCACACCCAACGCCTCGTTCATCGAGGATCTCGGAGCGGATTCGCTCGATATCGTCGAGCTCGTCATGGCCTTTGAAGAAGAATTTTCGGTGGAAGTGCCGGACGAAGACGCGGAGAAACTGCAGACCGTCGGCGACGTCGTGAAGTACATCGAGGAGAAGGCGGCCAACAAGCCCGAGTAAAGACTCTGCCCGCCCCCACGCAGTTTGCTGGTTAGTGCACCTAAGACACGGCTTCGGCCGTGTTTTTTGTTTCCCCCTTGGCAGAGCCCGCCTGACGGAGAAAAATAGCCTGTGCAAAATCTCGATTGGCTAAAGTCCCCGCTCTTCGATCTCGCCGGGCGCCAGATCTCGATTCTCGGGGTCGCGGCCTTCATCGGCCTATTCACCCTCGGGATCATCGTCGCCAAGTTCGTCCAAAGCGCTTTCGTTAGGCGGCTGCTCGGCCGTTTCAAGCTCGATAGCAACTTCGTCGCCATCATCACCACCATCCTGAGCGTGGGCGCCCTCGTTTTCTTCACCGTCAGCGCGATCAACGCCCTCGGCATTCCGCTGGCCTGGAGCGCCCCGATGCCGGGCGTGCCGATCAGTCTCCTTCAGCTTTTCCTTCTCGTCGGCCTGCTCATCCTCGTCTTCTGGCTTTCCTCGCGGACGAAGCGTTTCCTCTTTAACCGCTTCCTCGTCCACAGCGGACTCGATCGTTCGCTGCAATACGCGATCTCGCAGATTGCTTCCAACATCGTCCTCGTCGTCGGGATTTTTATTGTCCTGCAAAACACCGGCATTCATCTCGAGGCCCTGACCGTTTTTGCGGGCGCGGTCGGCGTTGGGATCGGTTTCGGCCTGCAAAATATCACGAGCAATTTCATCAGCGGCCTTGTCATTCTGGCGGAACGACCGATCACGATCGGCGATCGCGTCGAAGTCGCGGGCGTCACTGGCCAGGTGCAGAAAATTCGCGCCCGCAGCACCGTCATCGTGACGAACGACAACATCACCACGATTGTGCCTAACCAGAAGTTCATCGACTCCCCCGTGACGAACTGGACCTATGGCGACAAGCGGGTGCGCTTCCGCATCCCGGTCGGCGTGGCCTATGGGAGCGACGTCGAGCTGGTCCGCCAGAAATTGATCGAAGCGGGCAAGGAAGATCCCCACACCCTGGAAGATCCCGCGCCGAGCGTTTTCTTCGTCGAGTTTGGCGACAGCTCGCTCAACTTCGAGCTCGTCTCCTGGAGCGACCAGATGAGTCATCGTCCGGCCCGTTACCGGAGCGATCTGAATTTCGCCATCCACCGCAAACTCCAGGAAGCTGGGATCGAGATTCCCTTCCCACAACGCGATCTCAATATTCGGAGCGGCGTTCTGCAAATCGAGAGCACCCGCGCGAAAAAAGATCGCCCCGAGCGCGAGTCCTCCTAGCCCCCCAAGGTCGGCACCTCGCTTGAAAAACGGCCTGCATTAGCTAGTACGTACCCATTCTCAGGAACGTCCCCTTTCTTTCAGCGCGGCGCATGCGACGCAAGCCATCTGGCAACGGAATCCAGATTCCGGGCGGCTTTGCCACGATCGTCAACCTGGCGGAGCTGCAGCGCTGCCCGGCCTGGCAGGAAGCTTTTCGCGACAAGTGCAAGGATCACCGCTTTTACGAGCTTATCGGCACCACCCTGACCGAGACTTTCGATTACCACTTTGTTGTCCTGGAGGATGAGGCAAAGCAGGTCCGCGCCATCCAGCCGCTTTTTTTCGTCCGGCAAAACCTGACCGAAGGCGTCACCGGCCCGACTCGCTCCGCGATCGACCGCATCCGGCGGAAATTTCCGCGCTTCCTGACCATGAAAACGCTCATGGTCGGCTGCACGGCGGGCGAAGGGCATCTCGGCGCGGTCCGCCCGGAAGACGCGGAATGGGCGGCGGAAGCGCTTCATTCCTGCCTGGAAATTTTGGCCCGGGAATCGCGCGCCTCTCTCGTGGTCCTGAAGGATTTCCCGGCGCAATATCGCGAACCGCTCCGGAGCTTTTCCTCCAACGGCTACACCCGGGTCGCGAGCATGCCGATGACGCGCCTCTCCCTGCATCATCGCGGTTTCGAGGAATATGTGGCGTCGTTAGGCTCGGCCACGCGCAAGAATCTGCGGCGCAAGTTTCGCCAAACCGCAGCCCGCGCGCCGATCAGCTTTGAGGTGCTGACCGATGCCTCGCCCGTGATCGACGAGATCTATCCGCTCTATCTCCAGGTCCACGCCCGCTCGAAACTCCACTTCGAGAAACTGACTCCGGAATATTTCTGCCGCCTCGGCCTCGAAATGCCCGAGCGCACCCGCTTTTTCGTCTGGCGACAGGAAGGGAAGGCGATCGCCTTCAGCCTTTGCCTGGTGCACGACGGCACGATCTACGACGAATACCTCGGGCTCGACTACCGGGTGGCTTTCGATTTGAACCTCTACTTCTACACTCTGCGCGACATCATCACCTGGGCGCTCGAACAAGGGCTGCGCTCCTATTGCAGCAGCCCGCTCAATTACAGCCCGAAGCTCCATCTCGGGTGCGAGCTGGTGCCGCTCGATCTTTATGTGATGCACACCGCGACTCTGCTCAATCCCATCTTCCGGCACGCCCTCCATTTTCTGCAGCCGACCCGGCACGACCCTGTGCTGCGGAAATTTCCCAACGCGCACGAGCTCTAGATGCGGTTGCTCGAGCGGCTAATGTGGAAGGGGCTTTTGCGCCCCGATTCCGCAACGGCCATCACAGCGGATCGGAGCACAAAGGCCCCTCCCACCTTCTCTGCAACCGCGCGATGACTTCGCTACGGCGGTGGTTCCTCAATCCCTGGTTGCAGTTGGCGATCTGCGTCCTGCTCGCGACCGCGGCGGAGATTTTTCTCAAGCTCGGCGCGGAAGCGACGGCCGACCCGCAGGATCCCTGGTCGTGGACCGGCCTGACGGGACTTCGTTCAGGCTGGGTCTGGTGGGGGATCCTGGCCTCGGTCATCAGCCTCTTTAACTGGCTCGCGACCATCCGGAAGCTTCCCCTAACGATCGCCTTCCCGGTTGGGAACGCAGTCCACATCCTGGTCCCGTTGAGCAGCTGGATTATTCTGGGCGAAGCCATCCTCCCCCGCCGCTGGCTCGGGATCGCGCTCGTCCTCGTGGGCCTCCTCATTGTCGCCAAACCCGCAGCCAGGCTGGAGGAAAAACTATGAGCGCTCTGGCCGGCTTTCTCATTTTCCTGAGCGTGAGCTGTTTCGTCGTCGGCCAGATCCTGCTCAAGCACGCGATGGACATCACCGCGCGCGAAACTTATTCGCGCCTGCACGCCACCCGCGTCTTCGCCGTCGCCATCGCAGCCTTCGCGATCAATTTCTTCGTCAACATCGGGCTCCTGCAGCGCTTTGACCTGAGCTACTTTTTCCCCTTTCAGGGTCTGAGCGTCATCTTCATCGCTTTCGCCGGGGCCTTGATTCTAAAAGAAAAGCTGAGCCTTCGCCTAACGATTGGGTCGATCGTGATCGCCGCCGGAGTTGTCCTCGTCTCGCTCAGCTAGAGCCCTGTAGACGCCTCCCTGTAGACGCCTCCTCTGTAGACGCCTCCCTCTGGGAGGCGCGAGCGTGAATCAATCTGGCTCATGAGCGAAGCCGATCCCCGCGTTTCGCAGAGCGAAACGTCTACAGTAAGACCGGGAGCAGCCGCTCGAGCGCACGCTGGTTTATTTGCCTAACGACGGCAGGATCTCGCTCCGGCAGCTTGGGGTGATCAAATTCCGCGGCAAAGCGTTGCCCTCGCCGCGCATAGACCGGCGCCGACCACGCTCCGCAAATATCGCCCCCCACGATCCGGCTCCCGCGTCCGAGCAACTCGATCGCCCAGGCCACGTCTTCAACCGTAAACCGACCGCTTTCCCAATTCGTCGCCGCCTCCTCCGCGCGCAGACAATCGAGATCGACCGTCACATAAACCGGCGCCTCACCAAGCGCCGCGACCGCGCCGGCAAATTTCTCCCTCCAATTTTCGCGCAGGATGGCGCCGCGCCGTTCCCGGTCCCTCGCCGGCCGGTCATCCGCCCAGGGATGGATCTCGATCCGCCCCGCGCGTTCCGCCCGGTTGTTTCCAAAAAGCCGGCCCGGCCACCAGCACTCGAAGTTTCCGCAACCCCAGACACTGACCTTTTCGACCGCGGCGAGCTCAAGCGCGCGATTGACCCAGCCCCCGCAGGCCCACCTCGGCGGCCGGATGTCCCAGTCGGGATGGTTATCGAACGAAAATACGGTCGTTAGGCTGGGCAGCCAGCGCAGCCAAAGCGCGCTCAGGTGATGGAAATCCCCCGAGCCATAGACCAGGAACGGAGGCAATCCCCCCGCCTGCTCGCGATAAAAGCGCTCGATCTCGCGCGCCGGCGCGGAAAAGCGCAGGACCGGTCCCCAGCTTCGCAGATCGCGCGTCGGGCAGTCCACCGCGGTTGCGTCCCAGGCGCCATCCAGGTCCAAATGCAGGACATTTTCAAACCGCTCGGTCATGAGGAAAAAAGTCGCCCGCTCAGGCGCGCAAGGACTACCGGTCTCGCGATCCCTACTTGCTATCGCCAACAAAACCAATAACCGCAAAACAAGCGAGAAGAAGGACGAGCGGAATGTCTTCTGCCGGGTCCAGGACGCTTTCCGGGTCGCGGCGCGGAAGATCTCCGCAGTGCTTGGGACCGCCTGGGCCTTCATGGGCGCGGTCGCGATCATCGTCGTCTGGGGTTTGACCGGTCATATTTTCGGTTACTCCGATACCTGGCAGCTCATCATCAACACCGGCACCACCATCGCACTTTCCTGATGGTCTTCCTCATCCAAAACACCCAGAACCGCGACTCCAAGGCGATCCAGCTCAAAGCTCGACGAGCTTATTCGCAGCGTCGACGGGGCGCACAATCACCTGATGGATCTGGAGACTCTCTCCGACGAGGATCTGGACCGGTTCCAACAAGAATTCGAGCGGCTGCGCCGGCGCTCCGAGCATACCGCCGCGGCCGTGAGCAAGGTCAGCCGCAAAATGAACTCACACTAGCGGGCGCGCTTCGCCGGCTCGGATAAATTTCGGTCCGCTGGGGCAAAGGCTCAGAACTTCGCAATTGTGGCAATCCGGTTTGCGGGCAAAACAGCGGCGCCGGCCGTGCCAGATGAGCCAATGGCTCCACTTCGTCCAATGCGCGCGTGGGATGAGCGTCATCAGATCGCGCTCGATTTTTTCGGCATCCTGCTGAGTCGTTAGGCCGAGTCGCTGTGAAAGGCGCGCGACATGCGTATCGACGACGATCCCTTCGTCTTTTTGGAAAGCGTTTCCCAGAACCACGTTGGCGGTTTTGCGGCCAACGCCGGGGAGCGCATGCAACTCCGCCATGGTCTGCGGCACTCTTCCGCGATGAGCCTGCTCGATCGCGGCCGCCGCGGCTCGAATGCTTCTGGCTTTGTTGCGGAAGAATCCGGTGGACTGGATCGCCTGCTCCAGCTCCGCTGGCTTCGCCGCGGCGAAATCGGCGGACGAACGATAGCGGGCGAAGAGTGCCGGAGTGACGAGATTGACCCGTTTATCGGTGCACTGAGCGGAAAGAATCGTCGCGACAAGGAGTTGCAACGGCGTCTTGAAATTGAGCTCGCAATGCGCATCCGGATAAACCTCCGGAAGAATTTCGACCAGTTGTGCGACGCGCTCGCGAACAGTCATTGCGTTCTAGGGTTGCGCCAGGCGCGAGGGCATGGACGGCCCAAACAGTTCCAGGGCCCGCAACATCGCGTTGGCGCGCGATTCGACTCCGAGCTTCGTCAGAATGGCGTGCACATGTCTGTTTATGGTGTGCGGGCTCGCCCCAAGGATAATGGCAATCTCTGGATTCGTTTTGCCTTGTGTAATCCAGTAGAGGACCTCTGCTTGCCGCGCGGTCAACCCGAGCGCGGTCAGCCGTGCCGGAGAGAGGCGTGCACGACGTTCGTTGAGGAGGAGTGCGCCATCTTCCTGGGGTTGCATTTCCACTTCCAATCGACGGAAACCAAGTTCCACCACGAGCGGTTGAAACGGCGGGCAAGAACAATCATCGCGCTCGAGCAACACTCGGCGGTAGTTGAGCCAGCGATAAATTTCCTCCGGCAACTTGCCGGCGCTCGGGGCCCTAAAGTATTTCGCGAAGAGGGCCGACGCACTTGGCGAAAGGTAGCGCACACGTCCGGTTGCGCTAAGCAATGCGACGCCCCGGCTCGGATCAATGCATTGCTCCAGCGCTTTGCATTCCAGGTGCTTTTGCGCGGCACGGTGCACAGCGGCGACGTGGGGGTGAAACAGTGTAAGCACAGCTCGATCGCGCTCCGAGAAATTCCTATCGGAACGGTCCAGCGCGACTACGAGACAAACATTCCGATCGGAGGGCAGTGTGAACTCAATTTGAAATCGCGAATTGAACCGCCGGTAATATTCGTTGTAGATCGCGCTCCGCTGAAAGCGCCTGGCGCTCACAAGATCGGTAGTTCGCAAGGGAGGAAAGCCCCCGGTTCGCCGATAATGCACGACAAATGGATGCTCCTTTTCGAAATCGAGAAACATTCGGCGCGACTGCTCGGTCAGCGGTTCAAGCGTTTCTTTCGGGTAGGGCTGGCAGAGCAGATGCAGAGGCTCTAGTTCCAGCCGATTAAAACTTGCGCCGGTGGCGGGAACGAGCTTGAGAGCGAGAGCCAGAATTCGCAGCGCCAATAAATCCGGGTCCTCCCAGCAATAAAGCTCCTGAATCGACCCCAGAATGCAGCGGAGATCGCGCCGCGAGAGAAGTCGCAATGCTCGGGCACCCTCAGAGCGGAGCGACGCGGCGTTCATCTCCTGATTTTTACCGCAATTTCCGAACTAATCCCAGCAATTTCGCCGGCGAAGATTCGCATAGACCAACTCTGCTATATCCGATTTTCGCGTCGAATGGTAATCTTCTCCTATGACCATCCCTTTTAATCTCCGCCTTGGGCTTGCTCTCGGTCTTTTTTTCTCCGCCGCCGGCCTGATGGCGGCGATCGGTCTAACGACAGAAACACCGCTCCAGTCCAAAACGCAATTGGACGGAGGCGGCTTTCGGGTCGTTCCTACCAATCCAACCGCGAAAATAGACCCCTTAGATCCTTTGTCGCGCTTTGCCCATCCATTCAGCCAAAAAGTTACTCGTCCCTCGTCGCGGCTTCGTGATCCCGCTTTCGGCTTCCGACGGGCAAGCGTCTTGCCTCGCCGCGAAAACGCGATATCGGTCTCGGCAAGCGCCCTGCCACGTCCTGGCGATATCATCACCTACGCTGGCGGAGGCGGTGGCGATAATGGCCGGGCGAAGCGCGCCGCCGTTTTGGCCCCTCTCGGACTAGCTCTGGGCGCCGACGGCAGCATTTATTTCGCCGAGTTCGTTATTCCCTTCGGTGAGAATCGCGTCCGCAAAGTAGACCCGGCGGGGGTTATTCATTCCTTCGCCGGCACAGGAGCGGTTGAACCTTTCAAACCCTTCTCGGGCGACGGAAAACTAGCGGTCCACGATCCCAGCATGGTTCCCCAAAGCCTCGCGGTCGATGCGGCGGGAAACGTCTATCTCACAGATAGGTGGAACAATCGGGTGCGCAAAGTCGACACCTCAGGCGTGATTACGACAGTCGCAGGCAACGGCGACTTTGGTTTTTCGGGCGATGGCGGACCCGCCACCAGTGCGCAGATTAATGTCCAATTCGGTTTCCTGGCGATAGATGGAAACGGGAACTTATATATTGCCGATCAAGCTAATAACCGAGTTCGGAAAGTTGATAGTTCCGGGACGATCACGACTGTCGCCGGCAATGGTAAAGCCAACCCGTGCAACCCCGATTGCACCGGAGACGTCGGCGATGGGTTACCTGCTAGAAAGGCGCTCGTAACAAATCCATTCGGCCTCGCTTTCGATCAGTCCGGTAATCTCTACATTTCGGAAGGCGACAGCCGTGTGCGCAAAGTAGATGCGGCGACCGGACTCATTAGCACCGTAGCTGGCAATGGGACTTTCGAGTTCACCGGGGATGGGGGACCGGCCACGCAGGCTGGGGTTGGTGGCCCGCTCGGCCTGGCCTTCGATGCTGCTGGCAATCTTTATATCGCCGATAATGGCCCTTTCGTTGACCGGATCCGGAAAGTAGACGCTGCAACTCAAATCATCACTTCCGTAGTGGGCAGCGGCCCAAAGGACGCTCGTCTGCCACGCGGGGACGGCGGGCCGGCCACTGAGGCATCAATTTACTTCTGCTGGGGCATCGCGTTCGACAGTGCCGACAACCTTTACCTGACCGATTGGAAAAACCGAATTCGGAAAGTGGATCCGGCCGGCACTATCACCACGGCCGCGGGCGCGGGCCGTGCCTACGCCGGTAACGGCAGGCGGGCGGCCAGGGCCGAGCTCGATATTCCTTTCAGTTCCTACGTGGACCCGGCGGGTACCCTCTACATTGCGGATACCTACAATGATCGGGTGCGCAAGGTGAACCCGTCTGGCATTATAACAACGATCGCGGGAGACGGATATAATACCTGTGGCGAAGAGGCGCTGAATGGAGACGATTATTGTCACGGCCGCTTCGCTGGCGATGGCGGACCCGCCATCGATGCGAGTCTTAACCGACCCGCTGGAGTTACCACTGACAGTGCCGGCAACATTTATATCGCGGAGCGCGACAATAACCGCATTCGCAAGATCGATACCGCAGGGATCATCACGACCGTAGCGGGAAATGGTCAGAATGATGAGAACGGGAGTTGCCTGAACGGGATTGGCGATGGCGGCCCTGCCACCAGCGCCTGTCTCGGCAATCCCTACTCCGTCACGATAGATGCCAGTGGTAATCTTTATATCGCCGATTTCTACAATGCTCGCATCCGCAAAGTAGATACCTCTGGAATTATCACCACCTACGCAGGGAACGGCGCGGCGGACACCTCGGGAGACGGAGGGCCCGCTCCCGAAGCGGGCTTGGGCAACATTACAGGCGTGGCGGTAGATCAGCCTGGCAACGTTTACATAGCCACATTCTTTCAAGAGCGAATTCGAAAAGTAGACGCCGCTCTTTCAACCGATGGCACACATCACATCTCCACCATTGCTGGGACTGGCACTTGCGGATTTTCTGGCGATGGAGGTCCGGCGACGAGCGCCGAGCTTTGCACCCCTGAAGGTGTCGCGGTCGACGCCGCCGGCAACGTCTATATCGCCGACACCGATACCGAACATATCCGCAAGGTGGACACAGCTGGAATAATCACATCTATCGCGGGAGCCTCAATCGATTACTATTACGGCGGCGATCGCGGGCCCGCTTTGCAGGCAGGTTTCTTTTTTCCTTCTGGCGTAGCTATCAGTAGCTCCGGCGACCTTTACATCGCGGATTCAGAGAATAAGCGGATTCGCAAAATCACGTATAGTCCTCCAGGCTACGGGCAGAAATAGGTGTCGCCGTAATTATCCCGTCCAAGCAAGAGTTACTCTCCAAGACCCACGTGGGATCGAACGTCGGCACGGCGTTACCTTAGCCTTCGTCCCCACCTGTGGCCGTCTTGCGGCGGCGTTGCCAGCGACGTGCTTTGCCCCACACCGCGCTGCCCCGGCGAATGAGCCGGCGCGCCCAGGCAAATTCGGTCGCGAGCAGGGCCAGGCCGATCGGCACCACCACCACCGCCGGCCCGGGCAAAATGATCAGCGCGAGGCCAAACAGGACCACCGTGCTCCCGATCACGGCCACAATTGTTTTCCGCACCCGCGGCCGGTTGGCTAGACCGAGCCGGTTGACCCATGCCCAATACCATTTCACCGGTCGTTAGGCTGGAGGCGGGGTGGTCTCGACGGCCGGGTCGAGGTAGGGCGCGAGCTTCTGTTCCAACTGCGGCGGTACGTGCGCGACCAATTCCGCAAATTCGCCTTCATACCGCAACTCAAGCACATGCCCGACCCGATGCACCTCCGCCAGCAGCGCCGACTCGCTCTGCGGCACCCGGTAACGGCAGCGCAGCCGCCATGTGCTCAGCGTATTTTGCAGGGCCAGGATTAATTCATCCACGCCTTCGCCGGTCCGGGCCGAGATCGCGACGCTCCCCGGAAATTTCTCCAGGTGCGCCTGCACCATCCCGCGGTCGGTCACGGCGTCGATCTTGTTGAAAATCACCAGCGTTTGCTTGCCGTAGGCGCCGATTTCCTTGATCACGGTGTCGACCGCCGCCATGTGCTCGTCGAGCCGCGGATGGCTCACGTCGACGACGTGCACGAGCAGATCCGCCTCCAACAGTTCCTCGAGCGTGGCCTTGAACGACTCGATCAGGGTGTGCGGAAGTTTCCTCAGGAAACCGACCGTGTCGGTCAGGAGAACGCGCTGTTTGTTAGGCAAAGTCAGGCTCCGTGTCGTCGGGTCGAGGGTGGCGAAGAGTCTGTCCTCCGCCACCACCCCCGCGCCGGTGAGCAGATTCATCAAGGTCGATTTACCGGCGTTGGTGTAGCCGACGACGGCCGCGACCGGCCACTGATGACGCTTCCGGCCCTGGCGCTGGACCGCGCGATGTTTGCGCACCTCCTGGAGATCGCGCTCGAGGCGGGCGATCCGTTCCTGAACGCGGCGGCGATCGACTTCGAGCTGAGTTTCACCCGGGCCGCGTGTCCCGATCCCGCCGGTCTGGCGGGAAAGGTGCGTCCACATTCTCGTTAGGCGCGGGAGGAGGTATTGCAGTTGCGCGAGCTCGATCTGGAGTCGCCCTTCCCGGCTTCGGGCGCGCTGGGCGAAGATGTCGAGGATGAGCTGGGTGCGATCCAGCACTTTTCGCGAAAAGAGATTCTCCAAATTTCGCCCCTGTGCCGGGGAAAGTTCGTTGTCGAAAATGACCGAGGTGACTTGCTGATCCTGAAACGATTCCTTGATCAGCTCCGCCTTCCCTTTGCCGATATAAAACGGCGCGGTCGGCTTCTGCAGTTTTTGCGTGACGGTGTCGACCACGTGAGCGCCGGCGGAGTTGGCCAGCTCGCGCAATTCATCGAGCGAATCGCGCAGATCCCATTTTGAGATGCCGTCTTTCTCGAGTCCGATGAGAAGGGCGCGTTCCTGGCTTCGCTGCGGCTTGATCTCGATCATTCCAAGGATGGCAAAAGGGAAACCTTTTGCAGGATCCAATCAACGGCGGCTGCGTGATCCTTTAACAGAGACAAATTCAGTAATTCGAGACTAGGTTGCCGCCGAAACCAGGTCAACTGTCTTTTGGCATAGCGGCGGGTCGCCTGCTGAATCGCCGCCGCGCATTCGGCCGCGCTCATTTTTCCTTCCAAAAAGAGACGTACTTGTTCCAGCCCGAGAGTCTTCGCCGCCGTCACGCTCACCGGTCCGAGCGCAGCAACCTCCGCCGCGACCCCTTCGTGAAACATTTCCTCCACCCGGCGATCGATCCGGGCGTTGAGCTCGCTCCGTTCGCGAAAAACAAAAACCCCGTGCAGCTCGGCCGTTTCCCGCGACCACTCCCGCCGTTGCTCCGAAGCGGGCCGCTGGGTCTGGGCAAAAATCTCCAGCGCCCTAACGAGTCGGCGCTTGTTTTTCCGATCGATCGTTTCCGCGCCTAACGGATCGACCGCGAGCAGCCGCGTGTTCAAATCCTCGAGCGAGAGCGCGCCCAGCTCCGCGCGCAATCGCTGGTCGACCGCTGGGAGCGGGGCCAGTCCATGCGTCAGCGCCTTGAGATAAAGCCCGCTCCCGCCCGTCACGATCGCCAGCTTGGCGCGTTGGTTGATCTCCTGGATCGCGCTCAGAGCAAGCTCGCGAAATTTCGCCGCACTCATCTCCTCACTCGGAGGCACGACCCCGACGAGGTGATGCGGAACTTTCCGCAACGTCGCCTCGTCCGGTTGCGCGGTCAGCAGCGCCAGTCCGCGATAGATCTGAAACGCATCCGCGTTCACCACCTCCGCGCCGCAACGAGCGGCCGCATCCGCCGCCAGCTCGGACTTCCCGCTCGCCGTCGGCCCCACGATAAAGAATGCGCCTTTCAATCAATCAGCAATGCCGAAAGGAAAGAGAATCTGATTCTATCCCATCTCTGCGTACTCTGCGTCCTCCGCGGTTAAAAAACAAAAAACGGGAGACCCGGCGCCGTGTGGCCACCTGGTCTCCCGGTTTCGAAGAACGTCAACTTATTCGTCGCGCGAATGACTATCCGATTTTGCGCCGCTCACCACCAGCTTGCGGCCAAGGAAATCCTTGTCGTGCAATTCCGCCACCGCCCGCTTCGCTTCTTCGACCGTCTGCATCTGGACAAAGGCGAAACCCTTTGAGCGTTCGTTATGCTTATAGGTTACCACCTCCGCGTTCTGCACTTGGCCGACGCCGTTGAAGAGCTCGAAGAGATCGCTCTCCGTCGCTTCGAAGGACAAATTGCCCACGTAAAGACGCGGCGTCGTCACTTCGACCGACTCAGGTTTGCGCGTCGGACGCGCCGTCCGGGGTTCCGCACCATTGCGGGCCACGGGAGAACCGTTGCGCGCGGGCGCGGACGACTTTGCCGGACTATCGGCGCCTCCGAAGAAGGCCGTAATTTTCTGCCAAACGCTCTTTTTTGCGGGAGCCTTCGACACCACGCGTTCGTCGCGCGTGTCGAACCGCCGTCGGGAACCCCCACGACGCGGGCGCCGTGAGTTTCTCCCCGGGGATTGAGATTTCATAATGATCCTCGGTATTAAACCAGTTAGTTTGTGGGCGGAGCGCATCCTGCGATGCACGGTCCATGGCGCGCCGACCTCGAAAGGTCGCTTCAAGCAGCTCAAGAGCAGTCTGCGCAGCCGGAGGAAACTCCGCCTCGTATGGCCGGGAAACGGACAAAAGTCTGACCGTCTGCGATCTCCATGGCGGCTTGCTGGTCGGAAGAGACGAGAAAGCCGGCTTCATTTTTTCCAAAAACTGGACGATCGCCGGGAGCAGACACGCGCCTGAGTTCCCCAGCACCCGCGCACACTATTCCCGAGAGGCGCGTTTTTGCAAGACTGAATTCCCCTCACCTCGGGCGGTTCCTGCATTGGAGGGACAACCGCCGTGTCGTCACTTTGCGAGCATCAGATTGTGGGGCGAGACGAATGACGAATTAGCAAGCCGGCAACTTCTTCCTTCTTTCTTCTTTCTTCATACTTCTGACTTAACTCCTCCTCGCCCACGCTGCTTCGCGGGCAGAGAAAAGCTCGCGCCGACTTCGAGAACGCGGCTCCCGAGCGTCAGGCCCGCCCGGGCCCAGCAATCCAGGACTACCGCCAGGCGCGGTGTTGCAGCCGAGCCGGGCAAGTTCTTCGTCGTTCGTCCCGAGGACGTAGTCGCGTTCCGTGGCCATGGATGGCTGTATCCGCAAACGGCGCCGAGGGCAATCCACTCCATCCGGCCACGGCCTTCCCGAAACGAGGACTTGAATATTGCTCTCAAACGGATTTTAGGTAAAAGGACAAACCCAGAATGAAAACCCCGCCCCGGACCCAGCAACTCAACCGTCTCCCCTTTTCACCCGGCTGGATTGTCGCCGGCGCGCTCGCCGTTCTTTTCCTGCTCAGCTCCGCGGGAGGGAGCCGCGCCGCGCAGGCGGACACCTCCGATCCTTCCGCGCCGTTGGCACAGGAAAACTCGACGACCGAAGCGCCCGCAGATCCCGCCTCGATCATTTACCTCACTAATTTCAAGAGCAACACCGTTCAGAAATTCACCACCACCGGAGGCAAGCTCGGGGTATTCTACACGACCGTTAGCCCGACCGGCGTCGCTTTTGATAGCGTCGGGAATCTCTTCGTCTCGAGCGACGACTCCACCGGTTACTCCATCCGCAAAGTAGCGCCAGACGGAACCAGCACGGTCTTTTCCACTGATGGCTTGAGCGCACCGCATGGGATCGCGATTGACAAGGCCGGCAACGTCTTTGTCGCCAACGCGCAGAATGCCACGATCGAGAAATTCACGCCGGACGGTGCCGCCAGCGTCTTCGCCGACGCGAGTGTCGGGGTGGCGCATCCGGCCGATCTGCTTTTCGACGCGGCCGGCAACCTCTTTGTGAGCAATGCTTTTGGCGGACCGACGCGGACCGGCTCGGTACAGAAGTTCGCGCCAGATGGCACTGGAACGGTTTTTGCCGACAGCAGGTTCAGTACTGCCTATGGGCTCGCGATCGACGCGGCCGAGAACGTCTATGTCTCCAATTTCGTCGGCAACACGGTGCTGAAGTTCGCCGCCGACGGAACCTATCTCGGAGTCTTTGCCAGCTCACCGTTGAAGGGTCCGCATGGGATGTTCTTCGATAGCGACGGCAATCTCCTGGTGGCGAATAATGAGTATAACCGAATTGAGAAATTCTCGCCGACCGGTTCCTATCTGGGTGTCTTCGCCACCACGGGATCGGGCCCGCACTTCTTCGCTATCTATCCGCCGCTTCCCACGCCGACACCCACGCCGACGGCAACTCCCACTCCGACCGCCACACCGACGCCGACTCCAACGGTAACTCCAACACCGACCGAGACACCCACACCTACCCCAACTGCGACACCAACACCGACACCGACAGAGACGCCCACTCCAACCGCGACGCCGACTCCAAGTCCAACCGAAACACCCACACCGACCGCGACACCGACTGACACTCCCACGCCGACGCCGACTGCGACGCCAACGCCCACGCCAGTTCCACCAACGATCGATCGGCAGCCGACCAACAAGACGGTATCTATCGGAGAGAGCGCGACCTTCACCGTCCGCGCGAGCGGCGGCACGCCGTTGCTTTAT
>JBBPZS010000084.1:0-4918 GCA_038198605.1 Chthoniobacterales bacterium | reverse complement strand
CCGTCATGGCGAATGTGGCCGCGACCAGCGGGCGCATTCGACGGGCAATGTGGGAGGGGCCTTTGCGCCCCGATGACTTGGCGCGTGGCATTGCCCGGGCAGATCGGGGCACAAAGGCCCCTCCCACATTGGCTGGCTTGCTCGCCTTACTCGCTCTCGGTGATTTCATGCTCCAGCGTCGCCACTTCCTTGCGCATCTCGCTCAGCTTCACGTGCCCAACCTGGCCGCTCGGATTGTAGAAAAAATAAACGATCCCGCCCGGCGCGCAGCAAACCAGCATGACGAGGAAACTCATCGAGCCGATCAAGACCGCGACCGCTTCCGGCACTCCGCAAAGCCCATGGAGCATGATCTGGAAAACTTTCTCGCGCAGGCCGACCCCGGCGAAGCTGATCGGCAGCGACGAAATCGTGCGCTCGATCGGCATGATGGCAAAGAAATCGATCACCGCGACCTTGGCGCGAAAGGCGTAAGCAACGCAGAGAAATGTGGCGAAGGTCGCCAAGTGCGCGACGAGAGACGCGCCGAGGGCGGCGAGGGTGGCGCGCCAATGATGCGCGTAGAGGTGATAAGCCGCGGAAAGTTCGATCAGCCGTTCCCGCCCGGGAAACCGTTGCGGCAATTTGTGCGCGAGATTCGCCCCGCTCACGACGAACGAAGTCAGTAGCATCAGCACCGCGCTCCCGAGCACCGCGAGCAGGATCCAGACGAGATTGCGCGTTTGCGGAAACTGGGTCAGCCATTGGTAACGCAGCCCAATCAAGATGCCGGTGATGGTGATGAGCGCGACCAGCCCGACCATGCGATCGAAGACCACGGCAAGCAGAGCGCCGGTCGCTTTCCCGGGCGTCTCCTTGAGCAGGAGATAGCTCTTCATGATGTCGCCGCCCGTCCCGCCGGGCAGGAACTGGTTGTAAAACATCCCGATCAGGAACAACCCCGAGACGCGCGGAATGCTGAGGTGGATCCGCTGCACCTTGAGCAAAATGTGCCAGCGCACCCCGGCGGCAAACTCGACGATGAGGTAGGCGAAAATCGCCGCCGCGATCCAGCGATAATCCGCGCTGCGCAAGGCCACGCCCATCTGCGCCCGCTTTTGCGGATCGTGAAAAACCCAGTAGAGGACCGCGAGCGTGACTGCGATCTGGAAAACGGCCGCGAGAATTTTTTTCATCTACCGAAATGCTCCTCCCAGGCCACGACCGACCGGCGAATCTCCTCCGCTGTTTTGCGCGGGCTCATTTCCCAAACAAAGAGACAATCCGGCGAAAGGAGCGGGATGAGCGTCGCCAATTTTGCGCCGCCGGCAAAGGGCGGTTGATGATCCTGCGCCGGCCAGATGCAATCCTGCACGTGGCACCCAAGCGCGCGCGGCCCAATCATGCGCAACCATTCCTCGTGATCGACGAAGCCGAGGTTTTCCTTGATCTGGATGTGGCCGATGTCGTGCCAGTAGCCGACCTGCGGTGAGTCGAGCTCGTCGAGCAAAGGTGGAATTTCGCGCTCGCTCGGGATTTCCTCGTAGCCGCGCCGGCCCTCTATCCCGAGGCGCACATTTTTGGCGGCGGCATGTTCGATGATCGGCTTGAGGCATTCCTGGACGTTGGCGAGATACCCGGGCGCGGCCGCCTCGCGCTTCGCGACCGCTTCCACCTTCCGTCGCACATATTCGCGGGAAAACATCTCCCCGGCCTTGGCCAGCGCGATCAAAGGCTCCGTCACCGGTTTGATCGGCACCTTGCCGAGGTGAAGAACAACGAAAGGCGCGCCGCGGCGCGCGGCGAAATCAATCGTCTGCAGGGTTTGCTTGACCGCGCGCTGGCGTTCCGCCACCGAGGTGCTCGAAAAGGTGTAGCAATCGGGCGAGGCCCCCATCACCTCGACCGGGAGCGGGCAGAAATTATGCAGGCTGCTGAAGCGCACTTCGCCGGCCTCGAACATTTTCTGCACCCCGGGCATGAGGGAGATCCGGATGCCATGGCCGAGCTCGATCAGCTCGAAATCGAACTCGCCCTTGATCTCGCGCAGCATCTCATCCCCGGCGGTGTGGCGACTGGAGTTCCAGCAGGTGGAAAAGGAGAGCATCGCTTTTTGCCTAACGAAATCCTAGGAAGCGGCGGCGGCGGCTTCCGGCGCTGAGGTGGAGATGTTCAGCGGCGTCTCGTTCAAGGCGCCACCGATTCGGCTCAGGATGAAAAGCGCGGTCACGCCGTAACCGATGGCGGAGGCGAAAAGCGCGGTCCGCATCCCGACGATGTCGGCCACGCTCGTCACTCCGAGACCAGTCAGGGGCATGAGGCCGAAGAAACTCAGTCCCATCACGGCCGAGACCCGCCCGCGCAGATAAGCCGGTGCCCGTTCCTGCACGATGGTATTGGAAAGGCCAAAGATGAGTGAGAGGCCAAAGGAAGTGACGACGAGCGCGGCGGCGGCGAAAGCAAAGCCATGGGCCCGGCTTAAGGCAAGGACCGAAAGCATGACGAAAATCGCGGCTGCGGTCATCCCGGCCAGCCGCCGCGGCCGCGGAATGGAGACCAGCGCGACCGCCCCGACGACCGATCCGACTGCCGAGGTCGCCATTAAATAACCAAGTTGCGCCGGGCCGAGCAGCAGGACGTCGCGGACGTAGAGCGGCATCATGACCGAGACGGTGGGAAAAATAAAAACGGTCATGGAGGCGATCATCCCGACCATCGCGAGGCTCGGTTTATCACCGCGGACATAACGAAAGCCGTCCTTGAATCCGCTGGCGCGTTTCTCTTCTTCCTCCTGACTTCCCAGGGCACGCGGCGGAAGCGAGAGGAGCGCGACGATGAGCGCGACGAATGTAAAGGCGTTGGCAAAAAAAGCCGTCGCCGCACCCCAGACGGCAACCACAATTCCCGCGACCGAGGGCCCGACCAGACGCGAGCAATGGAAAACCCCGCGGTCGAGCGCCACCGCGGCGGCGATCTCCTCATGTTTGACCAGTTCCGGCACGAGCGCGGAGAGGGCCGGATGTTCAAAGGCAAAGGCGATGCCTAACAATCCCGCGACCACGATGATGTGCCAGATCTGGACCCGCTCGGTGTAAATCAATAGACCAAGCGCGAGGGCGAGAGCGATCTGCACCACCTGGGTCCAGACGAGGATCTTGCGCTTGTCGAAGCGATCGGCGGCCGAGCCGCCAAACATGGTCAGGAAAAGCATCGGCAACCCGGCGGCGAAATTAACCATCCCGAGCATGATCGCCTTGTTCGTCAGCGTGCTCATGATCCAGCCCTGGGCCATGATCTGCATCCAGGTGCCGGTATCGGAAATGGATGTCCCGATCAGGTAACGGCGGAACGGTCCCGCGCGAAGCAGAGCGAGGGTATCGCGTCCCCAAGGTTTATGGCCGGCGCTCATTCGGACGAAACAGATAAGCGGGGAAAGAAGGAGCCGCAATGTGGGAGGGGCCTCTGCGCCCCGATCCGAAGAGACGTCGCTACCGATCGGGGCGCAAAGGCCCCTCCCTCATTGCCATCTCAATCCTCCGCGCGCTCGCCCGCCGAACACATCTTGACCAGCTTCGGATCAAAGCGGCCGAGGACATCAACCAGATCGGTCTGCGCGGCCATGACCGCGACAATGTCCTTGTAAACGCCCGGCACTTCATCGAGCCCAGCCGAGATGAGGGTGACATCGCGCTCGGCGAGCAGTTTCTTCACTGCGCTCCAGGTAAAGGATTGCAGGGCCTTCGTCCGGCTCATCACCCGCCCTGCTCCGTGCGACGCGCTTTGCAGCGAGCCGGCTTCGCCTTTCCCGCGAACGACAAATCCCGGCGTCGCCATCGAGCCGGGAATGATTCCGAGCACGCCCGCGCCCGCCGGCGTGGCGCCTTTGCGATGCACGATCACCTCGCGCTCCATCCCGGCCACAACGTGCCTCTCTTTCCAGGCGAAATTGTGGTGGTTCTCGATCTCCAGGGTCGGTTTTTCGCCTAACGAACGCGCGATGTGACGATGGATGAGAGCGTGGTTCGCCGCCGCGTAGCGCCCCATCAAATTCATCGCCGCCCAATATTCCTGGCCGGCTTCGTCCTCGAGCGAGAGCCAGGCGAGATGTTTCAGTTCCTTTGGGAGGTAGGCGTGCCGCTCCATCGCGAGCTTGCTGTAATACGCGCAAACCTGGGCGCCCGTGCCCCGCGAACCGCTATGCGTCAGGAGCGCCAGATACTCGCCGGACGGGATGCCTAACGAATTGTCGCTCGTGGTGAAAGCGCCGAATTCGACGAAGTGGTTGCCGCTCCCACTCGTGCCGAGCTGCGACCAGGCCTTATCGCGCAGCCGTTTCGTCACGGGCGACACACTCCAGTCCTCATCCATCACGTCGTGCTCGCGCCGCTCCTGGAAAGCGCAGCCCAGGCCGAAACGTGTTTCGCGCTCGATGATATTCGCCAGGCGATCCTTTTGCCCGGCGATCTGATTCGCTTTCCAATCAAAAACCGAGAGCCGCATCCGGCAGGCGATATCCACTCCGACGGCGTAGGGAATGACGGCGTTATCCGTCGCGAGCACGCCACCAATCGGCAAACCGTAACCGACATGCGCGTCCGGCATGAGCGCGCCGGCCACCGCGACCGGCAAGGCGCAGGCGTTGGCCATCTGCTGCACAGCCTGCGCCTCCAGGTCGGCGCCCCACTGCTTCCACGGCGCTGGTTCGGCGCGCGGGGTGAAATGCGGCTGCCGCAAGACGCGCGCGAGCTCTCCCACTTCCAAGTCATCGTAAAACTTTTCCGGCTCCGCCAGAATCGCAGCAAACTCGGCTTCGACTTGAGCGCGGTCGAGCCCACGCGCAAATAGTCGCCGCAGGTGCGAATGCGCCAGCTTGAGCGCGTGTCCCGGCGGCACGCCGATCTTGATGAGGTCGTTGGTATTCATGGTTCTCTGTTGTTGT
>JBBPZS010000083.1:0-11131 GCA_038198605.1 Chthoniobacterales bacterium | reverse complement strand
GGTCAGGACCGGTCCTTCTTTCGTGTCCCGCACCGCCCAACCGCGCGCCAGGATGGCGTCGCGCAATTCATCACTTTTTTGCCAGTTCTTGGCAAGCCGCGCCTGCGTCCGCTCCTCCGCCAATCTCTCCACTTCCTCTGGCGGGCCTTCCTTTTCGGCGGCAAAAGCGAGGACGCGGTTGACCTGCTCCCACCAATTCAGCCAGGCGCGCGCCCGTCCCGGTTCGACCCCGCGATCGAGTTCGCGATTACTCTCCCGGATCTGCTCAAACAAATGCCCGAGCGCGGCTGAGATATTGAGATCGTCGTCCAGCGCCTCGGCAAATTGATCGTCCACGATTTCAGAGCCGTCGGTTTCGGCCGCGGCCGTATCGCGCAGCCGGCGGAGCCATTCATCGATCCGGGCCAGGGCCTGACGCGCTTCTTCCATTCCTTCCCAGGTGAAATTGAGCGGCGCGCGGTAGTGCACCCGAATCAGCGCATAACGGACTTCGCGCCCGCTGTAGCCCTTCTCCAGCACGTCACGCAGAGTGTAGAAATTGCCTAACGACTTCGACATCTTCTGCCCTTCGACCTGGAGATGGGCACAATGCATCCAGTAACGAACGAAAGTTTTCCCGCTGCAGCCTTCCGACTGTGCGATCTCCGCTTCGTGATGCGGGAAAATATTGTCGACTCCGCCGCAATGAATATCGATCTGCTCGCCTAACAATGTCGTGGCCATGGCGCTGCACTCGATGTGCCAGCCCGGACGCCCCTTGCCCCACGGGCTTTCCCACCAGACGTCGCCGTCCTCCTCGTCCCACGCTTTCCAGAGCGCGAAATCGCCCACGTGTTCCTTGTCGTACTCGTCGCTCTTCACCCGGCCGGTCGGGCGCAACTCGGCCAGGTCGAAGTGCGCGAGGTGGCCGTATTTTGGGAAACGATTGATCCGGTAGTAAACCGATTTGTCCTCCGCCTGGTAGGCCAGCTCGTGCGCGATCAATTGCTCGATCATCGCGATCATTGCCTGCACATAGCGCTCCTCGGTCGCGGCAGGGAAGGCACCCGCGCGCTCGATCTGCAGCGTCTCGAGATCCTGGAAAAACGCTTCCTTGAAGGGCGCGGTGAATTCACCGAGCGGGAGATTGGCCGCACGGCTGCCCCGGATCGTTTTGTCGTCCACGTCGGTCAGGTTCATCACCCGCTCGACTGTGTAATCACGCGCTTCGAGATGTCGCTGCAGGAGGTCCTCGAAAATGTAGGCGCGAAAATTCCCAATATGGGCTTGGCTGTAGACGGTTGGTCCACAAGTGTAGATCTTGACCGCGCGTCCGGCCGGATCGAGCGGCTGAAACTCCTCGATCTCGCGCGAATAGGTGTTGAAGAAACGAAGCGCCATCAGTTGCTCGAGCGAGTCACTATCATTCCTCCTCCACGCTCGCCACTGCCATGGCGGACATTCCCTCGCCGCGGCCGAGCGCGCCCATGCCTTCGTTCGTCGTCGCCTTGAGACCGACGCGCGACCCGTCGATTCCGAGCGCGGCGGCGAGCTGCGCCCGCATCGCTTCAAGGTGGGGCCCGATCTTGGGCGCTTCTGCGATCAGGGTCGCATCCACGTTTGCGATCCGGCAGTTTTTCGCCGCCAAAATTTCTCCGACCCGCCGCAAAATTTCGAGACTGCTGATCCCGCGAATCGATTCGTCGGTGTTGGGAAAGTGATGACCGATGTCGCGTTCGCCGATCGCGCCTAACAATGCGTCGGCGATGGCATGAGTCAGGACGTCGGCGTCGGAATGCCCTTCCAGTCCGCGGTCGTGCGCGATCTCGACGCCCCCGAGAATGAGTTTGCGATCTTCGCCAAAGCGATGCGCGTCGTAACCAATCCCAGAGCGAAACATGGCCTCAGCCTAACGCAATTCAAGCCGCCCGCTGGAAGCAACGATGCGAAATTTATCCGGCATATCTTTCCGGGGCTCGATCTCCACCCGGCCGCCGGCCGCTTCCACCAGGAGCCAACCGGCCGCGATATCCCAGAGACTGATTCCCTGTTCGATGTAAGCATCGAGCCGGCCGCAGGCGACGTAGGCCATGTCGAGCGCGGCACTCCCGAGCATGCGGCACTTCCGCACCCGGTGCACCATCTCTTCGAGCAACGGCAGCCCCGCTTCGATCGTGGCCTGTGTTTTGGCCAGGCCAATCGAAACGACTGCCTCCGCCAAAGTGGTGCGCGGGCTGACGCATATTGGTTTTCCATTCAACGTCGGCGCCTGCCCTTTCTCGCCGCTCCAAAGTTCATCGCGCATCGGATCGTAGATCACACCCACGACCACCTCGCCGCGGAAACGGAGCGCGATTGAAACGCAAAAATGCGGAATGCCGTAGAAAAAATTTACCGTGCCGTCGAGCGGATCGACCACCCATTGATGATCGCTCGCCTGGTCGCCGACAATGCCTTCCTCACCGTAAAGCGCATGCTCCGGAAAACGATCGAGCAGGATTTTCGTGATCAGGTCCTGGGTGAGAACATCGACCTCGAGCTTGATGTCGTGTGCGGTGGTGGCGTTGACGGTGAGCGGTTTCGCAAAGTGCGCGCGGAGCAACTCACCTGCGGCGCGGGCGGCTTCGGTTGCGACTGCAAGAGGAGCGTTCACCGGCGCAACCTAACCGATCCTGCACGCGGCCCGCGAAGTTTTTCGCGCAAAAAAAACCGGAGGAAGAAAATGAATTCTTCCCCCGGGTTGAAGTTTCCTTGAACGAAGAACGGTTCTGTCACCGCCCTTCTGTGGATAGCGGCTTTAGTGTTTCTTCTTCGCCGTTGCTTTTTTCTTAGTAGCCATCTTTTTCTTGGCCGGTGCCTTTTTCTTGGCTGCTTTTTTCTTTGCTGGCATAGGGAATCCCCCCTTTCAATCCGCAGAAGCGGTCTGTGAACAATGTGTGAATAACTTCACTTTCATCGAGTCACTAGTCGTCACGTTTTTTTTGTCAAACATTTTTCGCGCGCATCTAAAATTATTTTTAGCAAGTCGTGTGCGAGCTCCGTTTTTTTTGCGCGCGAAAGTTTTTTTTCTTCGCCGCTTTTGAAAAAAATCTGCAGCTCGTTCTCGTCCGCATCCATTCCGATGTCGTTTCGCGCGACATCATTTGCCACCAGGAGGTCGCAATTTTTCTGCGTCAGCTTGCGTTGCGCGTTGGCTGGCAGCTCCTCGGTTTCGGCGGCGAAGCCGACGACAAAACAGTCGTGCACCCCACTCGTTAGGCTGAAAAGGATGTCACGCACCGGCGTGAGCTCGAGGGAAAACGGTCCGCCCCCCTTTTTCATTTTCTGCTCCGCATAACGAGCCGGTTTGTAATCGCAAACCGCGGCGCACATCACAAAAACATCGCAGCGCATGAACTCCGCTGCGGCCGCTTCGAACATTTCATCGCCCGTCGTGACCCGCACGATTTCCGCGCCCGGTGGGGCGGCGATTGCAACTGGTCCGCTGATCAAAACCACTTCGTGCCCGGCCGCGAGCGCGGCGGCGGCGATGGCGTAGCCCATTTTACCCGAGGAGCGATTGCTCAGGTAGCGCACCGGATCGAGCGGCTCGCGCGTCGGCCCGGCCGTGACGACGAACTTCACGCGATTAAATTTTCCTGGCGCGCGAGCAGGAACTCGGCGCGGAAAGCGATCTCGTCCACTTTCCACAAACGGCCCAGGCCTTCATAGCCGCAGGCCAGCATGCCGGCTTCCGGTCCGATGAACTCGACCCCGCGCCCGCCTAACGTCGCGACATTTTCTTTCGTCGCGGGGTGCTCCCACATTTTACCGTTCATCGCCGGCGCGAGCAGAATCGGCGCGCGGGTGGCGAGCGCGATCGCGGCCAGGGGATGGCCGGCCAAACCATGCGCCAGCTCGGCGATGATGTGGGCGGTGGCGGGCGCGATCAGAAGAAGGTCGGCGCGATCGGCCAGCGCGATGTGTCCCGGGTGCCAGCTTTCTTTTTCATCGTAGAAGCTGGTCGTGACCGGATTTTTTGAAAGCGTCTGCAACGTCAGCGCGGTGATGAACTCGGTCGCGTCTTTCGTCATCACGACATGGACGGAGTGCCCCTGTTTCACGAGCAGGCTGGCGAGCTCGGCCGACTTGTAGGCCGCGATCGAGCCGGTCACGCCGAGAAGGACGGAGCGTTGCTTATTTTTCATCGTTAGGCGTTGTCGGAAGTGATGAGGCGGCTGCTCAAATAGCGTTCCGCCCCCATGATCTGGCGGAACTTGAGCAGATCCTCTTCCATGGAACGGCTGATAATGGTGTAGCGGTAATCGCGCCAGAGTTCCATTTCGCGAGCGGCGGTTTGCAGGCGCACTTCGATCTGGGCCGGCGTTTCCGTGCCCCGTTTCGTCAGGCGGCGGCGCAATTCCTCAAGATCGGGCGGCATGATAAAAACATCGGCCAGCGACTGGCGCACGAAAGCGTCGTCGAAGGCGCGAATCGCGGCCGCGCCCTGGATGTCGATGTCGATCAGGACATCGACGCCCTCGCGCAGATTGCTCACGATCGGATCGCGCAAGGTGCCGTAATATTTGCCGTGCACATTGGCGTGCTCGAGGAATTCGCCGGCCGCGACCCGGGCCAAAAAATCGGGCTCGGAAAGAAAGTGATAATCTTCGCCGTCGATTTCGCCGGCGCGCGGGCGACGGGTGGTGCAGGAAACCGAGTAAACGAAATCGGGCGTCTGCCGGAGCGCATCGCAGAGGGTCGTTTTGCCCGCGCCGGAAGGAGCCGAGACGACAAAGAGAATTCCGTAGCGACTAAATTCCTTACTCAAGATTTTGGATTTGCTCGCGAATCTTTTCCACCTCGGCCTTGCAGGCGACGACGTGTCGGGAAATTTCCGCATCACCCGCTTTCGCGCCTAACGTATTCAGTTCGCGCGAAATTTCCTGCGTAATAAATTCCAGGGTGCGGCCGACCGGCTCGTCTTTGCGCAGATGATGAGCAAACTGCGCGAGATGACTTTCGAGCCGGGTCAGCTCCTCCGAAACGTCGGAGCGATCGGCAAAGAAAGCGATTTCCTTGAGCAGACGCTCGTCGTTAGGCTGAAGCTCGAGGCCGGCTTTGCTGATCCGCTCGAGCAGGGTCTGGCGATATTTTTCGGCGAGGGCGGGATGTTTCTTTCCCACCTCCTTTAATTCCTGGCGCAGCACTTTGAGGCGTCGGATTAGATCCTTCGCCAGGTGTTTGCCTTCCTTTTCGCGCATCTTGATCAACTCGCCGAGCGCGTCGCCCAGCGCTTCCTCCAAGGCCGGCCAGATCTTGTTCGGGACAAGGCTGTCTTCCGCGAAACGCAGCACGCCGGGCGCCTGCAAAATCATTCCGATGCTGATCTCACCAGTCACGCCGAGTTCCTTCTGCAAGGCGCGCATTCCGTCGTGATAAGAACGGGCCAGGGCGCGGTCGAGGGCGAGAGTGCGCGCGTTTTGCGCTGCCGGGTCGAAGGCGACGACGACGTTGGTGCGTCCGCGGGCAAGGCGTTCGCCGACCACCTGGCGGACGCGGGGCTCGAGCGCGCTCAGTTCGCGCGGCAGGTTGACCACGATGTCGCTCTGCTTCCGATTCACGGAGTTGATTTCAACGCTGATTTTGGCGCCCCCGCCATCGCTTTCGCCGCGGCCGTAACCAGTCATGCTTCTCATTCGGATGGGAGCTTCGAAAGTTTCCGGCGGAATAACAAATGGAAAGACGCGGGACTCACGGGGACTGCGACCGGCCCCGGCCATGCGTCGAATCGCGCAACGGGATGCCTTGTTGATAAAGCATGAGATCCGCCTGGAGCAATTGCGCGACGGCCGACTGTCCTTCCGTTTCGGCGCGCTGCGCGCCTTCCGTCACGGTCTTGATCGCCTTCGGGTATTGACCGATCTCGGCATAGGCGGCGGCGAGGACGCGGAAAACCATCGAGTTGTTTCCGGCCGCAGTGCGGAAGGCTTTTTGCGCGAGTTGGAGCGCATCATTGCCATGACGAACTTCAGTTTCGGGCGAGGTGGCGAGAATCCAGGCCAAACTGAGCTCGGTCGCGACGCGATCCGGCTGGAGGCGGAGCGTCTCGCGCCATTCCCGCACAGCCTCGGCGAGTCGTCCCTGGGCGAGAAGGGCGGCGGCAAGATTGTTGTGCATCTCCGCGTTGCCGGGCTGGAGGCGCAACACCTCCTGCCATTTCGCCATCGCGTCAGAGGCCTTGCCCGATTTGAGAAGAGTGATGGCGAAATTGTTCAGCGCCTCGACCTTCTGCGGTTCGAGTTGGAGCGTTTTCCGAAACTCCGCGATCGCTTCTTCGAGCTGACCGTCGCGCTGCAGAGCAATCGCGAGGTTATAATGCGCCGCGACATTTTTGTTGTCGGCGGCGATCGCCTTCTGGAAATGGGGAATCGCGGCTTTCGGATCGCCTGTTTCCAGATAAGCGTTGCCCAGGCTATAGGCGGCGTCGGAGTCTCCCGGCCGAATCCGGAGCGCCTCACGAAATTGGGCCAGACTTTCCTCGCGGTCGCCGCTTTGGTAGAGCGCCTTGCCCAGGTTGCGGTGCATCTCACTGTCGTTAGGCCGGGCGGTCAGGACGGCGCGGTAGAGTTCGATCGCTTCGGGGTATTCCTTCTTTTGCAGGAGCGCGTTGGCCAGGTTGGTCATGCCATTGGCTTCGCGCGGCCGAATCCGCAGCGCCTCGCGGTCGTGCGCGATCGCTTCGTCCACCTGGCCTAACCGGAGGAGTTCAGTGCCGAGGCCGCGCTCGGCGACGTCGTTCTCGGAGGTGACGGCAAGGGTATGCCGCCAGAGACGAACGGAGCTCGACCAGTAATCCACTTGTCTCCAAGAAAGCGCCATCAGCAGGGCGATGACGGTGGCGGAGGCCATTCCCAGGATCCATTTTCGCTTCCGCCAGGAGGCACTTAATTCCGCGACGCCCCAGACGAGCGCGAGATAGATACCGATCTGCGGAAGATAGGTATAACGATCCGCGTGAGCCTGCACCCCCACCTGCACCAGACCAATCACAGGCACGAGCATACCGAGATACCAGAGCCAACCCGTGATGAGATATGGATGCCGCCGGCGAGCAGAAAAGACCGCAAACAAAACCGCGAGGAGGGCGAGCAGGCATAGGCCAACCACCCACAGCGACAAGCTGCCCTTCGGATGCGGATAAAACGGCGCCAGCTGTGCGGGCCAGAGCATCTGGCGCAGATAGACCCACACGGTCACCGAGGCGTTATCTACTCTCCAGCGCAGTGGCCAGCCTTGCGCGGCATTAAGAGCTTTTTCCTGGGAAAAGATCGTAGCGACCGAAATTGCGATGGCCAGAAGGAGAAGAGGGGCCTTCTCCAGGAGGAGCCACGTGATCGTTTTGGCCGCTGGTCTTTCCTCCGTCTCGCTCTCAGTCCAGCTCGGGGAAAAAGAAAAGCGCCGGAGCGGCCAGTAATCCAGGACCAGGAGCAGGCAGGGGAATGTTACCAACATCGACTTGGAGAGAAGTCCAAGAATGAGCGCGGCTACGACGAGAAGATAGAGGCGGAGTCGTGGCGGCTTCTGCGCATAACGAGAGTAAGCCCAGAGTCCGAGCATGAAGAAAACTCCGCTCAAGACATCCTTGCGCTCGGAAATCCAGACGACCGATTCGGCGCGCAAGGGATGGATGGCAAAGAGCGCGGCGACTAGCGCGCTCCGCCAGACTGCACCGGTCATGGAGCGCAGGGCAAAGAAGAGCAGCAGGACCGCGAGCGAGTGCAGGGCGACGTTGACGCCGTGATAACCGCCGGGGTTGAGCCCGAAGATCTGCGCGTCGAGCATGAGCGAAAACGACGTCAGTGGATGCCAGTTGCCGACCAGGGAGTGGGTAAACGCCCGCACGATGCCGGCGCCGGTCAGGCCATCGCTGATCCAGTGGTTCTGATAGACGTAGAAGCTGTCGTCGTAGTTGAAGAAATCGTAGCCGAGGGACCGGCCAAAGATCAGGAAGGTGATCGCGACCAGCCCGAAACAGATGGCTGGAGTCGTCCAGGAACGCCGCGCCTTGGGAGGCGGCGGCGGCGGGCTCGCGCGTTTTTTCTTCGGGCGCTTCTTTCCCCGACTCATCGCCCGAGAGTCTGCCAGCGTAATTTCACCGCGGTCGCGAGACAGCCGAGGCCGTAGCGCAGGCTGGCGCCGAAGCCGATCGAGGATGCTTCCGGGAAATATTTGGTCGGACAGCTTACCTCTCCGATGGGATATCCCAGCGCGATGACCTGAGCCAGGATCTGGTTGTCGAAGATAAAGTCATCGGAGTTTTGTTCGAGCGGCAGGCGCTCGAGCAGAGTGCGCGAAAACGCGCGATAGCCGGTGTGATACTCCGAGAGCTTGGCCCCGAGGAGAAGGTTTTCGATCAGGGTGAGGAAACGGTTCGAGACATATTTCCACCACGGCATCCCGCCGCGCAGCGCGCCGCCGCCAAGGATGCGGGAAGCGAGCACACAGGGATAGAGTCCACTGGTCACGAGTGATGCCATCGCCGGAATAAGCGCCGGCGTGTACTGATAGTCAGGATGAATCATGATGACCACATCGGCCCCAGCGGCGAGGGCAAGCCGGTAACAGGTCTTCTGGTTGGCGCCATACCCGCGATTCTGCGGATGGACTTCGACCTGCACGTCCGGCAGAGCGCGCGCCATGGCCGCGGTTTCATCCTTGCTCGCGTCGTCTACCAGAATGACGCGATCGACGATGCCGTGCGCCATGACTTCATCATAAGTCTGGCGCAAAGTCCGGGCGGCGTTGTAAGCCGGCATCACGACAACAATTTTTTGGCCGTGCAGCATGCCTTAATTCGGTGAGGAGTTGGCCGGTCCAGCGTCCGCGAGCAGGAGCGCGAGGGCGCGACGATGGGGAGACGGGAGGGGCAGGCGCGCCAGAGCCTGCTCCGGAAACCAGCGCTGCTTTTCGTTAGGCTGATCGATTGGCGGACTGTCGAAAACGGCCAGGGTGACGCGGTGATGGGTAAACGGGAAATCGATTTTCAAGACCGGATCTTCTTTGGGAAGCCGGGCGAGGCGCGGCAGAATCCACATCCCTCGCCAGCGGTCGCTCGATTGTTCAAGCAGGATGCGATTGCTCCGGCGCGTGAAGGCATGTGGCTCAAAGAGCGCGATGGTGCGCGGCCGCTTTCGTTTCACCGGTAACGACTCCGGTTGCTCAGCCTGGCAAAAGCGGCGGACCGGACATTCGCCGCAGCGCGGCTGGCGCGGCACGCATACGAGAGCGCCGAGGTCCATCAGGGCGGAATTGTGTTCCCGGGCGCCTCTGCGAGGAAGAAGCGAAGCCGCCGTCTGCCAGAGATGAGCCTGGCCGGCGCTGGAATCAATCGGGGCCTGCCAGTTCGTCAGGCGCGCGAGCACGCGCGCGATATTGGCCTCGACCACCGGCGCCGGGAGGTCGAAGGCAAAACTGGCAATCGCGCCCGCGGTGTAGCGACCGACCCCGGGGAGCCGCGCGATCTCGGCCACCGCGGCCGGGAGCTGGCCGCGGAGGTTCTGCCTAACGAATTTCGCGGCGGCGTGGAAGTTGCGCGCCCGCGCGTAATAACCCAACCCCTGCCAGGCATGCAGGACTTCCGATTCTTTCGCCCGGGCCAGCGCGCTAAAGTCGGGAAAGCGCGCCAGCCAGCGCTCGTAATAGGGAATGACGGTCGCGACTTGCGTCTGTTGCAGCATGATTTCTGAGACCAGGATGGCGTAGGGATCGCGGGTGCGACGCCAGGGCAGGTCACGGCCCCGGCGCCGGAACCAGCGCTGCAGGCTGCGGCGAAATTGAATGGGGTCGAGGTGTCTCTCGGAAGAATCAGCGGCTCGCGTCATGCGTCCGGCAATGATGCCACGAGTAAACAAATCCCCAAGCGGCGAGCGCGAGAATCGACGCGGTAAAGAGCAGACCGAAAAGACGCTCGTTCAAAAAAAGCTGTGCCAAGAGAAGAATAAGCCCGCCGAAAAACATCAGACGTCCGCCGAGACGATGGGTCGCGCGCCAGGTCTCGGGATTCTCGAGCGTCCAGGGGGTGCGGATACCGACGAAGTAGTTCGAGCGCAGGTTGCCGAGATAGTTTCCGAGGATGACGAAGAAAACGAGGAGGCAGGTCATGATGATCCGGCCGCCGGCGACATTCCAACCTAACGACGTCGCGATTTGCACGAAAAAGATCGCGTCGAGCAGGAGCAGGGAGGCGAGACGGACAATCGGCAGGACCGCCGACATGAGACCTTCTTCATTCGTGCGCCGCCGCAGTTTGGGGTCGAACCAGGGCAGGACGTGGAGGAGGGCGGTGAGGCCGAGGGCGGTTAGCGGAATGATGAAAATCCCGCGCGTTTTCGTTCCCCAACCATCGATCTGGCCGCGCCAGTCCCAATGCGTTGGAATCCGTTCCGGCAGATCGTTCCAGTAGAGGGCGAGGAGGAGGAAGGGCGCGGCGAGCAAGACAACTTCCAGCCAACCAAGTTTTGTTTTCATTTTCGTTTTCCTTTCTTGAGCAGGTCGAGGATCCAGCCTAACGAATCGTCGAGGACGGTGGTTTCGAGGGAGTAAGTCACGAATTGACCTTTCTTCCGGGAAGAGACGAGTTGGGCGTGGCGCAGCAGATCGAGGTGATAGGAAATGCTCGGGGCAGTCATGGCGAAGGCTTCGCCGATCTGGCCGGCGGTGAGGTCGCCTTCTTTGAGCATTTCAAGGATGCGACGGCGGGTCGGATCGCGGAGGGCTTTAAAGAGAAGGTTCAATGAATGGATAATTAGTTAAATATCTAAATATAGCAAGTGTCTTTTTTAGATCGCTGGCGCGAACGAAGGAGGGAGGATCACCCGGAGTGGACCGGGATCTCGGAGCGGGCGCTTTGGATCGCTCGGAGTCGACGGGGATTTCGGAGCGGGCGCTTTGGAGCACTCGGAGTCGACAGAGGATCACTCAGGGTAGGCGGGGGCACTAGTGCTGCGTCTGCGTGAAGTGATGGATAACTAGATGGTATGTTTCGTTGTAGCGGCGGGGGGGGTTGCGCCCCAAAAAGCGAAGCGCCCCCACCGCCCGGGGACGCACACCCCCACAACAAGCGCGGGCAAACAAAATAAAAAAAAAACCAAAAACAAAAAAACACAAGCCC
>JBBPZS010000082.1:0-17218 GCA_038198605.1 Chthoniobacterales bacterium | reverse complement strand
CTCGCTCGGGTTGCTTGCCCTCGGCGGGGCGGGCCTCCTCCTATGGCGTCAGCGTCGGAATGGCGCCGCGACTTCAGCGAGTATCGAGTAGCTACTCTAGGCTTTTGGCCACTACGCCTTCAATGCGGCCTACACCTTTTTTGAGAACCGGGGGTTCGCACTGAAACCTTCTCCGGTTTGCGATTCGATAACGGGGCCGGCGCGCAGTATGGCTGGCCCGTCTAGGCATGGGTGGACGCAAGGCGGGTTTCGTTCTTCTTGACTACGCCCATGCCGACCCGGCGAACCGATCAAGGCGGGCCAAAAAAGCTCCGCCGCGAAGGCCGCGCCAGACGAGGGTTCGCTCGGATTCCTCGCCCTTGGTGCGGCCGCGATCGCCCTCTGGCGGCAACGACGCAAAGATCGTTCGACTTAGACAAGCCCTACCGGCAGGCTCTGACAACAAGCAGTCCTGCACGCTGCCTAGCGGTTGTTCCTAACGACAGGGCCACCGGCGAGGGCTGATTTTATGCTTGCCCTTTGCGTTACAGGCTTGGCATGCTGGCCGCATGAAAACGCGTACCCGAAAATTACATCCTGTTAGCATTCCCGCTTCACGCTGGCTGGCCTACGCTGGGGCCGGGGCAGCGACGACGTTAGTCAGTGTTGGCTCGGCAGACGCCGAGATTCATTATTCCGGACATGTCGATGTCACCTTTCGGCACAACGATACCAAAAGCGTCGAGTTTTCGATCGAACCGGGAGCTTTCCTCCTCTTTCGCCACGACAGCGACTTTTTCAATGGCGTGGGGCGGCTTTTTTTCACGCGGAAGGGCAGCAATCCGGTGCTTTTGTCGGCTATTTCATAGGGTTCGAATATGGCTACGTCTCGCGCCTCAAAGGCGACGGGAACCGCTATGTTTCGCAGGGCTATTTCATCAATGATAGCCTCGGGGGAGGGGGCTATTATTTCGGGACCATGGCTAAAGAGGGGGGAAAAGGAGGGGCCTGGAAAAAGCGGGGCACCGGCTTCGCTGGGTTTCGCTTCAATAACGGCGCCGGGACGCAGTATGGCTGGGCGCGCGTTCATATGGGCGGGCAGAATACCAATTTCGCCTTCACCGTGCTGGACTACGCCTGGGCAGATCCCGGAGAAAAGATTCAGCCCGGGCAGACGAGCTCCACCGAAGCGAACATTCAGAGCGAAGGTTCACTCGGATTTCTTGCGCTCGGCGCGGCGGGCGTCGCCCTCTGGCGGCGACGGCGGGACATTGCGGCCTGACGACCGCGAGGGGAGCAAGCGGCTGAACGCGAGGGCTTCGGTTAGCCGAAGCTCATCGACTTTTTCATTATTCCAAAAGAAAAAAGCGCGGGGAATTGCAAGAAAGTCCGGGCGGAAGGGACTCCCTCTCCCATCCCCAGTGCAGGGCCCTCACTGGCGCTTCGTGTCCGTCTCTCCCAGAGGGGAGAGAACGGCAGAGGCGGTCGCTTCTCTCTCGGGGAAAAGTTTAGAATGAGGAGCGCTGCACCTTGACCTTTAAAGAGCCGCACTATTGCAGCCCCTTTTAGTCAGAGATAGCCTCAGTTCGCGTGATTCGTGTCGATTTGTCTAAGTAATATCGCGCCCGACTCATATCTGGATTTTAATTCCACTCCTATCACGCTCTAGATAATCTTTAGACATGAAAATGCGCTCGCGAAAGGGCTCTCGTAGCACCATTCCAGCTTCGCGCTGGCTGGGCCCACGCGGCCGTCAGCGCGAATTGCGCCCCTAATTTGTCATCCCGATCCGCCGCAGGACGGAGAGGGACCTCACAAGCTACATTCGACTTCGTTTGCCTAACGATATCGAATGTAGCTTGCGAGGCTCTTCGCTGCGCGCAGGATGACAAAAGTGTGAGATCGCAAAAGAGAGATTGCGCGCTCCTCTGATGGCAGCTAATTCCCTGACGACATGGCGGCGACCGGCATCAGCAAAGTTTTTGCGCGCGAGATTCTCGATTCGCGCGGTAACCCGACGGTGGAAGTGGATGTCCACCTCGAAGGCGGCGGCTTCGGGCGCGCGGCCGTCCCGAGCGGGGCGAGCACGGGAGAGCATGAAGCGTGGGAACTGCGGGATGGCGACAAGCAGCGCTATGGCGGCAAGGGCGTCACCAAGGCGGTGGCCGCGGTCAACAAAATCATCGCACCGGTCCTGCGCGGGATGGATGCGCTCGAGCAGGCCAGGATCGATGAAGAGCTGATCAAGCTCGACGGCACAACGAACAAGAAAAAACTGGGCGCCAACGCATTGTTAGGCGTTTCCCTCGCCACCGCCCATGCCGCGGCCGACTCCGAAGGGATTCCGCTCTTTCGTTATCTTGGCGGGAGCGAGGCTACGGTTCTGCCCGTGCCGATGATGAATATCCTCAATGGCGGCGCGCACTCCGATGCCCCGATCGATTTCCAGGAGTTCATGATCATGCCCAAGGGAGCGCGGACTTTTCCGGAAGCGCTGCGCATGGGCACGGAGGTTTTTCATGCGCTCAAGAGTGTTCTGAAAGATCGCGGCCTCTCGACCGCGATTGGCGACGAAGGCGGGTTCGCCCCGAAATTGAAGTCGGCCGAGGATGCGCTCGAATCGATCGCGGCCGCGGTCAAGCAAGCCGGTTATTCGTTAGGCGAAGAGATCTTCATTGCGCTCGACGCCGCCTCCTCCGAATTCTACGACAAGGAACGAAACCTTTACGTCTTCAAGAAATCCGACGGCTCGGAGCGCTCGGTCGACCAGCTGATCGACCTCTACGAATCGCTCGCGCAGAAGTTTCCCATCATCTCGATCGAGGACGGTTGTGCCGAAAACGACTGGGACGGCTGGAAGAAATTGACCGATCGGTTAGGCAAAAAAATCCAGCTCGTGGGCGACGATCTTTTTGTGACGAACGTCTCCTTTTTGCGTAAAGGGATCGATCTGGGTGTGGCCAATTCCATTCTCGTGAAAGTAAACCAGATCGGGACGTTGACTGAGACGTTCGCCACGATCGACCTGGCCAAACAAAACAACTACACCTCGGTCATCAGCCATCGCTCGGGCGAGACGGAAGACACGACGATTGCCGACATCGCGGTCGCGACCAACGCCGGCCAGATAAAGACCGGATCGCTCTGCCGGACCGATCGAGTGGCGAAATATAACCAGCTCCTGCGCATCGCGGAAGAACTGGGTGACAAGGCGGTCTACGGAGGTAAGATGCGCTAGTGGACGGGACGGGTTACGGCGAGTTAAGGGCGCGACGCGAGGCCACCATCTGGCAGCAGATGAACCATGTCCTGCGCGTCCTTCTCTTCATCGCGGTCTGGCTTTTGATTGTTAGTTTCTTTCTCCCTCCCTACAAAAAGCTGCAGCAAAACCGCGCCGAAATGGAACAGCTCCAGGCGCAGTTGAACGAGCAGCAGCACCTTCTCGCGCGCCAGACCAAACAGGTCACGCTTTTGAAAACGGATCCGACTTATCTGGAAACGATCGCGCGCGACAGCCTCGAGTTGATGAAGGAAGGCGAGACCATTTTCCGCCTCGAGACCCGGCGCGCCCCCGCCAAACCGTAAACCCGGCGATCGTTAGGGCGAAGCTGCCGGGGGAAGCGGCGGGGGATTGATTTCCTGCTCCATCTTTCGGAGCAGAGCAAGGGCGGGAGCCTCCGGCGCCAGTCGCGGCACACTCCGAATCAAGGCGAGTGTCGCCTTTTTGTTTCCCGACTCCCGCAGAGCGTCGGCTTGTTCCACGTAGGTGCGCAGGATGTCATCCGGCTTGGTGTAAAAGGAGCGGGCTTGCGCGAGGAGACTGATGGCAGAGGAAAAACTCCCGCTCTCTCTTTCACTCAAGCCCAGATCCTCGATCATCGGTCCGTTCTTCGCCCGCGCGCCGGCTTTGCGCGCCGCCGCCAGGTAGTCGGCCTGCCCGCGCCGAGTGTTTTTCGAAGCGAAGTCGTGATACATCCGCCAATCCGTGTGCGGGACCTTTTCTCGTTTGGCATCGAGCTGCATCCAGGCGGCGTAGGGACGATAAAGAGGATCGCCGACCGCGACATTCATCCAGGAGAGAACGCGCTGCGACATGTAGGCGCTTTCCGCAAAAGTGAAGCCATGGAGCAGGCGATCGTTGAAAAGATCGAGATGCGCGGTGAGCTGCAGATAGGGCTCGTAAACGTTGCCTAACGACGCCGCGGCGCCCTTGCTCAGGAGAGGCGCGACCCAGTTGGCGGTGGCGGAGCGGAGGGTGTTGGCACTGAAGGAATGAAGGTGGACCGCGATTGCGCCCGGCGTGAAAACAAATCCCGGATCGTTGAACGGACCGGTCACACCGCCGGCGTACCAGCCGTAATAAAGTGCGCAATCGTTCATCGGAAAGCCGGCCGGGAAGAGAGCGGAATCGGTGTCGTAAACCGTCGGAATTCCCACCTGGCGCAAGTCTTTGACCACGCTTCTCAGCCACTGGTCGCCATCGACCAATCCGCCCGAAGTATTGTTCGCACCGTCGACGTAGGCTCGCCCCCAGAGCCCGGTTTTCTCCGCGGCGATCCCGTCGCTGATCATTCGCCTAACGATCTGCGCGGTCGGCGCATCCAGCCGGCAGACGAGCATGATCGGCATCTCGTCCAACTCGAGAATGGGCCGAAAACTTTGGAAGTAGGGATTATTCGCCGGCCCGGAAATCTGACGGGAATAGAAGGCGAGCGCGGCCAGCTCGGAATCGACCGAGGCGCTGTTCTGGTTGGTCTGCGGATTGGCTTCTTTTTCGTCGCCGGGATAATCGGGCGTGCCGGCAATTTTCAGCGGCATGCCCCGGATGAGAGCGACGAAACGAATCGCGTTCGTGCGAACGGACGGCGCGTTCGCGTCCGTGGTTGGGCGCAGGGTCAACCATTTGCGATCGATAAAAATTTTCCGCAGCGGCTCCGCGATCGTTGCGTCGTAATCCTGGCGACTGATTTCTTCCGTGCTCGGGCATTCCAACGCGATCAGATGATCATCCGGGATCTGTCGCGCCTTCGCATAAAAGTAAGCCAGAGCGACTGAATCCGGCGCGTTGCGGTTGTAGACGACGAGCGTCGCCCGGGCCGGATCGGCTGCTCCTTCGGCCGGAGGCGCCAATCCGCCTAACGAAAGGAAAAGGAGCAGGCCGAGAAGCCGGTTCATGGCGCAAGCTCGATCTTTAGGCCGTCGTAGGCGAGGCCAACATTCGGTGGTAGCTGGGTCTCGGCGCTTTGCGGCAATTCGTGGCAGATGTGGGTGAAGAGAGTGCGCTGCGGCCGCACGCGCCCGGCCACCTCGAGCGCCTGGGCAATGCTGAGATGGGTCGGATGCGGTTTTTCCCGCAGGGCGTCGATCACGAGCAGTTGCACGCCCTCGATCGTGCGCGCGACCTCCTCCGGCACCGCGCTGCAATCGCTCAGGTAGGCGAGCAATTTCACGCCCTGGCGGGCGAAAAGGTAGCCGTAGGTTTCGGAACTGCCGTGCGGCACCGGGAGCGGGGTGACGCTGGTTTCGCCTAACGAAAAAGGTCCATTCACCAGGTGTGGTTCCGGTTTCAAATAACCGGGCCAGGGGCTGACCGTTTCGAAGGCGAAGGCGAAGACCCGCCGCAGATCGGCCATCGTCTCGGCCGAGGCATAGACCGGCATGCGCCCGCCGCGGGGCGCCGCGAACCGGCGCAGATCGTCGAAGCCCATGACGTGGTCGGTGTGGCTGTGCGTCATGAGGACGGCGTCGACCTGCCAGATGTTTTCGCGCAGGCATTGCGTCCGGAAATCGGTCCCGGTGTCGACCACATACGAGCCCTCGGGTGTTTCGAGATAAATTGAGGCGCGGGTGCGATTATCGCGCGGATCGATCGAACGGCAGACCGCGCAATCGCAGCGAATCATGGGCACGCCCTGGGAGGTACCGGTGCCGAGAAAGGTCAGGCGCAGTGGAGCGAGTTGAGAGTTGTGAGCTGAGAGTTGAGAGTCGGTGGCGTTCAGAGGCTATCTCTCAACTCTCCACCCTCAACTCTCAACTGCCGTGTTGCTCAGCCTGCTCCGGATCAAAAATTTAGCTCTGGTCGAAGATCTCGAATGGGAACTGGCTCCCGGCTTCACCGCGATCACGGGGGAGACCGGGGCCGGCAAATCGATTATCATCGGCGCGCTCAAGCTCCTGCTCGGGGAGCGGGCGGATAAATCGCTTATCCGCACCGGCGCCGAGGCCTGCACGGTCGAGGCGATTTTCGCGGGCGACGATTTCGCGGAATTGAATGCGCGGCTAGAGGAGGCCGGGGTCGAGCCCGGCGCGGGCGAGCTGATCGTGAAGCGCACCTTTTCGTTAGGCGGAAACAGCCGGCATTTTCTCAATGGCTCGCCCACGACCCTGGCGCTGCTCAAGAGCATCGGCGACGAACTGGTCGACCTGCACGGGCCGCACGATCACCAGTCGCTCCTCGCTCCGGAACGACAGCTCGCCTTGCTCGACGGTTTCGCCCAGGCCGGCCCGGCCCTGCGGGAATACCAGGAACGTTTTCGCCGCTGGCAATCGCTCGTCGCGCAGGAGCAGACTTTGAGCGGTGCGGAAGCGGTGCGGGAGCGGGAGGTCGAGCTCCTTCGCCATCAAGTAGCGGAAATCACCTCGGCCCGACTCGAGCCTAACGAGGAAGACGAAATGCAGGATCGCTATCGCCGGGCGAGCAACGGCCGGCGGCTGCTCGAGCTGGCGACCGCGATCTCGCGGCAACTCTCGGAAGTCGACAACTCGGTTCTGAATCAGCTCGCGGAAACGCAGCGGCTCTTGCGCGAGCTGGAAAAGATCGACCCGAGCCTGACGGAAAGCGCAGTAGCCCATGCCGCGGCCGTGATCGAGCTGACCGAGATCGCCCGCACCCTCGATCGTTATGCGGAAAATCTCGATCTCGACCCCGAGCAGCTCGCCCAGCTCGAGCAGCGCGTCACTTTGCTCGAGACGCTGAAGCGAAAATACGGCGGCTCGATTCCGGAAGTGATCGCTTTTGGGGAGCGGGCGGCCGAGCGAATGCTCCAGATCGAAGGGCGCGACGCAGAATTGACCCGCCTGGCGGGCGAGATCGTCAAGGCGAAGAAAGCGGTCGAACAGTCGGCCGCCGCCCTGGGCAAGGCGCGCCAGACCGCCGCGCCGAAACTGGCCAAAAATATTCGGCAGCAGCTCTCCGATCTCGGCTTTCGCCAGTCGGAATTTGAGGTCGCACTCTCCGCTTTCGACGCGCCGCGCCTGAGCGGGGCGGAGTCGGTCGAGTTGCTCTTCTCTCCTAACCCGGGAGAGCCGTTGAAACCGTTGCGGACGGTGGCCTCGAGTGGCGAAATCTCCCGCGTCATGCTCGCGATCAAGTCCGCGCTCGCGCTCCAGGACGCGATCCCGCTCCTCGTCTTTGACGAGATCGATGCCAACGTCGGGGGCGAAATCGCTAACGCCGTCGGGGCGAAAATGCAGACCCTGGCGAGCCAACACCAGGTGCTCTGCATCACACATTTGCCGCAGGTGGCCGCCGCCGCGGCGCACCATTTTGTGGTCACGAAAGAAGTTTCCGGCGGCCGCACTTTCTCCGCGCTGGAGGAAGTAAAAGGCAAAGCGCGCCAGGAAGAGATCGCGCGCATGCTCGGCGGGAAAAGCGATTCCGCGCTTCGGCACGCCGCCAGCTTGCTCCGCTAGCGTCCGCGGCTTCGGCCGCTTTTACGGGAGCAGTGGAACAGTGCCTGCTCAAGAAGAGCAGGCGCCTCCCAGGGACGTCTGAGCGATGACGAGCACGATTAGCCTAACGAATAGTGATCCCGGCCCTGGTTTGGCCGCCTCCGCCGGGCGAGCGGCGGCATTGTTTCGCGCGGAACGCAGCCGGATCTTTCGCGAGACCGACCAGCTCTTTGTCCGTCTCCTTCTTCTGGAGTGGGCGACCCTCATCATCGTGGCCCTGGTGGTCGCGCCGGAGAGCTGGCGCGAGCAGATCACCAGCCGCGACCTGCACCTCTGGCTGGCGCTGCTCCTGGGCGGCCTGATCACTTTAATCCCGGTGGCGTTGACGCGGCTGCGGCCGGGTGCGGCGGTGACGCGTTACACGATCGCGACCTGCCAGATGCTGCATTCTGGCATGCTCATCAGCATGAGCGGCGGCCGCCTGGAAACGCATTTCCACGTTTTTTGTTCGCTCGTTGTTCTCTCTTTCTATCGCGACTGGCGGGTCCTGGTCCCAGCGACGCTGGTCGTGGCGCTGGATCATTTCCTGCGCGGCGCCTACCTGCCTTTTTCGATTTACGGCGTGGCCGGCGGCACGGCGTGGAAGTCGTTGGAACATTGCGGCTGGGTGATGTTTGAAGACATCTTCCTCGGCATCGCCTGCCTGCGCGGCAGCCAGGAAATACGCGCCACGGCCAATCACACCGCCGCCCTGGAAGCGAGCCAGCACGTCAACCAACTCATCATGGATAACTCGCGCGATGTCATTTGCGCCAATGATGCCGAGGGCCGTTTCCTGACCGTGAGCGCCGCCTGTGAACGGCTCTGGGGTTACAAACCGGAGGAGCTGATCGGGAAAAGTTGTGTCGAGATGGTGCACCCCGACGATCTCGAAAGAAGCCGCGTGACGAATCTCGAAATCATGGCGGGGCATCCCGTGACTGATTTCGAGAACCGCTATATCCGCAAAGATGGGACCACGGTCGACGTCCTATGGTCGGCCTACTGGTCGGAAAGCGATCAGGCGCTTTTCCAGGTCGCGCGCGATATCACTCATCGCAAAGCGGCGGAAGTGGCGCTGCAAAAATCGACCCGGCAGTTGGAGTCGGCGCACCATTCCACTCGGCTCATCGTGGACAATTCCCAGGACGTGATTTGCAGTCTCGACGCCCAGGGGCGCTTTCTCTCGACCAATGCCGCCTCTCACAGCCTGTGGGGTTTTGAGCCGGCGGAGTTAATCGGACGCTGCTATCTCGTCCTCGTCCATCCGGAAGACCGCGCCTGGTCGCGCGAAGTGGAGGAGGGGACGCGGGCGAGCGGCAAGCGGAGCGACTTTGTGAATCGCTGTCTGCGCAAGGACGGCACGGTTGTGGATGTTCTCTGGTCCGCCAGCTGGTCGACAGCAGATGAAATTCTGGTCTGCGTCGCGCACGATGTGACCGAACAGCAACGGGTGGAAAAAGAGTTGCGCGAGGCCAAGGAAACGGCCGATCGCGCGAACCGCGCCAAGAGCGAATTCCTTTCCCGCGTCAGCCACGAGCTACGCACGCCCCTTAATGCGATTCTTGGTTTCGGCCAGTTGCTGGAACGCCGGAAACTGCGGACCGACCAGCGTCCGCACCTGACCCAGATTCTGACGGCGGGCCGCCATCTTCTCGAATTGATCAACGAAGTGCTCGACATCAGCCGGATCGAATCCGACCACATTCAATTTTCGCTCGAACCGGTGAGCGTGCGCCTTGCCTTGCAGGAAGCCATCGACTTGATTCAGCCGCTGGCCCACGAACATGAGGTTCATCTTTTCGCACCTTTGGAGGAGGAATCAGACTATTTCGTGTTGGCCGACCAACAGCGGTTGCAACAGGTCATGCTCAATCTTTTGACCAATGCGGTGAAATACACGCCCGCCGGCGGCGCCGTCCTTGTAAAATGCAAAGCGGCTGAGGACTACATCCGCCTCGCCTTTCACGACACCGGGGCGGGGATCGCGCCGGAGCTGCTGCCCCGGCTCTTTACTCCTTTCGATCGACTGGGGGCGGAATGCTCCAGGGTGGATGGAACCGGTCTCGGCCTTGCCCTCTCGCGCCGGCTGGTCGAGGCGATGGCGGGCGAGATCGGGGTCGAAAGCATTCCGGGAGAAGGCAGCACCTTCTGGATCGCACTTCCGCGGACGGAGCCCGTGCCGCCGCTGGTGACAGAGACCGCGCCGCGGCAGGAAGATTGCGTTCTTGCCTAACGAGCACGCGACCCCGGGGAGCGGCTCCCTGCACAAAATCGCTTTTCGTAGCTGGGTGACCGCTGCTAGAGAACAGGCGTGCTGAACTACATCTGGCTCGCCCTCGTGCTGCTCGCGGTCACGCTCGGAGGCTGGAACGGCCACCTCAAGGAAGTGACCGAAGGCGCCTTTGACGGGGCGAAGACCGCGGTCACGATCGCTCTCGGTTTGATCGGGATCATGGCCCTTTGGCTGGGCGTGATGCGGCTGGCCGAGCGCGCCGGTCTCATCCAAAAACTGGCGCGTCTCTTGCGGCCCGTGATGCGACGGCTTTTCCCGAACGTGCCCGACGATCATCCGGCGATGGGTTCAATGCTCATGAACATGGCGGCCAACATGCTCGGGCTCGGCAATGCCGCCACCCCGCTCGGTCTCCGCGCCATGCGCGACCTGGAGCGGCTCAACCCGCACCCCGGGACCGCGACCAATGCCATGTGCACCTTCCTCGCCATCAACACCAGCTCCGTTCAGCTCATCCCCACGACCGCGATTGCCATCCTCGTGGCCGCCGGCTCGACCAATCCGACCCGGATTGTCGGCACCTCGCTCCTCGCCACTCTCTGCGCCGCGACCGTCGCGATAACGACCGTAAAATTACTCGAGAAACTGCCGCTCTTTCGCGTCCGCGCGGGGCGGGGGACGGTCGACGCGGGCTCGGGGCGGGGCAGGGAGGCGGAGGAAGCTTCGCCCTCCGAAGAAGCGGCCACGACCACGTCCCGCGTTCCGCTCTGGGGAAAGGCGCTCCTCGGGCTGCTCGCGTTTTTCTTTCTCGGCCTTTTCGTTAGGCAAGTCTTTCCCGAGGCGCTCGGATTGCCGCCTGGTCCGGTCGCGCTTCCGGCGAGTTACTTCGTCCGCAGCGTGAGCGCGCTTTCCCTCCTCGCCATCCCCATGCTCCTCTCCTTTTTCGTGCTCTACGGCGCGCTCTGCGGGCTGAAGGTTTACGACGAGTTCGTCGAGGGGGCGAAGGAAGGTTTCGGCGTCATTCTCAAGATCATTCCTTTCCTCGTCACCATGCTAGTCGCGATCAACATGTTTAAAGGCGCAGGCGGAATCGACCTTCTGGCCCGCGTCCTCTCGCCCATTCTGACGCCGCTTCATTTCCCGACCGACCTGCTGCCGATCGCGCTCATGCGGCCGCTCAGCGGCGGGGCGACGCTGGCGCTCTTTACCGATGTCGTGCAGCGGCTTGGGCCGGAAAATATCGTGAGCCTGATGGCGGCCACGATCTACGGCAGCACCGAGACCACCTTTTACGTCGCCGCGGTCTATTTCGGTTCGGTTGGGATCAAACAAACCCGGCATGCCATCCCGGCCGGGCTGCTGGCAGACTTCGCTGGGGTTGTGGCCTCGGTCATTATCTGCCGGGCGGTTCTTTAGCGAAGAGGAAGATTTCCCTCGCCATCTCGTTATTCCATTCTCTATCGTCCCTTTTTCCCAAATGATTCAACGTGACTATCTCATAATCGGCGGCGGCATCGGGGGCGCGAGTGTCTGCGAAGGCATCCGCAAATACGACAAAAAGGGGAGTGTCACGCTGGTCAGCGGAGAGACCTTTCATCCTTACCAGCGTTGGATGCTGTCGAAGCAGTTTCTGCGCGACAAGACCGCCCCCTTAAAAAAGCTACCGCACGTCGACGAGCGCTGGTATCAGGCGCACAAGATTGAAGCGCGCCTCGGCACGGTGGTGACGCAGTTCAATATCGATCGCCGGCTCGCCGTTCTCGGAAATGGGGAGACGATTGAATTCAAGAAAGCATGTCTCGCGATGGGGAGCCGGCCGGTTCGCCCGCAGGTCGCCGGGATCGGATTGGGAAATGTGATTTACCTGCGCACCGTCCGCGACGCGCTCGCGTTGCGCGAGATGTCGCTCTCGGAAAAAACGATCGTGATCGTGGGCGGCGGCCTTCTCGCCTGCGAAGTCGCGGCCAGCCTGCGCCAGGGCAAACTCAAAGTCGCGATCATGCACCGGCATGCCGCGCTCCTGAATCGCTACCTCGACCCGGAAACGGCCACCTGGGTGACGGAGCAATTTGGGAAACACGGGGTGACGTTACTCATGGGCTCCAGTCTCAACGGCTTCGAAGGCAAGACCGTTCTGCGCAACATCCAGACGAAGAGCGGCGAGCGTGTCGCGGCCGGGGTGGCGGTGGTCTGCTGCGGCTCGGAACCGAACCTAGAAATCGTGCGCAACACGCCGCTTTCGGGGCCGCACGGCTCGCCCGTGACCGATTACCTCGAGACGGAAGAGAAGGGGATCTACGCCGTCGGCGACCTCGCTTTTTATCCGGACCGATTGATGGGCGGGATGCGGCGCCAGACCCATTGGGAAAACGCGCGCGAGCAGGGGTTGATCATCGGGGCCAATATCACCGGGAAAAAGCGCCAGCGTTACGAGCAGATCCCGTATTTCTGGACCGAGATGTTCGATCTTAAATTGGATTTCGTGGGCGACTTCAAGCTTCCGCCGACGCGGGTCGATCTGAGCGGTTCCTACGCCAAGGGACGCTTCGCCGCGCGTTACTTCCACGGGGAAAAATTGCGCGGGATTGTGCTTTGCCATCACAGCGCAAACGATGTCGAAGCCGCCCGGAGCGAATTGCGCCAGTCCCTCGGGAAATAATTCGCCTAACGAGTCGAGGGTTGAGCCGCCGGCCCTAGAAGCCGCGCTCCGGGATCTCCAGCCCGGGGTTGCTCACCCGGACGAGTTTCCAATCCCAGGGACGCCAGCTCTCGCGCTGCCAGTGCAGGACGAAGGGCTCGGTCACGCTGTTGACGCGGTCGACGATCTCCGGGGCAAATTCGGAACCGCTGCCTGCGATTTGCACCTTTGCGCTCCACCATCCGGCGGGCGCGTTTGCGCTCACCTGCGGATTCGCTGGAGTGATCGTTAGGGAAGCAAAGAAGCGCAAGACGAGGTGGAGGCGGTTGAGGATTTCCTTCCGGTCGTGGCCCCAGTCGTCGTGATAATCCGCGGCGATGTAATTCCCCGCACCTAACCAGTCGCGGTCCGCAATTTCCCCGAGGAAATGCTCGGTATGCAGCCGCACCTGCTTGTCTGCCTGCCAGAGCTGGGCCAGCCAAAGAGCAACGATCGCAGCCAGGAGGGCGCCGGCGTAGAAGCTGATTTTGAAGGTCGAAGGCAAAGCTGAACTCCATTCTGTGCTCAACCCAGTCCGGTGGCAGAAAACGTCCTCTGCAAACGGGGCCAGCATTGGGCATGAAACGTGCACATCCGCTCCTGCCCAGCATGCTCTCGATCGGCTCATTTATCATTATTTTTTGCGGCCTGCTGGGCTCGGTTTGGTGGGCTTGTTCACAAGACGAAAACGAAATTTAACTCCCAATGCTTGATCACGAAGATTTGAAATGGCTGGTCGCGAACGCGACCGATCTCCATCGCCTTCTCCAACAAACCTCGCGCCAGGCAGCCCAGGCCCGTCTCCGCCAGGGCGAGCCCGCATTTCTCGATTCGCTGAGCGATCAGCTCGAAATCGCCTCCCGTTCTTCGCAGGCGATTTTCGATCGGATCACGGCCCGAATCATGGCCGGAGCGGGCCACGCCCTGCCAGTCGACTCCGCGATCGCCAGCCTGTCGACCGCACCGGTCACAACCATCTCCACGAAAATGCCGGTGGGCGAAGTGGCGCTAAACGAGGAGGCTCCGAAGGACCCGCTCATTCTCAATCCGAAAGGCTCGCGCGAGCTCATCCTCCTGGTCGATGACGACACGGACATTCTCCTGAACACGGGCCAGATCCTCGACTTTGAGGATTACCGCTTCATCACGGCCAAGGACGGGATCGAGGCCTTGGCGGTTTATCGCCGGCTCGGGCAACAGATCGACCTGGTGCTGCTCGATTATTTTCTTCCCGTCATGGATGGTGACGCGGTTTTCGATGAACTCAAAGCGCTCGATCCCAAGGTCCGGGTGGTCCTGAGCAGCGGCTTCGGGGAACAAGCCAAAGTCGGCAGCATGCTGGCGCAGGGCCTTTGCGGCTTCATCCCCAAACCCTACACCCACGAGAAACTGGTTGAGCAGATCCGCTCGGTTCTCGAAGCCTAACGAATTAGGGCGTCGCTCTATTCCGGTAAATTCACCGCCGCTGGCATCAATTTAGCTATCTGAGGAGAACGATCCATGGCCCGCATCGACTCATTTTTTAAACTCATGTCGGAGGAGAAAGCCTCGGACCTTCACCTCGCGACCAATAACCCGCCGATGCTCCGCATCAACGGCGAGCTCGTCCGGGTTGATTATCCGCCGCTCCAGAATGACGACCTCAAAGCGATGGTTTACGAAATCGCGCCCGAGGGAAAAATCAAAGTTTTCGAAGAAACGGCCGATGTCGACTTTGGCTACGAGGTGCCGGGGGTGGCTCGCTATCGCGCCAATTTCTTCCAGCAAAAGTACGGCATTTCGGCTGTCTTCCGCTTGATCCCGTCCAAAATCCTCACCGTCGACGACCTGAATCTGCCGCCGGTTCTGAAAAAATTTCCGCTGCTCAAGAAAGGTCTGGTCCTTGTCACCGGCCCGACCGGTTCCGGCAAATCGACCACCCTCGCGGCCATGATGGACTACGCCAATCTGCAGCGGCACGACCACATCATCACGGTCGAGGACCCGATTGAATTTGTGCATCGCAGCCAAAATTGTCTCGTGCAACATCGTGAAGTCGGTGTCCACACTCGCTCTTTCGCCTCCGCTCTGCGCGGCGCGCTCCGTGAAGATCCCGACATCCTGCTCGTCGGCGAAATGCGCGACCTCGAGACAATCGAGCTGGCACTAACCGCGGCCGCTACCGGCCATCTTGTTTTCGGCACCCTGCACACTTCCAGCGCGGCCAAGGCGGTCGATCGCGTGATCGATGTTTTCCCGACCGACCAGCAAAACCAGATCCGCACTACCCTGGCCGAATCGCTCAAGGGCGTGGTCGCGCAGAACCTCTTCAAGCGCATCGACAAACCCGGTCGTGTCGCCGCCCTTGAGATCCTGGTCGTCGATACCGCGATCGCGAACCTTGTGCGCGAAGCCAAAACCCATCAGGTCCCGGGCATGATCCAGGTCGGAAAAAAGAAAGGGAACCAGCCGCTGGACGACGCCATCATGGAACACCTGCGACAAATGCGCATTTCGCCCGAGGAAGCCTACGATAAGGCGGTCGACAAAAAGAAATTCCGCCCCTTCCTCAAGAGCCCGCCAGCCGACGATTTCGAAGAGTAGCAGGACTCCGCCATGAGAACGCCAGATCTCGACCGGATCCTCTCCGCGATGCTGAAGACTTACGACGGCATCTCCGACCTTAACTTTTCTGTCGGCCACCCGCTCCAGGTGGAGGATTTTGGCCAACTGAAGCCAGTTTACGTCGATCCGCCGATTGAACGCCTTACTCCTTACCAAACCGAGCAGCTTGCTCTGACTCTCATGGACGGCGACCGCCGCCTCATGCGCGAGTATCTGCGCAATGGCTCCTGCGACTGCAGCTACTCGCTCTCCGATGAGGCCCGCTTCCGGGTAAATATTTTTCGGCAACAGGGAAATTTCGGTGTCGTCATGCGCAAGTTGCAAGCCGAGGTCCCGACCCTCGAGGTCCTGGAGCTGCCCTCCGTCTTCGAGGAAATCGCGAAAGAAAAAACCGGGCTTGTCCTCGTCACCGGCGCGACCGGCAGCGGTAAGACGACCACCCTGGCCGCCGTCCTGAACGAGGTGAACACCAAGCAATCGGTCCACGTCATCACCCTCGAGGACCCGATTGAGTTCATTCATCCGGTGGCCCGCGCCACTTTCAGTCAGCGCGAGCTCGGGCATGATTTCGATAATTACCCCAACGGCTTGCGCGCCGCGCTCCGCCAGGCCCCGAAGGTCATTCTCGTCGGTGAAATGCGCGACCGCGCCACGGTCGAAGTCGCCCTCATGGCGGCGGAGACCGGTCACCTCGTCCTCAGCACTCTGCATACGGTCGATGCCGGTCAGTCGATCAACCGCATCCTCGGTCTCTTTTCGTTAGGGGAAGAGCAGCAGCTCCGGCTCCGCCTGGCCGACAGTCTTCGTTACGTCATCAGCCAACGGCTTGCGCCCAAAATCGGGGGCGGGCGCCAGCTTCTGATGGAAGTGATGGGCCACAACCTGCGCACCCGCGAGACGATCGCGCTCGGCGAATCGGAAAACCGCAGCTTCTACGAAATCATTGAAGCGAGCGCCCCCTTCGGCTGGATCACCTTCGACCAATCCATTCTCCAGGCCTACGACAATGGCGTCATCAGCGAGGAAACCGCCCGCTTGTTCTCCTCCAAAAAAGGTCGCGTCACCCGCGGGATCGATCTCATCCAAAAAACCCGCGGGATCGAAAACCAGATCGAAGCCGGCCTCCGCCTCGACCGGCCCACCAACGCTTTTCGTTAGGCCAATAAGATGAACATCGAGCAGGACAGCAATTTTTTCGATCTCGGCGACAAGACCGCTCTCGTTTGCATCGATCATCCGAATTTTCAGAAACTGATCGTGCCCCAGCTGGTCGACCTCGGTTACAAGGTGCACCTGGGACTTTTCGAGGAAGACGTCCTGCTCAAGCTCTCGACCTACAACTACAACGTCGTCATCATCTACGAAAATTTTAAGGGCGCGAGCGTGGGCGAGAATCCAATCCTGCAGGAAATGGTCCTCCGCGCCAGCTCACTCCGGCGCGAGCATTTCCTCGTCCTCCTCACCCACCGCAGCCCGACGAACGATGCCATGAGCGCGTTTGTGCAAAGCGTCGATCTGGTTCTGAACATCGCCGACATCGCCAACTTCCGTCCCGTTTTGCGCCGCGGCGTGGCCCAGCATAACGAACTCTACCAGCCCTTTCAGGAAGCGCTGCGCGTCGTTCAGGCGAACTGAGAAGGCGGCGCCGAAAAGCGTCGGTCGCTAGGAAAGTTTCGCCCTTTTTCAGGCCGCCGCGCGCGATTTTGCGAAACGTTAGTTGCGGTCGCTCACGCGCGCGTGGATAATTTCGCCGCGCTAAGATGAAGTTTGTTCAATGTGTTCGTTTTAGTTGGGATCTGGACAAACTTCCGGCACCGGACACGGTTCTCCCGCGGCATTACTCCTTCACCCCGATCGGGCTCGCAGATGAAAAGGAATTGCGCCTTGTCATTCGCCGTTCCTTCGCCCACGACACTGCCTGGAATCATGCCATGCACGAGGTCAACGACATGCTCGAGGGCTGGGTCCAGTCCGCCCTCGATCCGGAAAAGAACGGCATCGGCCTCGCCCTG
>JBBPZS010000081.1:0-15771 GCA_038198605.1 Chthoniobacterales bacterium | reverse complement strand
CTAGCGCCACTGACGGGCCTAGGCTTTTGTGGGGTCTTTTTCAAGGGGGGCTCGTGGGGGGTTCTGGGGTTTCGGGGTGGCTGGGGGGGCCGAAATGGGGGGGTTGGTACGACCCCCATCCCGCCGCCGTTTTTGCGGCCGGCACGGCCACCGCTACACCGCTGAAGCCAGCTCGAGCGCCAGTTGAAAACGGCCGCAATAAGGCCTTGCGCCGTCTGAGGCGCTGGACATTATTGCTGTCCGCCAAATTCGGCGGGCTGCGGGTGTAGCTCAGTGGTAGAGCACCTCCTTGCCAAGGAGGACGTCGCGAGTTCGAGTCTCGTCACCCGCTCCAGCCTTCGCTCGGCGCGCAACGGCAAGCGAGGGCTGGAGCGCCGCAACCTCCTTCGCGACGAACGCCCAACATTTTTCTGCAAAGTTGAATCCAAACCCGCCTCTGGCTGCATCTCACAACAAAGAACAGCTATGAAAATCACATTTCTTCAGATCAAACTCTTCACTTACCTCAGCATCATCGTCTTCGCCTGCGCGGCCCATGGCCAGACTCCGACCACGCCCTCAGCGGCTCCCTCGCCGGAGATGTCGCCCGCCGCCAGCACTCCGGAAACCGCGGCGGTCACCGCATCCGTGACGCCCCCGGCGAGCGCCACCCTCACACCAGCGGCTGCCCTTGCGCCTGCGGCCACCGTTGCGCCCGCCGCCACTCTCACTCCGACCTTCGCGCCCTCGGCCAGCCCGGACACGGAAGAGGATTTCGACAAGGCGATCGAGAGGAAGATCCGCAAGCACTTCAAGGTCAACATGGACGGCGGCCACTCTAATTCCGGAGACGGGATGGAATGGGTCGCGATCCCGATCGTGCTCATCATATTCCTGACCATCTTCGGACTCCCGGTAGCGATCGTCGGCACCATTCTCTACTTCAGCTTCTCCAGAAGCCGCGCCATGCACAAAACCGTGCGGATGATGGTCGAGAAAGGCCAGCCCGTTCCCGAGGCGCTCCTGAATCCGCCACCCGTGGTCCGGCAGCGTTCTGATCTGCGCCGCGGCATCATCCTCCTCACCGTGGGCGCGGGCCTGGTCGTCTTTCTCGGCGCGACGAACGACTGGGAAGGCGGATCCTGGAGCATTGGCATCATCCCCTTCATGATCGGCCTCGGCTATCTGCTCGTCTGGAAACTGGACGTGCGCACGCACGATACTTCCCCCCAAGGTGTAAACTCCTGAGGTGCCGCTTCATGATGCCGATCTCGTTGCGCGGGTCCTGGTCGATGATGACCACCATGCCTTCGCCGAACTGGTTCGAAATCACCAGTCGGCCGTGCGCGGTCTGCTGCGACAGCTTACCCGCAGCGATTTCGCCCTGGCGGACGATTTGGCCCAGGAAACTTTCCTGCGCGCGTACAAGAACATCCAAAGTTTTCGCGGACAGGCGAAATTTTCCACCTGGCTCTATCGCATCGCCTATAACTGTTTCCGCGAGGACGCGCGCAAGCGAAAGGAATTGGTCGGGATCGACGAGTCCCGCCTCGAGGCCGAACATGATCCGCAAACCGTTGACCCCGCCCTGAAACACGACCTTATGCACGCGCTTCAACTTCTTCCGCTGTCCGAGCGATCGGCCATTTTGCTTTGTTGCCAGAATGGTTTATCCCATGATGAAGCGGCGCGCGTACTCGATATTCCACTCGGCACGGTCAAGACCAACGTCTTGCGGGGCCGGGAGAAACTAAAGAAAACGCTGGCCGCGTGGAGCACTGCCTAACGATGGACGAAGATTTCCAGTCAGATTGGCTCGACCAGCGCCTGCGCGAGGAGCTGGCTTATATCGACGACGCCGGCTTCACCGCCCGCGTCGTGCAAATGCTGCCGGCGGCCCAGCACCGTCGCTCCTACCGCGCCCTGATCCTGATCGGCATCACCCTCCTCGCCAGCGTGCTCACCTACCTCGCTTCCGACGGTGGCCGCTTCCTTTTCGTGGCGGCGTATCGGCTCGCGGCCATGCCCCTCATCTTTGTCAGCCTGGTGGCGATTTGTTGCACCCTCCTCATGACCGCGGTCGCGGCCGGGGCCGCCTGGTCCAACACTCGCGAGCAACGTTAGGCAGCTCACGGCGTTGAACGCAAGGCCGGGGTCAACGCCACCGGCTACAACACTCGCCGCGCTTCTTCCACATCGTGTGCGATCTGTTCGCGCAACGCGGCCAAGTTCTCGAATTTCTGTTCTGGGCGCAGGTATTTTAAGAAACGCAGCTCGATATCCTTGCCGTAGAGATCCTGATCGAGATCGAAGACGTGAAACTCGAGCACGCGCTGCGGAACATCGCTCTCAAGCGTCGGGCGCACCCCGAGATTCACCACTCCGCACATCTTTTTTCCTTCGAGTAATCCTTCCGCAGCGTAAACGCCGTTAGGCGGGAATTGCTCGCTGTGCGCGCTGAGATTGGCTGTCGGAAAACCGAGGCTGCGCCCTAACTGCTTCCCCTGCTCCACTGTCCCGAGGATGGTGTAATCGCGGCCGAGCATCCGCGCGGCGGTCTTGAAATCACCCGCTTCCACAGCGCGGCGAATCGCCGTGCTGCTCACAATCGGGCCCTCGGAAGTGACCGGCTCCACCCCCACGACGTTAAAGGCGAGCTGCGCCCCGAGCTCCTTCAGGAGCGCGAGATTGCCGGCGCGATTTTTGCCGAAGGACCATTCCTGGCCGACGCAGATTTCGCGCAGCGGTTTCGCCGCCGCGACCAGTTGCCGGACGAAATCCGCCGGTGGAGTTGAGGCAAACTCGCGATCAAACTTGAGCACGAGCAAATGCGACACGCCGAGCGCCCGAATGAGCTCAATCTTGTGCTGGGTCGCGGTCAGCAGGCGCGGGCTTTCTTGCGGACGAAGAATCTTGGCCGGGTGCGGATCGAAGGTTACCACCACCGCCGTGCCACTTGCTTCCTCCGCGTGCCGCGCGGCGGTCGAGATGACGGCCTGGTGTCCGAGATGGACGCCATCGAAAACACCGATCGCGAGAAAGACCGGTCCGGGGATTTGCGCCAGCTCCGGAATCGACCGCAGAATGTGCATCAGCGCTCGATCTTTTGTCTCGGGTAGGGTGGGCGTCCCGCCTGCCGGCGGGGCGTCTCGCCGAGCAAACTTTGGCCGAGTTGCGATGGTCCTGAAGTTCGTTGTCGCGAGACGCGACAACCGGCGGGCGAGACGCCCACCCTACCCGAGACCACTACACTCGACGGGCTCATTTCGTCAGGCGCCGCGCATCCGGGAGACTTCCGGCAGGGTCAGGATTTTTTCCAGGATGTCGACCGGGTTCGCGGTTTTGATTTCTTCCACCGTGACGGCCCGGCTGAGATCGAAGCGGCCGGAGCGGGTCCGGCGCAGTTCCTGCAAATGCGCGCCGCAGCCGAGGTCCTCCCCGATATCGTGGGCGTAGGTGCGGACGTAAAATCCCTTGCTGCACATGACGGTAAAATCGATCTCGGGCGCGGCGATGCGATCGATGCTGTAGCGATAGACATGCACCAGGCGGGGTTCGCGCTCGACCGTCTTTCCCTGCCGCGCCAGTTTGTAAAGCGGCACGCCGCCCTGCTTGATCGCCGAGACCATCGGCGGCATCTGGTAAAAATCGCCGCGATATTTATCGAAAGCGGCGCGGACATTCTCCTCGGTCAATTCCGGAACCGGCCGCTCTTGCGTGACCTGCCCGGCCCGATCCTGGGTATCGGTGACTTTGCCTAACGAGAGCGTGCCGACGTATTCCTTGTCCTCGCTCATGAGCAAGTCCTGGATCTTGGTTCCGCGACCAAGGGTAAGGATGAGCAGCCCGGTCGCGATCGGGTCGAGGGTGCCGCAGTGGCCGACTTTTTTGATTGAGAGTTGTCGCCTAACGAGCGCGACGACGTCGTGCGAGGTCATCCCGGGAGCTTTGTCGACGAGAAGGACGCCGTCCGGTGTGGCAGTGAGTGACACGATGGCTAAACCTTGATCGAAGCGACCGTCGCGACGGCAGCTGCGATCACTTTCTCCGAGGCTTCGTCGAGCGGGCCCGGCATGCGGATGCCGGCGGCCAGTTTGTGACCGCCGCCGTGGAAGCTGACGCAGATGGCACAGACGTCGGCGCGCTCGTCCTTAGAGCGCATGCTGACCCGGACTTTGCCGCTTTCCAATTCCTCGAAAAAGATGGCGATGATGACGCCTTGGATGGCGCGGAGATGATCGATCAGGCCTTCGTTGTCCTCTGGGATGACGCCGAGTTCGTTCGCGGTCGCAAGCGGCAGGCTGAAGCTGGCCACTTTGCCGTCGGCGTCGAAACGCATCCGGTCGAGCAGGACGCGGAGGAGTTCGATCCGCCGGCGCGGATAGCTTTCGTAAAGTTTCTGACTCAGCTCGCCGACCTTGATCCCGCAACGCAGAACGTCGGCGGCGATTTCAAAGGTGCGCGCGGTGGTATTTTGATATTGGAACGAACCGGTATCGGTCGAAATGGCGGCGAAGAGGTTTTCCGCGATGCCTTCGTCGAGCGGCAGGTCCTGGCTTTGCAGAAGCTCAAAAAGAATCTGGCCCGTGGCCGGAGCGATCGGGTCGATGTGGACGAGATCGCCGTAACGCGGATTGCTCGGGTGATGATCGATGTTGATCCAAAGCTTGGCCTGGCCGACCGCAGCGAGGCAATTCTCGCCGAGGCGCTGCCGAGTGGCGGTATCGAGCGCAAGCACGACGTCGAAATCTTCCGGTTCGTTAGGCGGCATCGAAACCAACTCGCCGCCGGGGAGGAAGGAGAATTTCTCGAGCAATCCTTCTTCGTTCCAGACCTTGACCTTCTTGCCCAGCTTTTGCAGAGCGAGGCCCATCGCGATTTGACTCCCGAGCGCGTCACCGTCGGGCCGGACATGGCTGATGACGACAAATGTCTCGTGACTCCGCAGAGCTTCCGCGATTTCCGCGAAAGTCGCGTTCGTCTTGGGTGTAGCGGCGGCCGTGTCGGCCGCACTCGGAGCAGTAGTGGTGTTCATTCGTTTTCTTCGTTTTCGGAGGTGGCTAAAGGTTCAGCTGGAGGCTGAATTTCCTGCAGGATCTCGAGCACGCGGTCGCCCCGCTCGATCGAGTCGTCGAGGTGGAAGACGAGATGCGGCGTGTACTTCAAGACCACGTGTTTCGAAAGAGCCGACTGGAGTGCGACGCGACTCGCCTCCAATTTCGGCAGCACTTCCTTGCGGCCCTTCGAGCCAAGCACGCTGATGAAGACATGGGCCGACTTCAGGTCGGGCGTGACGTCCACCTGGTTCACGGTCACGAGCAGATTCTCGAAAGTGATCTCGCGCACGAGAAGGACGCTCAGCTCCCGTTTCAGGAGTTCGTTCACGCGCAAAAGTCGATGTTTCATTGGGAAAGTTGAGAGTTGAGAGTCGTTAGTTGAGAGAAAAGACGGCGTTGCGGAGGTCTCTCAACTCTCAACTAACCACTCTCAACTTCTTCAAAGTTTCTGCGCGACCTGCTCGAGCTGATAGCACTCGATGATGTCGCCGACCTGGTATTCGTTGAAGTCACCCAGCTTGATGCCGCACTCGAGGCCGACGCGCACTTCCTTTACGTCGTCCTGGAAACGGCGCAGGGTTGAGAGTCCGCCATCGTAAACCGGCTGGCGGCGACGGAGGACGCGGGCCCGCGCGGTGCGGCCGATGCGGCCGTCGGTCACGAGGCAGCCGGCGACAATGCCGCGGCTGAGCTGGAAAACCTGTTTCACTTCGGCATGACCGATGACGGTCTCGCGATGCTCCGGATCGAGCATTTCGGCCATCGCTTCTTTGATCTGGTCGATCAGCTCGTAAATGATGCTGTAAAGTTTGACCTGGACGCCTTCGCGCTTGGCCGCGTTAACCGCGTTGCTCTCGACTTTGATATTGAAGCCGACGACGACGGCGTTGGAAGCGCTGGCAAGGAGAATGTCGGACTCGGAGATCGGTCCGACACCGGAGTGGATCATCTCGAGATCGATTTTCTTGCTCTGGATTTGGCCTAACGACGCCACGAGCGCTTCGAGCGAGCCTTGGGCGTCGCACTTCAGGACGAGGCGCAAAACTTTCTTGCCGTCGGCCGCTTCGAGCAGGCTTTCAAGGGTGGCGCGCTGCGGCACGCTCAGCTTTTCGGTGCGACGGGCGGCAAGACGTTCCTCGCTCAAAACCTTGGTCGACTTTTCCGATTCCATGACGAGGAATTCATCGCCGGCGTTAGGCAGCCCGGTGAACCCTAGAACTTTGACCGGGGTGGAAGGCCCGGCCGATTTGATCGGCTTGCCCTGGTCGTCGACGAGCGACTTCACTTTGCCGCCGTAATCGCCGCAAATAAACGGCTCGCCCACCTTGAGCGTGCCCATTTGCACGATGACGGTCGCGGTCGGGCCACGTCCGGCTTCGACCTGCGCTTCGATCACGGTGCCGCGCGGAGTCGCGGTCGGAGAAGCTTTCAGCTCCATCACTTCCGCCTGCACAACCATGTTCTCGAGCAGGTCATCGATGCCGGTGCCCTTGGTCGCCGAAACGGGGACCACGATGGTTTCGCCACCCCAATCTTCCGGGGTGAGATCGTGTTCCTGAAGCTGTTGTTTGACGCGATCGAGGTTGGCCGAAGGCAAATCGATCTTGTTGACCGCAACCATGATTTTCACATGGGCGGCGGCCTTAGCGTGGTTGATCGCCTCGATCGTTTGCGGCATGAGGCCGTCGTCGGCTGCGACCACGAGGACGACGATGTCGGTGACATTGGCACCGCGGGCACGCATGGCGGTGAAAGCGGCGTGACCGGGGGTGTCGAGGAAAGTAATATTGGTGCCTTTGTAATCGACCGAGTAAGCACCGATGTGCTGGGTAATGCCGCCGGCTTCGCCCGCCGCGACGCGCGTCTTGCGGATCGCATCCATGAGCGAGGTCTTACCGTGATCGACGTGGCCCATGAAAGTGATGATCGGAGCGCGGAGCTTGAGCTCTTCTTTCTTTTCAATGACCGGGGGCGGCGGAGCGACCACGACTTCGACCTGCTTGTGGACACCGCCGCCTTTTTCGCGGCGCTCCATCTCGAAAGCGAAGCCGTGCTTGTCGCAGATCTTGGTCGCGACTTCCGGTTCCACGGTCAGGTTCGGATTGGCGAAGATGTTGAAATCATCCATCAGCTCCTTGATGAGCTGGAAATTCTTCACTCCGAGTTGCAGGGCCAAATCCTTGACGATGATCGGCGGCTTGATGTGAATGATCTTGCGGCCGTCCTCGGTCTCGGTCTCGAGTTCGCCGATTTCTTCCGCCGGAACCGGCTCCGTTGCGACTGGCTCTTCCTCGCGGACGGGCTCAGCAGGCGCGGCCGGGGTAGCGCGGATGCGCGAAATCGGCGGGAGGAAAGTGCGCTTAACCCCATCGGTGGCGGGCGCGCGCTTGGGCTTGGCCGTCGGCTCATCGATCAGCGAGACGCTTTCCACTACCGGTTTGGGAGCGGCTGCCGGTTCGGAGGCGGCCGGAGTCGCTGACTTCGCGGGCTGACCTTTGGCCGTGATCGGGGCAAAAGCGGACTTGGTCGCGGTCACGGCAGGCTTGGGCGGAGCGGCGGGTTTCGCCGGAGGGGCGGGCTGAGAAGGCGCCGCCGCAGTTGGTTTGGCCGAGGCTGACTCCGCCACCGGAGTCTCTTTATTCGGCTCCGCTTTGGCGGTCTTGGAACGAGCAGACGACGACTTAGCGGGGGCGGCGGTTTTGGCCGCCGTTTTCCGGGCCGGCGCTTTGGCCGCCTTGGTCTTGGTCGTCGTTTTCGTTGGCATTAAAAATCCTTAAAATTTTGCTCATGGCCGTGAGCGGTTAGGCGAGGCCATTGTCAGGGAGAAACAGTTTCACGGTGCACCGCGTCGTAAATTTCGCGCGCCTTCTCTTCATCCACGCCGAGAATGTCGACGAGATCCTGCATTTCAGCATCGCGCAGACCTTCGAGGTTGGTAAAGCCGGTTTTTACGAGAGTCATCGCCTGCTCCTCGGTGATGGGGAGCGCGGTCGAAAGCGTCTGGGCGGCGTGCGCCACCTTTTGTTCCACCGCGGTCGTGCTCGGCGCTTCCTTCTCGATATTGATCTCCCAACCCGTCAGGCGACTCGTTAGGCGCGCGTTCTGCCCTTTTTTCCCGATCGCAAGCGAGAGCTGATCTTCATCGACCGAGATGGTCGCGCTCTTTTTCTCAATGTCGAAAACCAGGTTCTTCACCTTGGCCGGTTTGAGCGCTTCGAGGACGAATTCCTTCGGATCGGAGCTCCAGCGAATGATGTCGACCTTTTCGTTGTTCAGCTCGCGCACGATGTTTTTCACACGCGAGCCGCGCATGCCGACGCAGGCGCCGACCGGATCGACCTTTGGATTATCGCTGAAGACCGCGATCTTCGTGCGGTAGCCGGCTTCGCGGGCGATGCCGCGAATCTCGACCGTGCCATCGGCGATTTCACTCACCTCCAGTTCGAAGAGTCGCCTAACGAAATTAGGATGACTGCGCGAAATGATGATCTCCGGTCCGCGCGCGCCGTTTTCCACTGCGACGACGTAGGCCCGCAGCCGATCGCCGACGTTGTAGTCTTCGACCACGACGCGCTCGCGCTGCGGCATGATCGCTTCAAATTTGCCGAGATCGAGGATGACGTCGGAACGATCGAAGCGCCGCACGGTACCGCTGACGATTTCGCCCGCGCGATCCTTGAACTCCTCGTAAATCATCTCCTTCTCGACCTGGCGGATGCGCTGCATCATCGCCTGCTTGGCCGTTTGGGCCGCGATCCGGCCGAAATTTTTTGGGGTCACTTCGACCTCGACGGCTTCGCCGACCTGGGCGTCGGGCTTGATCTTGCGCGCTTTGTCGAGCGAGATCTCGTCCTGCGGATTGGTCACTTTTTCAGCCACCAAAAGGTTGGCCAGGGCGCGGATTTCGCCCGTCTTCGGGTCGATATCGATATGCAGGTCGCGCGAGGCGCTGACACTTTTCTTGGAGGCCGAGAGGAGGGCGTTCGAGACCGCCTCGATCAGGATGTCGCGTTTGATTCCGCGTTCCCGCTCCAGGTAGTCGAGCATGGCGATGAATTCGGCGTTCATAAAATTAGCGTCCGCCGACAAAAAAGAGTGGGACACCGGCTCCCACTCCAATCCACAACGGACTAGGTGCGGAACCTACTTTTGGAGAGCGGCTTCGTCAAGCTGCGGTTGGGCGCCCGCATCCATACACAGGCGGATGATTAACCGCCGAGGACGCAGAGAGCGCAGAGTGGGAGAAGGCGAATCTTTCTCTGCGCTCTCGGCGTCCTCTGCGGTTACAATCCGCCGATGTCGCAGACACGGGCTTTGATCCTGGTTCTAATCATTTGGGGGGCCATCTATCTGCCGCGGCTCGGTTCGCTCGAAATTAAGAGCGAGGAAGGCCGGCGAATTCTCCCGGCGGTGACCATGCTAGAGACCGGCAATTACATCGTGCCACAAGTCGGTAGCGAACCGTATCTGCGCAAGCCGCCGCTGGTGAACTGGCTGGTCGCGGGTTCCTTCAAGTTGTTCGGAGTCCGCAACGAATGGGCGGCGCGGCTGCCCTCGGTCCTTTGCGTGCTCGCGGTCGCGCTGGCCTTTGTCGCGATCGCGCGTCGCAGCCTCGGGCCAAACGGCGCGATCGTGGCCGCGTTGATGTGGCTGACCAATTTCGGGCTGCTCGAAAAAGGCCGCATGATCGAGATCGAAGCGCTTTATGTCTCGCTCACCGCGCTCGCTTTTATCTGCTGGCTGAGCTGGTCGAAGGATCGACCTTGGCGGGCCTGGATCGCGGCGGGAATTTTCCTCGGGCTCGGTCTGCTCGCGAAGGGTCCGCTTCACCTCTTCTTCTTTTACGCGGTCGTATTCGCCATCCTCCAGCAGCGGGGCGAGCTGAAGCGACTTTGGAGCTGGCCGCATTTCGTTGGGATCCTGCTTATGCTGGGAATTTTCGCGGCCTGGGCGATCCCTTGCCTGCAGATGGTGCAGGCCGGCCACGCCGCCGGTGTCTGGTCGAAACAATTTTCCGGCCGGGTCAGCGGCGACGACTTCAAGCTCGGCGACTGGCTGCTCAACATCCCGCGCGGGATCGCCTATCTCCTCCCTTGGATCGCGCTCCTGCCGTTCGCGCGCTTTGCCCTGCTTGAGGATAAAGCGGAGCGGAAATTTTGCCGGGCCCTGTCGTTAGGCGTGGCGGTGCCGTTCCTTATCGTCAACCTGCTCCCAGGGGCGCTTCCGCGTTACACCATGCCCCTCCTCGCGCCCGCGATCTGGCTGCTGGCAATCTTTCTCAAGGAGCACGCCCTCGTCTGGCCGAAACCGCTGCGAAAGCTCATCACCTGGACCGTGGTCGCGGTCGTGGTCGGGATGTTGATCTACACGCTTGCGCTCATTCCCTTCCTCCAGCGCCGGGCCAAGATCCGCCCCCTGGCGGCGCAGCTCGATCGCGCGATTCTGCCTAACGAAACGCTTTACGTGGTTGATCCCGATTACCAGCCATACCTCTTCTATGTCCGGCATCCGATCATTTACCTCGATCATTACTTTGAGCTGCCGACCTTCGCGCGCTTCGTCCTCCTACGACCTCACGAGGAAGAAATGATGACGGGAGCGCAGACGTGGAAAGGGCGGACGCATTCGCTGCTCCCGATCAAAGATTATCGCGGTCAACGCATGATCCTTTTGGAGGTCGATCCCTCCAAGGGGAGAGGCCCGGCGGATTGACTTTCGCGGAAAGCAAGATTCGTTAGCATGCTAACGAAAAATGGCTTCCGTAACCCAATTCGATCTCGAAAAGATCGGGCAGTCCCTGGCCGGGACGGCCCGGACTTGGCGGAACAAGCTCGATCAGCGTCTGCGGCCGCTCGGTTTGAGCCAGAGTAAGTGGACGGCCTTGGTGCATCTGGCGGCGGCCGAGAGCACCCTCACCCAGCGCGAACTCGCCGCCCTCGTTGGGATTGAGGAGCCCACGCTTGCCGGCATTCTGCATCGGCTGCAAAGCGATGGCTGGATCGAGCGCAAAGAATCGGCCACCGATCGGCGCTGCAAGACAGTGCACTTGAGCCGGAACGCCAAGCCCGTGATCGAGAAAATTTATTCTACCGCCCGCGAGTTGCGCCATGAGCTGATCGCCGACATCCCGAGCGACGATTTACAGACCTGCATGGCGGTCCTATCTCGCATTCGCGAAAGGGCCGAAATTGTTTCGACGAATGGGTCCGCCGACGGTCCAACCACAAAACGCAATGGCAAGAACAAGGCCCGGATGCTGCAACCGGATGGCGAATAGTATGAAAGCCCGACTTTCCATGCTCACTTTCCACTCACGTTTTAGCGGCCTCCTGCTTTGCCTGGTCGTGCTAGCCCTGGCCGGCTGCGGCAAGAAAGAAGCGGCTGGCCCGCCGCCGCGACCGGTCTCGGTCGCGAAAGTGATCACACAAGATGTGCCCCGCTACCTCGATGAGATCGGCACCTGCGCCGCTTACGAAAGCGTCCAGGTGCAGGCCCAGGTCAGCGGCCAGATTATCGCGCGCCATTTCGAAGACGGCGCGGATGTCAAAAAAGGCGATCTACTTTTCACCATCGACCCGCGGCCATACCAGGCCGCGCTGGATGCGGCCAAGGCAGACGCCTTCCTCGCCCAGGCCAACTTGAAACGGCAGGAGGAATTGAAAACCCAGGGCGTGACCGCGACGCAGGATCTCGATACCGCGAGAGCGAACGCGATGCGGACCGAGGCGGCCGTCGCCGCTGCCCAGACCAACTTCGATTACTCCTCCATCCGTTCGCCGATCAACGGGCGCATCGGCCTGCGCCAGGTCGATGTCGGCAATACCGTCAGTGCCGGGAGCACAAGCGCCGTCCTCGTCAGCATCGACAACCTCGACCCGATCTACACCGACTTCACCGTCGCCGAGCCCGACCTGCCGCTCGTTAGGCGTTACCTTGGCGAAGGCAATCTAAAAGTCATGACCGATGCGGAAGGCGACAATTTTCTGCCGCGCGAAGGCAAGCTTTACTTCCTCGCCAACACCTTGCAGCCCGGCACCGGCACGGTTCAGGCCCGCGCCGAAACGCCCAACCCCGATCATGCCCTCTGGCCCTCACAGTTTGTCCACGTCCGCCTCATCCTCGACACGCTCAAAGACGCCCGCCTCGTGCCTAACGGCGCCGTCCAGACCGGCCAGAAGGGGCCCTACGTCTTTGTGGTCAAATCCGATTCCACCCTCGATCTCCGGCCGGTGAAACCGGGGCAGACTCAGGGCGACATGAGAGTTATCACCGAAGGAGTGAAACCCGGCGAAACGGTCGTGGTGGCGGGCCAACTCCAGCTCGCGCCGGGCGCAAAGGTCGTCGTCAAGTCGGTCGAGCAATCTTCCCCAGCCGGAGGAGGCGGATCCGCGTCCGCCGCGCCCTAACGATGCCCCACCTCGAAGACAACGGCCAGGACGGGAGCAACGGGGCGAAGAAAGGTATGCTGGCGCAACGCGCCCAGGCCAAGGCCGGGTCCACGGCGGCGGTCAAACTGGTCCAGTTCTCCTCCGGTCTCTCCCGCCCCTTCATCCAGCGGCCGGTGATGACGATGCTCCTGACCGCCTCGATCATCGTCTTCGGCATCCTGACTTACAATCAACTGGCGGTAAACGATCTGCCCGCGGTCGATTATCCGATCATTCGCGTGCAGGCGAACTATCCGGGCGCGAATCCGGTCACGATGGCCAACACCATCGCCACGCCGCTGGAAAAGCAATTCACCCAGATTCCCGGGCTGGAGTTATCGACCAGCACCAGTTCCCAAGGCAACACCCAGATCACCCTGCAATTTGCGCTCAGCAAAGGGCTCGACGCGGCCGCGACCGATGTGCAATCGGCCATCCAGAGCGCGACCGGCCAATTACCTAACGACCTGCCGAGCCCGCCGACTTTTACCAAGACGAACCCGAACGATCAACCGGTCATGTACGTCGCCCTCACCAGCGACACCCTGACCGACGGCGAACTCTATCGCTACGGCACGACCGAAGTCTCGCAACGGATCAACGTTTTGCCCGGCGTCTCCGAGGTCGCCATCTACGGCGTCAAGGGCGCCATCCGGATCAAGGTCGACCCGGGCGCGCTCGCTTCGCGCAACATGACTTTCGATCAACTGGCAACCGCGATTCGCAGCGGCACGTCCTACTCCGGGGCGGGTCAGTTCGATGGCAAAAACAAGTCGATCACGCTCCGGCCTAACGGGCAGGTGGAGGACGCGGAAGGTTATCGCAACCTGATCGTCAAACAGGGAAGCAACGGGTCGCCGGTCTATTTGCGCGACATCGCCAAGGTCGTCGACGGAGTGGAAAACGAACGCCTTTCCCGGCACTTTTTCGCGCGCGACTTCAACCCGCCCGCTTCCGTCATCGTCTTCGCCGTTTCCCGGCAGGCGGGAGCAAATGCCGTCGCGGTCGCGAAATCGGTCCGCGCCTTGTTACCGCAGCTGCAAAAGGAATTGCCCGGTTCGATCCGTCTCATTCCGACCTTCGACCGCTCGCAATCGATCGTGAACTCGCTCCATGACGTCCAGTTCACCCTCGCCATCGCCTTCGTCCTCGTCATTTTCGTGATCTTCGTTTTCCTCGGCCGCGCCACCGACACGCTCATTCCGATCGTGGCCTTGCCCATGTCGTTCCTCATCACATTCGTCGCGATGTGGGCGCTCGGTTATTCGGTCAATAATCTCACCCTGATGGCGATGACCCTCGCGATCGGCTTCCTCGTCGACGACGCCATCGTCTTTCTCGAGAACGTCGTTAGGCGAGCCGAGGCGGGCGAATCCATCTACCGCGCCACCCTCAACAGCGCGGGTGAAATCTCCTTCACCATTTTGTCGATGACTCTCTCGCTCGCGGCGGTTTTCATTCCGCTCGCTTTCATGCCGGGATTGTTAGGCCGGATCTTCCGCGAGTTCGCGATCACGATCATCGTCGCCATTTTCGCCTCCGGCCTGGTCTCGTTAACCCTGACCCCGCTGATGTGTTCGCGCATCCTGGCGGAGCGCGGTCCTAATCATCGCAAGACCTGGACGGAACGTTTCGTCAGCCGCTACTTCGATCCAATCCGCGATTTCTACGGGCGATCGCTCGATTGGTTTCTCGATCGCGGCTGGCTGGCGGCGCCGATCGTGGTGGCCTGTGCCCTCGGCGTTTGGTTTTTCTTCAACCATCTCCCCTTCACTCTCTTGCCGTCGGGTGACAGCGGGGTGATCCGCGGATTTTTCATCGTCCAGGAGGGCGCTTCACCCGATCAACAGAGGCGGCTCCAGGAAAAACTCGATCCGGTTTTGCAGGCGAATCCCGCGGTCGACAAATATTTCACCGTCGCGGGCCGCTCCGGTTTGGGCGCCGGTGTATTCACCGTCCTCTTCCTGAAGGACGCCAACAAACGGGCCGACATCGACCAGGTGGCGGCGGATTTGCGCAAAGCCTGCAGCGAAATCCCGGGCGTTTTTCCGACGCTCAACCCGCAGCCCGTCCTGCGCATCGACATCGGCGCGACCGGCAGCTCGTTTGGCCGCTATACCTATGTCCTGAGCGGCATTAATCCCGATGAAGTCTACGCGGCCGCCGATAAATTAACCGAGAAACTGCGTGACTTCGATGGCTTCGCCAGCCCGCCGCGCTCCGATCTTTTCCGCAACACTCCCAATCTCGACATCAACATCGACCGCGAACGAGCCAGTCTCTACGGCGTCTCCACGGCGCAGGTTGAGAGTCTTCTCCGCGCCGCTTATTCGCAAAATTACGTCTACCTGATCAAGGAGGCGGATGATCAATACCAGGTCATCGTCGAGGCGGACGACAAGGCGCGAACCGGTCCGGAGGATTTCCGCGAGATCTACGTCAAGCCCACGACGAGCGACAAGCTCATTCCCATTCGCGCAGTCACGACATCGAGTGAGTCACTCGGTTTGCAGTCGGTCAATCACACCAACCAATTCACTAGCGTCACCTTCGGCTTCGACACCAAGCCAGGGGTCGCGCTGGGCGACGTGACCAATTTCATCAACAAGACCGCGGCCGAAGTTTTGCCGCCGACGGTGAAAGGCGAGCTCCAGGGAGAAGGCCTCGTCCTGCAACAACTCTTCGCCGCACTGCCTTTCCTCGTCATCGCCGCGCTCTTCGTCATGTATGTGATTCTCGGCATTCTTTACGAGAGCTACGTGCATCCCGTAACGGTGCTTTCGACCCTTTTCCCGGCGGTCGTTGGCGGGCTGATGACGCTCTGGGTTTTTCGCTCGACCCTTTCGCTTTACTCGGTCATCGGGCTTTTTCTTCTCATGGGTATCGTGAAAAAGAACGGCATCATGATCGTCGATTTCGCGCTTCACCGGCTCGATGAAGGTTACGACCGCCGGACCGCGATTCACGAGGCCAGCGTGGAACGTTTCCGTCCCATCATCATGACGACGCTGGCCGCACTGATGGGCGCCTTGCCCCTCGCCTTCGGCATTGGCGCCGATGGCTCTTCCCGCCGTCCGTTAGGCCTGGTCATTGTCGGCGGGCTGATCTTCTCGCAATTGATCACCCTCTACATCACTCCGGTGATTTATCTCGCCCTGGAATGGTTCCAGGAAAGCGTGCTCGATCGCGTTCCCTTCCTGCGCAGCGCCCACACCCACCACGAAGCCGAAGCGGAAAAGCACGGCACGGAGGAATTGGCCGCCCCCGACAGTGGGCGCGCGCTGATCCTGTAGACGCGTAGCGCGGCG
>JBBPZS010000080.1:0-32342 GCA_038198605.1 Chthoniobacterales bacterium | reverse complement strand
CCGAATCTTCGCTCCGCTCCACGTCTCGGCGGTCACAGACCGCCGCTACAGAGCGGGTCACACACTTTTCCATCACTTCACGAGTGACGAAACACCAGTAGGCAGAGGATCACCGGTGCGGGGCAGAGTCCCAAGGAAATACCCCCAGGCGCGGCGCCCGCGACGGGCGCAACTTGGTTGCGGACAAAATTTCTCGCCTCCGCTGGCGAGCGATGATCTCGTGGGGAACCCTGCCACATGCCCGCGCCGCCTTTAACCACCTACACTGCGCCGCTCACGGATGAGCAGGCGAAAGCGTTGCGCGCGCTGCTCGAAAGTTCAGGTTTCGAGTTTTCGCCGAAGCCTTACACGATCTATTTCGCGCAGAAGAATAAGCTCAGCGTCGCGGTCTACGAAAAGGGGCCAAAGGTCCTCCTGCAGGGCAAAGGAATCGACGACTTCGTCAGTTTCGAGCTGGAACCGAAAATTCTGGGCGAAGCGCGCCTCGGCTATGAGGAAATACACACGCCGGAAATGTTTGAGCCCCATTTCGGGATCGACGAGAGCGGCAAGGGCGACTTTTTCGGCCCGCTCGTGATCGCGGGAGCGTTTACCGACCGCGCGATTGCGCGTCGCTTTTTGGAAAACGGAATTCAGGACAGCAAACGGATCGGTTCGGATTCCAAGATCCGCGCCCTGGCCAAAATGATTCGGGAGACTCCGGGGATCGCGATCGACGTCGTACAGATCGGTCCTGAACGCTACAACGATCTCTACGAAAAATTCGGCAATCTCAACAGCCTCCTCGGCTGGGGTCATGCCCGGGTGATTGAGAACCTGCTTGCAAAAAAACCGGAGTGCTCGCGCGCGCTTTCCGATAAATTTGCCGACGCCCGCGTAATCGAGAAGGCGCTCCTGCAGCATGGCCAGCACATCCAGCTCGAGCAACGGACTAAGGCCGAATCGGATTTCGCGGTCGCGGCCGCCTCGATCCTGGCGCGGGAATCTTTTATCGATTGGTTGGAACGCGCTGGGAAGCAGAGTGGGCTGACGTTAGGCCGGGGGGTCTCGGCCCCGATCAAGGAAATCGCCCGCCGGATCGTGGAGCGAGAAGGACCGGAGGGTTTGCGCCGTTTCGCCAAGGTCCACTTCCGCACCGCGCACGAAATCGCGCCGGATTATTTCGCCGCCCCGGCGCCGCGGCGGGAGTGGAAAAAATAGCCGAATCTCCCCCAAAATTCGCCGGCGCGCGGGTGGGATCGCGGCAAGCTTCCTGCTCTTTGTCCTTCACTTCCGGTGGACACACGACTGCTCATACTCAACCCCGAGCCCGTTTTCCAGGATCGCGTCCTGACCATGATCGACGCCATGCCCAGGGTGGAGACGCGCATCGTGCGGAGTCTGGCCGAAGCGGTCTACATCCTGATGCGGGAGGATTTTGACCTTTTCATTGTCGAAGGAGAAACGCCGATCACGATCGAGCAGGCGATCCATACCCGGCAGCATTTCCCCTCGCTCGAGATTGTGGCGCTGACGGAGGACGAGGCGGACGCCGACCTGCGCCAGGAAGCGAGCAACCAGAATATCGAACTGGTCCCGACCGATTGCAGCGATCGCCGGCTGAGCGCCCGGCTGCGCGCCTTGGTGGCGGCGTTTGAAAGAACGTCCGGCCCGGCCGCGGAAGGGATCGATCCCTGTCATTCGTTGGTCGGCAATCTCAATCAATTTTCGGCGGCCGAGATTCTGCAAATGAGCTGCCTGAGCCAGCGCAGCGGGCGGTTTACCTTCAAATCGGGCCGCGGCAACAGCGAAATTTACCTGCATCACGGGATGGTACGGCACGCCGCCTATGGCTCGATCGAGGGCGAGGCCGCGGTGGCGGAGATCTTCCGCTGGCGGCAGGGCCGGTTCTTTTTCGAAGAAGGCATCATTAGCCAAATCCAGACGGTCAACCGTCCCTGGACCCACCTCCTGATAGATAATCTACAAAAACTCGACGAAACCATGCACATGGTCAGCGTCGCCGCGCAAAGATGAGAGACACAAGCCTCGAGACGCAGCTCCGGCTGCTCACCCTGCAAACCGAAAGCTGGAAAAAGCTGCACGATTTCATCACCTACGCGCTGGACAAGTCGAAGCCGATCATCTCGCCTGAGCAGGAAAGCCAGTTCACCGATGTGCGGTCGATCCTGCTCCAGGAGAGCGAGCATATATTCAGCGAATTGAACCTGGTCGCGGAGCTCTCCGGCAAAGCGATGAACGTGCTGCAACGCGCTTCTTCCCTTCGCGGTGTGCGCGAACTTTCCGGCGACGAAACGCGCCGGCTCGAGTCGGATTGGAACGCGGTTTTCACCAAGGTCGGCGTCGTCCAGGGGCAGCTCAAAGCGCGCCGCCGGGAGTTGCTCGGCCGCAGTGCTTTCGTTCAGGCATTGAGCAGTCTTTTCGGGCGCAGAGCGGCCGTCCGTTAGGCCCAGTCCAGCCGAACTCGTTTCCGGACAGGCCTTTCCGGTTACCGGGCTTTCACGGCCTCTGCGGAGATATTTCGGAATTTCATCCGCTCACCTCGTGGTCGACAGACGATTCTGGTACACCATGAGTAAGCTCACAAAACGCGATATCGTCGTGTCGATCAGCAATCAGACGGGCATGGTGCAGCACCAGGTTTTTGACGTGGTCCAGCGCACGCTCGACCACATCACCGACAGCCTGGCGCGCAATGTGGCCGTGGAGTTACGGAATTTCGGGGTCTTCCAGCCGCGGCTGACCAAGCCCCGCGTCGGACGCAACCCCAACCAACCGGGAAGCAGTTTCGTCATTCCCCCACGGGCGACAGTGAAGTTCAAAGCCGGCAAAATCATGCGCCAGCGAGTGGAAAAACTTTCCCGGGAAATGAAGGAAGCGGCCGACCGCGCCGAGGCCCATGGGTCGGATGCCCCGGGCAAGGCGGAGAGAGCGACTGTCGCCTGAGTCGTCTTTAGCTCGCTTCCCCTCGCTGGGCCCCGCACGATCAGGCAAGGCTGCTCCCGGAAATATCATCCGCGCGCCGGAAAGTTTTTCCGGAATGAGCGAATCCGCTTTGTGCCAGTCGCACGATTGAGCTAAGACAACCCACTTATTATGAAATACCCATTCTGCCTTCTCGCTTGCTGCGGTGCCCTTCTTTGTGTTTCCGGTCTGCGGGCCGGGACCGAGGAGGAGAACAAGACTGCGGTGGCCACGAGCCAAAAAGCGGTCGAGGAAACGCCGCTCGATATCTTCAAACTGGAGCAGGGGTATGTTTTCCAGAGCGACTTGAATCACGGCGGAAGCTTTGGCCAGCAGGATGAAATTCAAAGCGAGCTGGAATATGGCCACCGCTTTTTGATCAACGGGAATTTCTACGCCCATGTCGGCTTCGCCTATGATCGCTACGATTTCGGCAGCACCGGCGCGCCCGTGCCGAATCATCTGCAGGCGATGGCCGGGGTTTTCGGGATCGATTACATGCGCGGGAAAGACGTCGGCGCCTTTTTCCAGGTCCGGCCCGGCTTTTATTTCCAGAACGATATCGGGATCTCCTCCTTCGATGCTCCGATCACGTTAGGCCGAATTTTTGTCGTGCAGGAGGATAAGTTCTACATCTTTGTCGGCGCCTATGCCTCGTTCCTGCGCAGCGGTTTCCCCGTTTTGCCGCTGGCCGGCGTGGTTTACATCCCGTCGGATAAACTGCGCATCTTGGCAGTGCTTCCCGAACCGAAAATCATCTACTCCGCCAGCAAGCGCCTCGATCTTTGGGCGGGCGGCGAACTCGTCGGCGGCTCTTTCCGAACCGATCGCAACGACAATATTCGCCCGGGTAAACTGAACGGTGCTCAGGTCGATTTCTCCGATTATCGGGCCGGGGTCGGTTTGACCTATGGTGTTTCCAACAATGTCTCCTTTGACCTCGGGGCCGGGATTTCCTTCCAGCGTCAGTTCGATTTTGGCCGGGCCGGCGAAACTTATCGGACCGATCCTTCGCCCTACGTGCGAATGCAGATGTCAGCCAGTTTCTGATTTGAATTTCCCGGCCGCTTCAGGAAAGATTTCGTTAGGCAAAAGGCTCATTCTCGCGGCGCTGTCCGCTGTTGCGTTCGGTGCCGGCGTCCAGGCCGGGCCGCTGGAGGAATTGCGTTCGCTTAGCCTCTTTCCCTCCGCCGACCTGGCGCAGCTCAAGGCGGGCAAGATCCTTTCCGAGCGCGGGCCGCTTGGTGATTTCTCGCGCGGCATCTATCTCGAGTGTTGTTATTACATCAACGCGCCAATGGATGCGGTTGGCCAGGGGCTCCTGCATTGGAACCCGGTCCAGCATCGCGATCCCGACGTGCGTCTTTACCAGGAATACCCTCTGCCCGGGTCGCCCGCGGTCTTCCAGAAATTGCAGCTTAGTTCCAGGTTTGCGGGGGACAATTGGCTCCTCGAGCAAACGGTGCGGGCGGCGCAAAACGGCGCGGCAGGCGATCTTCACCTAACGAGTGATGAACTGACGCTTCTTCGGCAGAAGCCGATGCCGCCGAGCGAAGCCTGGCAGGAAATTCTACAGCGCCGCAGTGCGGCCTTGGCGCGGGATGGCCTGGAGGCCGTGCCGCCTTATGGGTCGGATAAATCGATCTCGCCCGGCTCCGAATTTCGCGGCCTGCTCTCGCTCGCGCCCAAGGTGGCCCGCCATTTTAAGCCGATGACCGAAGCGCAGCCGCTCGTCGCGGCCGGCACGCCGGCGAACGAAGCGGTCGCGTATTGGGAAGCGACCAAGGTGCGCAACCACACCACCCTGCAGCTCGGTCTTTATGCGGCTCGCAAGTCGAGCGATTCCTGGCAGCTGGTCGATTGCGTTTATTATCCTTCCGACACCTACTTCATGGCGCTCGATCTCTTTCAGCTCTGGCCGGTCGATGGTGGCACTCTCGTCTGGCAAGCCGGCTTTGTTTCCGCGCCCTTCCGCACCTACCTCGGCGGGGTCGATCGTTACATCGCGGGCAAACAAATGACCGACGAAACGCTGAGCACGATCAAAACCTTCCGCGCCGCGCTCGAGAGGCGCTGAGCTTGGGATTACTCCTGGATCCGCTTCAAGAGGAGCGCCGCGCCGACGAAGGTCACGATCGCGCCGACCAGCATGAAGAGGAGATCGCCTCCGTAAAAGGCGGGCCCGGCGTGATAAAGATTTACCAGGCGAAAAGCCCGGCAGAAGTGCGTCAGCGGAAATAATTCCGAGAGATAACGAATCGCGAGCGGGAGCTGCTCGAGTGGGGCGAAGGCCCCTGAGAGAACAAAGATCGGGAGCAAAAAGAAAACCGAAAGCTGGATCGCCTGGGTCTGGGTGCGCGAAAAGGCCGAGATGAGAAGACCCAGCCCTAACGAGCAGAGGAGGAAGAGGAGGCAGATGACCGCCAGAACCGGCCACTGGTGAAAGGCGACATGAAAATGGAAGCCCGCGACCACGATCACGACCAGGATGAGGAGAATCGAGACCGCCAGGTAAGGGAGGATCTTTCCGATCACAATCTCGCCCCGCCGCAACGAGGTCACCATCAGCTGATAGAGCGTGCCCGATTCCCGCTCGCGCGCGATGGTGCAGGCGGTCAGGGTGACGGTGAGCAACTGCAGGATGATCCCGATGATGCCGGGCACGACATATTCAATAAAACGCTGTTCCGGATTGTAGAGAATCTTTGTCGTTAGGCCCCATTGGCTCATGGCGGAGACAAATTCCTTCCGGACATCGACGGGCAACTTCTTTGCCAGATCGATCACGTCATCGGGCAGACCCTCGACCGTCGCTTCGAGCTGTTTTTTCTGGAACGCCCCGAGGCTTTCCTGGATACGGCCTTCCAGTTCGCTCGCGGTGTTGGTGTCGCTTCCATCAAGGTAAAGCGGGAGCGGGATGGGGTCGCCGTTTTTCAGGCTCGCGCCCCAACCTTGCGGAATAATGAGGGCCGCCCGCACCTGCTCGCGCAGGAGATCAGGTCGCCCGCTGATTTTCGTCCCGGTCTTCCAGCGAAAAGTCGTCTCGGGTTTCAGCTGATTCACGAAGACCTGGCTGGCGGGAGATTGGTCCCGGTCCTCGAGCAGCGCCGGCACATTGCTCGACCCGGTCGATTCAAAGGCGTGCCCGAAAATGAGGGTGAAAACCGGCGGCAGGATGAGAAGCAGAACAAGAATTCGCCAGTCGCGGTAGATGTGGATGAATTCCTTTACCGCCACGCTGCTGATCGCCTGCAAAGAGGAGCGCAGGTTCATCGCAGGGCCTCCGGGTTGAGCATCGCGTCATAGCGTTGCGAGTAGGCGGTGAAGACGTCTTCCATGTCCGGTTCGGCCCAGCGATGGGCGAGCAGACTGATCTCGGGAAAAGGCCAGGCGCGCTGCCAGTCGGCTAGGAGCGCTTCCGCTTCCGCGGCATAAATGCGCAGGCTGCCGCTGCGCAAAGAAACGCCAAGGACGCCCGGCGTTTCGCGCAGCCTAACGAGCGCCTCCATCGCCGGCTTGGCGTCGAGCTCGAGCAGTTTCGCCTTGAAGGTCGCCTTCAATTTTCGCGGTGAAGCCTTGGCCAGGAGATGACCTTCGTGGATAAACCCCACTTCGGTGCAGCGCTCCGCTTCATCCATGTAGTGGGTCGTGACAAAAATTGTGATCCCGTTATGGCTCAGGTCGTACAGCAGATCCCACATCTGCTGGCGATGGACCGGGTCGAGCCCCGAGGTCGGCTCATCCAGAAAAAGCAGGGGCGGCCCGTGCACCAGCGCGCAGCCGAGCGCGAGCAACTGCCGCATCCCGCCGGAGAGACTGCCGGCTGCGGTCTCGCGCTTGGCCTTCAGATCCATCTGCCCCAGGATGCGCTCGATCCGGTCCTCCACTTCGTTAGGCGGAACCCGGTAGGCACCGGCAAAAAAGCGCAGGTTTTCCAGCACCGTTAGGTCCGGGTAAAGGCTGAACTTCTGCGCCATGTAGCCAAACTTCGAGCGCACCGTGTAGCGATCCCGCCAGACATCCGCGCCGGCGATCGTGGCCCGGCCGGAGGTGGGACGGACGAGGCCGCAGAGCATCCGCATCGTGGTCGATTTGCCGGCTCCATTTGCCCCGAGGAAGCCGAAAATTTCGCCCGGATTGATCTGGAGCGAAAGATCGCAGACCGCGCAGAGATCGCCGTATTTCTTGCTCAGCCCGCTCAGGGCGATAATCGATTCGCTCATTTCCGAGGAAAACGCAGGAAACTTCTCATCCGGTCTCTCCACTAGGGGAAACGGCCTCTTTTTCAAGGGGGACTGAAGGGACTCCCCGTTGACAGCCCGCCGCCGCGCTCAAAACTAAACGGACGACCGACCCCAACGATCCGCGCGTTTCTTTATGAAAAGGCCTGCCCATGAAATTACTGCACTTCTTCTTTTTCCTGCTCCCGATTTCCCTGCTCGCGGCCGATCCGGTGAGCGAGATGGCCCAGTTTTCTGTCTTCGGCAAAGTCGATCTCGCCGAGCTGGCCAAGGGCGACATCAAGACCGCCACCGGCGCGGCGATGTCGACCGCGCGTTACCTCTCGGTTCAGAGCTGCTTTGTCGTTCCGAAAACGCCTGCGCAGGTGGTGGCGGCGATGAAGGGCTACGATCCGACCGCGCATCGCGAGCTCAAGGTCTATCTGCACTCCGATCTGCCGGCCGCACCTTCCGCGGCCGATTTCGCGAAGCTGAACAACCCGCCGAGCAACGGCGCGGTCAAATCGCTCGCGTCCGCAACCGAAAAGATGTCGCCCGAACTCCAGATCAGCCAGGAGGAAGCGAAGAGCTATGCGCCCGGCCAGCCGGTTTTTGGATTCTGGAGCAACCTCCTGCTGAAGCGGGCGCAGGCCTTTGCCAGCGGCGGCGCGGCAGCCGAAGCGCCTTACGATCATACCCGCGACCCGGTCCAGCCCGGGAAAGAATTTACCGGGCTCGTTAGGCAACAAGGCAAGGTTAACGGCCAGTTTGGCGCTTTTCTGGGCAGCACCGGATTACTGGGCGGAAAAGGTTCGCTCAAACCCGAGCTTTATTGGGAACTGCTCGAAGTGGAGGACGAAGGGGTTCTGACCCTGGGAGCGTCCTACAAGAATTCGACCGCTGGGGGCGGCGCGCAGATCGCCGACGGTCTCTTCTACGCCAGTGGCGGTTACCACGTCGCCCTCACTCTTTATCAGCTCTGGCCGATCGAGATCGGAGGCCGGGCCTCCACTCTGGTCTGGCGGGGGGATTTCATCTCCGCCAACTCGTTAGGTGACCTCCATGGGATCGAGCGCCTCGCTTCAGAATCGGCCATGCGGAAGGATATTTTGCAGGCGGCGACCCTCTTTCAGCGCGAGAGTAGCAGATGAACTCCCGTTATCTCTACCTCGCTGGCCTGCTCTCCCTTGCCCTGGCCGCTCCGCTGTTTGCCGGTGACGACAAACAAATCTCGACCGCGACCGGCAACGAAGTGGTCGAGGAACCGTATAAATTCTCGGCTGAATTCACGATCGAACAGGCCTATCTCGGCGGGGCGGATGTGCAGCGCGGCAACCGCAAAGTGACCGATTTCGACGAATACTATTCCAATGTCGAATTCGTTTACACGCCGCGGATCAAGTTCGGGATCCTCCGTCTCGGCGCGCAATGGGAACGCTATTCCTTTGGCTTTCCCAATGGCGGCCAGCAGTTGCCCAATACCCTGCAGGCGGTCAACTCCATCGTCGGTCTCGACACGAAATTTTCCGATTCGATTCTCGTCCGCTTCGAAGCTCAGCCCGGTTTTTACGGGACCAGCTTCGATCATCTCGATGGCGACTCGTTCAATGTCCCGTTTGTCCTCGGCGGCACCTACATTTACAGCCCCGCGGTGCAGCTCGTCTTTGGTGTTGGAGTGAATTTCCAAAGCCGTTTCCCTGTCCTCCCGGGTGGTGGCATCCGCTGGAAATTTGCGCCGGACTGGACGCTGAACGCGGTCCTGCCGACGCCCCGTCTCGAGTATGCGGCCAGCCGCAACCTCACCCTTTTTGCCGGCGCCGACATCAAGGCCAACACCTTCCGCACCGATGACCGCTTTGGCGACACCCACGGGGACACCAGCCTGAACAATGCCTGGCTGAGCTACCAGGAAGTCCGCGCCGGAGTGGGCGCGGAGTGGAAGATTAATTCCTCGCTCTCCCTCACGCTCGAGGGCGGCTATGTGCCGTATCGGCAGTTCGATTATCATCGCACCGAAGTGCGCTATCACCACGAGCAGGGCGCTCCCTATGGGGCAATCATGTTGCACGGCGCCTTTTAAGCCGGGCGCCAGATTTCGTTAGGCCAGACTTTTATCCAGCGCGCCGATTTTGCGCGTCTGCGGCCACTTCCAAGCCACCGCCAGCACGACCAGAATCGTGCCGACTCCGCCGGCAATGACTGACACGACCGGGCCGAAGAGCGCCGCGGTTAAGCCCGACTCGAGGGCGCCGAACTCATTCGAGGTTCCGATGAAAATATTGTTCACCGCCGAGACCCGCCCGCGCATTTCATCCGGCGTAAGCAACTGCACGATCGTTTGCCTAACGACCATGCTGACGCTGTCGAAGAGACCGGTCAGGAAGAGCATCGCGAGCGAGAGCCAGAACCAGTGCGACGCGCCAAAGACGATCGTGGCCACGCCGAATCCGCTCACGCACCAGAGCAGCGTGCGCCCGGCGTGTCGCATCGGCGGCAGATAGGCAATCACCAGCGCCATGACAAACGCCCCGATGGCCGGCGCGGCTCGGAGCCAGCCGAGCCCGATCGGTCCGCAGTGCAAAATCTGGTCGGCAAAAATCGGGAGCAACGCCGTCGCCCCGCCAAGGAGCACGGCAAAAAGATCGAGCGTCATGGTCGCGAGGATGACCTTCTTGTTCATGACGAAACGGATGCCTTCGGCCAGACTATGCCAGGCGCCGACCACGACGCGACGGCTTTCCCGGATCTTGCGAATCGGCAGAACCATGAAGAAAAACCCCAGGGCGCACCAGGCATCGAGCGCATAGACAAAGGGAAACCCCAGCTTCACGATGAGAAAACCGCCCGCCGCCGGCCCGAGCACGGCGCTGATCTGGAAAATGCTGCTATTCCAGGTGACGGCGTTGGCAAACTTTTCCAGCGGCACCAGGGTGGGGAGAAACGAGCTCCGCGCCGCCCAGCCAAAAGTGCGAATCGAAGCCGAGAGAAACATCAGGAGATAAATCAGCGGGAGAGAGAGATCGTCGAAATGGAAAGAGGGATGTCGCTCGAAGATCGTCGCGATCGAGCGCAAGCAGTTGTTCGCCCAAAGCAAAATCCCGAACCGCGGGATGGCGAGATGTTGCCAGGAGACCAGTGCGAGGCAGATCGAGCAGAGCGCGGTCGAAGCCTGGGTGAAGAGAATGATCTTCTTGCGACTAAAGCGGTCGGCCAAATGCCCGGCTGGAAGCGAGAGCGCGACGATCGGCACGGCCGCGACAAAGCCGACCAGACCGAGCGCGCTGGCCGAATGGGTGCGGGCATAGACCTCCCACTCGATCGCGATCGTGAGCATCTGCCGGCCCGTCATTGCGATGAAGTTGCCGAGGGTATAGAAGGCAAAACTCGGGAAGCGAAAAGCGGCGTAGGGATCGCGGCGGAGCGACGCCTCCTCGGCAGTAGGCGGCGGCGCGTGCGGTTTTCGTTCGGGCATCGTCGCGCGCGGCGACGGCCCGGGCGCACGAGATTGTAGAATCAGCGCGCAGCGCTGCAACCGCGCCGGGGAAACCCTCTTCCCGGTAGGGCGAGACTCTGTCGAGCCTGGGGGTTGACCTTGACCTCGCCGCCGCAAGCTATTCCGGCTCGACGGAGTCTCGCCCTACCGGTGCGATCGATCAAATTTGACGCGGCTAGAGGACAAAGGTGCTGCGGCGCCAGCCCGCCCTACCGTTGGGGCAAAAGACGGCGTTTGTTCTCTGCGCGCTTTGCAGCTGGGCCGACTGGGCGGACTCGTTAGGCTCAGGCGGTTGCGGCGGTTCCGGTGCTTCGGGAGGCTCCGGCGCTTCGGGAAGTTCCTGGCGCTCCAGTTTGTCTAGACGCTGCCGCACGTTCTCGGGCAATTTCGCCCGGTCTTCCGCGGTTTCGATCGGGCCGTTAAAGACTTCTTTTCCTTTCGCATCCTTGGCCGTCAGCGTTCTGCGGCCGTTCGCGTTCTCGATATTTAATTCGCCCTGGTCGTCGGAAAAAGTGATCGTCGCCCGGCCGAGATCGATTCGGGTCGACCTCGTTAGGCCGTTGTCGGAAGTGACGATGCGCAGCCCGCGCATGGCCCGCTGGGCTTCGTCCCGCGCCCGCACCGCCTGGTCCTTGGCCCGCGATACCGCTTCCCGCACCGCCGTCATGTCGGGCGCCTGGAAATCGAACTTCATCTTTTCCAGATCATCGAAATTCCATTCCTTCTGGTAACCGGCCGGGCCGCGACTGGCCGACATTTCTTTCTTCGCCAGCTTGACCGTCATTTTCATTTCCTTGCCTTTGCGCAGGATGGTGAGTTCGATCGAAGTGCCATCGGCGAAACTCCGGACCAATTTTCCGAGCTGATTCGGGTTGACGATTTGCTGGTCGTTTAACATCCGGATGATGTCGCTCTGCTGCAGGCCGGCGGCGGCGGCCGGGGTGTTGGGGACGACGTAATCGATCACCACCCCGAAGCCGCGCGGCAGCCCCATCTGTTCGGAAAGAACGCGCGGGACATCGGAAGTCTCGACTCCGAGAAAGGTGACGGGCTCCTTCGGTCCGTTGTCGCGCTCGTGGAAATGCCGGGTCCCCGGAGCCGGTGGACCCGGCGCCGGGGGCACGGGCGGAGCGGGGGAAGTGGCCGGAATGGATTGGACCGCCGGCGTGAAGGGGACGGGAGTGGGCGATTGGGCGATGGCGGCGAGTGGGAGCAACGCGGCCAGCGTTGTCGTTAGGGTGAATTGTTTTTTCATGATCTTGGTTCCTGGTTATTGAAAGGAAACCGGCGTGAGCACGACCTGCTCCGCCGGGTAGGAGACACGCAGGGACGCCCCGGTCTGCGGGTTGCGCCACTGCATCGTCTCGCGGGTGTCGTATCGGACCCGCCGGAGCGGTCGCTCCGTTTGGTTAGGCGAGAAAACGAGACCTTCGTCGCGCCGATGGTAAACCACCTGGGTGAGCGCGGAAGGTTGCAGCCCGGGGTCGTAGGCCGCGCTCGGAGCCGGGCTGGTCTTTTGCGCGATGACCGGCGCGGTCGAGGGCGGCTCGGCGAAGAAAGCGAGCCAGACGAGGACTAGCGCGGAAGCGGTCGTTAGGCCAAGGCCGAGTGACCACCAGAGACCGGCCCGCCGCGCCGGGCGGGGAAGAACGCCGGCGGTTGGGATCGCGTTCGGTTGCGCAAGAGCGACTTCGACTCGAGCTCGCAGCTCATCCGAGACTGGCGCCGGGCGCAGCTTCTTCAGCTCGGCTTCGAGTTCGGAAAAATCATTCATGGGGCTGCAAAGTTTTCCTGAGCGCGCCAAGGGCGTAGCGGTAGCGCGAGGCTGCGGTGTTCTGCGAGATCTCGAGCACGTTGCCGATCTCGGCGAAGGTGAGGTCGTTCCAGATTTTCAAAATGACGACCTCCCGTTGTTCGTCGGGCAAACGCTCGACCGCCGCGACCAGCTGCTCCTGGCCTTCATCCACGCTGGTGAATTGCGGCTCGAAATGCGCCGCGCCATCGAGCGCGACGGCGGCTTCGCGGCGGGCGCGGCGTTCTTCCCCGCGCAGGCGATCGAGCGCGGCGGAGCGAACGGCGGCGTAAAGCAGGGCGCGATTTTCAATCGAATGCTGCCGGCGCCAAAAACGAACGAACGCTTCCTGCACGACATCCTCCGCTTCGGCGCGGCAATTGGTCCAGCGCCGGGCAAAGAGAAGGAGAGCGGGACCGAGCTGTCTGAAACAGGTCTGCCAATCGTCTTCGCTGCGTGCACTCTCCATTGCTTCTTCACGGTCTTTTAGATTGAGACGCCGCCAAATGCAGCTTTTGTCTAACGACGTGAAAACTTTCTCCTTCTCCGCCGGCGCGCTTTTTCTCCTCTGCAGCACAACCTCCCTTTTCGCCGAAGAGGCTGCGAAAGACGGAAACGCAAAATCCCTCGCCGCCGCGGAAACGGCTTTTGCCCAGGAAGCGCGCGAGAAAGGAACGCGCACGGCGTTTCTCCATGTTCTTTCGGATGAGGCCATCGCTTTCGAGCCCGGCCCGACCAATGCTAAAAAAGCCTGGCAGGCAAAGCCGGAATCGAAGTCGGTCTTGCACTGGCATCCCGTCCTCGTCGCCGCCTCGACCAGCGGCGACCTCGGTTACACGACCGGTCCGTGGAGCTTCAAGAACGACCCGGCGAAGGAAGCGACGGACCACGGGCAGTTCGTCTCCATCTGGCGTTGGGAAAATGGACAGTGGAAATTACACTTCGACCTCGGCTCGGAAAACCCCGCCCCGAGCGGGCTGCGGGCGGAACTGCAGATCGTCGACAACCACGCCCCTAACGAATCGGCCGCGGACGCGGAACCGGTCATGCGGGCGCACGATCTGCGCTATGCGGCCGATCGGGCGGGGCAGCTCGCCGCGGCGGCGGAAGATAACGTCCGGCTCTATCTCCCCAAGCAATTCCCCGTCATTGGCAGCGCGGAGGCGAGCGCCGCGCTGCAAAAAGAAACAACCCCGGTCAAATTTGGGGAACCGAAGGGGGGCGAAGTTTCCGCCGGAGGCGATCTTGGTTTTGTCTGGGGCGAATACCTCAGCGGTCCGGCGAGGGAAGCGAGCGGCTATTACCTGCGCATCTGGCGCAAAGACCGGGCGGGCGAGTGGAAGCTCGCGCTCGACCTCATGCATCCTCGTTAGGCAGAGAGCGCTCTTATCTAGCGGGCGAGACCGGGCGCGAAATCAAGTTGCCCACCCACAGGGATCGCCCGCTGCTTTTCGGTAGGCGGCGAGCGCCTCGGGCGAAGAATTGAAATGCAGTTTGCTGTCGCTGCAGGATGACGCCGTCGCCCATCCTGGCTCAGTGAGGCGCACCGAATATCCCGCGCACGCACGGTGCTCGCTGCCGCCAGACCGCGTTCGGACCGGGACCGACGACGAGCGCGTCATGTTTCGAGACGCTCATGCAGGATCGAACTCTATCGGGATTGTGGGCGCGTCGTTTTTTTGCGACTCAGGTTTTTCTCTATCCATCGAAGTTTCATTCGGCGTGGAATAAAGGAGCCCTGATCTTCCTCATATACCCAATGAACGAAAATGAACTGCTCTTTCAGTTCTCTTTGGTGAAGTCGACGGGGTCAACCCGCTCTAACTGAAAGTTCTAATTAACAACCAAACTAAGAAATAAAATATTATATGAAAAATACGAATCGCCACGGAATCACGGGGTTACCGCGGCTCAGTCTCGCAGCTCTTGGTCTCTGCGCCCTGGCGCTGACCGCACCAGAGCAGATGAAAGCATCCGATCACATCGATTCTCCCACGATTGCGCAGGATCGCGGCTCCGATATTGCTGACTTGTACGCCTTCCTCGATCCGAACGACAACTCGCAAGTCATTCTCATTTCGACCACGCAAGGCTTCATTGTCTCCGGCGAGCATTTTGGAATGGTCATCTTCGATCACAATATTCGTTACCGCTTTGAGATTGAAAATACCGGAGACGCGATTCCGGATCTCTTTCTCGACGTGACCTATTCGCCGGGTTTAGGCCGTCTTACGACCCAGACCGCAACGATCAAGCTAATAGACTCGAATAAGCAGATCCTGGTGGACTTCACTGGCGAGACCACCCTTTCCACTCAGGAGCCACAGCCCATCCCGCCGCCGCCGCCCGTGGTCACAGTCGACCAGGCCAGTGGCGCGAAATTTTTCGGCGGTAACGCGGATGACCCCTTTTTCCTCGATGACACCGGCGCGAACCGTTTCGTAGCCTCGTCGCTCATGAATCCCGGTAATCCTGATGAATCGCTCCTTGGATTTCGCAAGGGTCGCGATACTTATGCCGGCTTCAATACCATGACTACGGTGGTCAGCGTTCCGGCGAGTTTCCTGCGCGGAGCGAACACCTCTGTGATTGGAATTAACGCTGTCACTCAGCGCAGAATGAATCAGCGGATTGCAGAGGGCGCATACACCGGCAACGGGGCTTATGTGAATGTGGATCGGGAGGGAAATCCTCTGGTCAACAACGGCCTTATCCCGGCGCCCCGCAAAGACGAATACAATGGCGCCTCGACCCAGGATGACAAGCGCGGGCGGTTTCGCAGCGATCTGATCACTGATCTGCAAAACTTCGGCACCGACAAGGCGCACATCCTTGAAATCCTGGACATCTACCAGGTAAACGGCGACATCCTCCGACTCGATCTGGATGTGCCGAATTCGGGCCCGCAAGGTGGCAATAACCCCGATGGAGGTTTCGGAAATCTCGGTGGCCGCCGCCTGGTGGATGATGTCGTCGACACCACTTTCACACTGATCAACAATGATCAACCGTTGACTGATTTTGTGGATGCAAACGAAGTGCCCTTCCGCGACGTCTTTCCGTTTGTCGCTGATCCGACCCAGCCGTTCCCACCGGGTGACGAGCCGGATGATCACACGCGCCAATAGGTTCTTTTCCCGATAGTAATCCGCGTCGGCGAGCGAAATGCTTCCGGCGCGGATTTTGCGGCTTCCATTGAGTGACGCATCTTCGTCTCTGTGCTAAGTGTGTCTTCTCCAAATGTTACCAAGCCGACGCGTTCGTCAGGCAAACGGAGAATACTGCTGGTTATTGCGGCGGTCCTCCTGGGTGCGCTTACTCAGCTAGGAGTGAGGCGATGGTCGTCGCCGAACGCTCTTCCAGAAACTGCCGCACCTTCGCCATCTCCGCCGGCTTCTACTGCCCAGGCAGAAACCGCGACGGATTATTCGATTCGCTTCTACGCCGCACGGGTGAAGCGCGACCCGCAAGAGACGCGGTCGCAAAACGCGCTTGCGGAACTGTATCTCCAGCGTGTCCGCGAAACTGGGAATGAAGACTACCTGCCGCTCGCGCTCAACGCGGCGCGAGCTTCGCTCGAGACCGTGGTGGCGGAACGCAACAGCGCTGGCCTAACGGCCCTAGCTCATGCGGAATTCGCCAATCATGCTTTCGCCGCCGCCAAAATCCACGCGCGCCAGTTGATTGAGCTCAATCCGGGAAAGAGCGAGCCCTACGCGATCTTGGGCGATGCCTCTCTGGAACTGGGGGATTATTCCGAAGCAGCGGCGGCTTTCCAGAAAATGCAGCGCTTTGCTGAGGGAGATGCCGGGACCGAAATTCGCCTCGCCCGCCTGGCGATTTTGCACGGCGCTCCGGCCGAAGCGCGCCAGCATTTCGAGGCGGCGCTCGCGCTTCTTCTCGCGCTGCCCCATCCGCCTAACGAAACGCTGGCCTGGTGCCGCTGGCAATTGGGCGAGATCGCATTCGCGGCCGGCGACTACGCCTCGGCGGAAATTTATTACCGCGCCGCTTTAAAGGACGCGCCGAGTTCCTTTCGCGCGCTCGGCTCGATGGGACGGGTCCGCGCGGCGCGCGGCGATTTCCCGGCCGCAATCTCATTCTACGAGCAAGCCGTGCGCATCGTTCCGGTGGTGGAATTCATGGCCGCACTGGGAGATCTCTACCAGCTTTCGGAGCGAAGCAAAGACGCTGCGGTCCGCTATGAGCTGGCCGAGCAGTTAGGTGAACATTCGCGGAAAGTGCACGGGACGCCCTACGACCGGCGCATCGCGTTGTTTCTCGCGGATCACGACCTAAAAACAGAAGAGGCCTATGCGCTGGCGCGGGGAGAGTTCGATGCGGGCCGCCACGATATCTATGGCGCCGACGCGCTCGCCTGGACGGCCCTAAAAGTCGGCCGCATCGCCGAAGCGCAGGCGGCGATCAAGGAAGCCCTCCGGCTCGGTACACTCGATGCCAGACTCTTTTATCACGCCGGGATGATCGCCCGCGCGGGCGGCGATGAGTCGGGCGCGGCCATCCTTCTGCGGCGCGCTCTCGCCCTGAATCCACACTTCGATCCCATGCAAAGCGAGATCGCGCGCCGCGCGCTAACGAGCAAAAGAAAATGAAATATTGTGCGCTTCCATTTCTCTTCTTCGTAGCGCTGTCGGCGACCGCGCATGACTTGCCGCTCAGCTATGTCGATCTACGAATCGGCCCGGAAGGAATCGACGCAACCGTGGAGTCCTCGGCGAAGAATTTCGCGCGCGAGCTTTCTGGCATCGACGAAGAGCAGCTTCTCGACCCGTCCGGAGTTGAGCGCCAAAAAGGACGGCTTCTGGCGAGCGTTGAGTCTGGCCTCACGATCACTGCCAACGGCACCGCGCTTCAACCGCAGTTGCGCGCGATTGAAGCACTTCCGGGACGCAGAGACCTTCGCCTGCGGTTCCTGTTTCCGGCAAAAGGAGTGCAGACCGCGATCAAGGTCCACTGCGCCCTGTTCTCCGCCGATCTTCGCCACCGCACTTTTTTAAATATCTATCAGGATGGATCGCTGCGTTATCAGGGCATTTTCGACAAAAACACCGCGCAGATCGACTACAGCACGGCCGTGGAGCAAAAAACAGTTATAGTTGTTAGGCAATTTTTGTTTGAGGGCATCCATCATATCTTTATCGGGCCCGATCATATTCTATTTGTTATCGGGTTGCTCCTCCTAGGCGGGACGGTCGGGCAGCTCCTCCGCATCGTGACCGCTTTCACGATCGCGCACAGCATCACTCTCGTCTTGGCGACGCTTAACATTCTTACTCCGCCGGCGCGGGTCATTGAGCCCGCGATCGCGCTAAGTATTATTTTCGTGGGTGCGCATGCCTTGCTCCAGGGCCGCGGCCGACGGGATTGGCGCCTTCTCTTCGCCTTCGGCTTTGGGTTCGTGCACGGCTTCGGATTTGCCAATGTTCTTCGCGCGATGGATTTGCCGCGGGCAGCACTGGGCTGGTCTCTGTTCTCTTTCAACGTAGGAGTCGAAATGGGTCAGGCTTGCATCGTCCTGGCAGTCGCACCGCTCCTCGCGCTCCTTTATCGGCACAGCCCGGTGATGGCCGGCCGGGTCGTGGCGGCCGGATCATTTTGCGTCATCTTCGCGGGCTCTTTTTGGTTCGTGGAACGATTATTTCCTTTGTCGTAGAGCACCGTCTCGATGAGACGCGACTGGAAGGCGACGCTCTGTCGTCGCCCAGATTCAAACAGGGCGATGTTCGGAGCAGCGCCCTTCACCACCGTCTCAGTTTCGCTGATACACTGCGCCAGCGAACGGAGTGAGTGGGAGTGACGTAGGAAAATCGAGTCCGATCGCGGCTCGAAAAGCGAACTCTGGCCTCCTGTTTAGAAACAACCACCCGATCGTCAGGTGGACGGAAGGGCGCGGCCAGCAGCCCGATGCGCCCTGATTTGAAGGCGCCTGGCTTAGCCGCGCCCGTGAAAAATGCGAAGACTGTGAAACCCTGACGGGATTTCAGGTCTCCTCGTTTGACACGCCGGCCTGCACGATCTGGGCAAAGCTGCGTGGATCGAGGCTCGCGCCGCCGACGAGCGCGCCGTCGATGTCCGGCTGCGAGAGCAAGGCGCGCGCGTTATCCGGCTTCACGCTGCCACCATACTGGATGCGGATTTTTTCCGCGGTTGCCTCGTCCGAGATTTCACCGAGGACCTTGCGAATGAAAGCGTGCGCTTCCTGGGCCTGTTCGGTCGTGGCGGTTTTGCCGGTGCCGATGGCCCAGACCGGTTCATACGCGATGACGATCTCGTGGAATTCCTTGGCGTCGACGTCGGCCAGGCTGCCGCGCAACTGACTAGCGATGACTTTCTCGACCTCGCCTTTCTCGCGCTGCGCGAGAGTTTCGCCGACGCAGAGGATGGGGCGCAGTTTTTCCTCGAGCGCTGCGCGCACCTTGCGATTCACGATCGCATCCGTCTCACCAAACATGGCCCGCCGTTCGCTGTGCCCAAGGACGACGTAGCGGACGAAAAGTTCACGCAACATGGCAGGGCTGATCTCGCCCGTAAACGCGCCGCTCCGTTCCCAATGCATGTTCTGCGCGCCGACCTTGATGCTCTGAGTCTGCGTCAGGAGCTCGGTCACTTTGGGAATGGCGGTGAAAGGCGGCACGATCACGATCTCGACCGCGTCGAAGTCGCCGATCTCGCGCAGAAAAGTAGTGATGAAGGCCTCCGACTCGCTCTGAGTCATGTGCATTTTCCAATTCGCGGCGATGATTTTTTTGCTGCGCATGATGGATCTCTATTTTTCGCTTAACGCCGCGACTCCGGGGAGTTCCTTGCCTTCAATCAGCTCGAGCGAAGCGCCGCCGCCGGTGGAAATGAAGGTCATCTTGTCCGCCAGCCCGGCCTGTTTGACCGCGGTCACGGAATCACCGCCGCCGATGATGGTGGTGGCGTTCGATTCCGCCATCGCCTCCGCGACCGCTTCCGTGCCGGCGGAGAATTCCCGGATCTCGAAAATGCCAGGCGGCCCGTTCCAGAGAATGGTTTTCGCGTGCGCGATCTCGCTCTGGAAAAGAGCAATCGTCAAAGGCCCGATATCGACCGCCTGCCAGCCGTCGGGAATATTGTAATCCTGCGAGATGCGGCCGCTGTGCCGGGTGGCGGAGCCGGGTTTGATCTCTTCCGCGCCTAACAAATCGATCGGGAGGAGGAGCCGGACGTTTTTTTGTTTCGCCAGCGCAATTAACTCGCGCGCCAGATCGAACTTGTCCCGCTCGACCCGGCTACTGCCCATGTGCACTCCTTCCGATTCGAGGAACGTGTTAGCCATGGCGCCGCAGATCAGGATCGTGTCGGCCTTCTCCATCAGCGCCTTGATCACGCCGATCTTGTCCGAGACCTTGCCGCCGCCGAGGATGACGAGAAACGGTTTCGCCGGGTGAGCCAGCTCTTCCTGGAGATATTTCAATTCCTTCTCCATCAGGAAACCCATGGCCGCTTGCCTAACGAACTTGGTGACTCCGGCGGTGGAAGCGTGAGCGCGATGGGCGGCGCCGAAGGCGTCGTTGACGTAGAGCCCGTCGCTCAGTTTCGCGAGCGCCTCGGCAAACTTTGGGTCGTTCGCTTCCTCGCCCGCGTAGAAGCGGACGTTTTCGAGTAACGTGACATCGCCCTCTTTCATCTCGGCCACGATTTTTTCGGCGTCGGCGCCGATGCAGTCGTGACTGAAGGCGACCGGATGACCGATCAGGTCGTGCAGTGCCAGACCGACGGGCCGGAGCGAATATTTCTCCACCGGCTGGCCTTTCGGCCGGCCGAAGTGCGCCATCAGAATCGTCTTCGCGCCCTGTTCGCGCAGGTAGTTGATCGTGGGCAGGCTTTCGCGCATCCGGTTGTCGTCGGTGATGACGATTTTGCCGTCGCGCTCTTCGGTCGGGACGTTGAAATCGACCCGCACGAGGACGCGTTTCCCGCGGACATCGAGGTCGCGAACGGTGAGTTTACTCATCGTGCTCTCCTCTCTCGTAATCGTGCTCATGATCGATTCCCTCCGAATAACGGCCTTCGGTTTCGCGCAGAAAGTCAGCGTGGCCAGAAAACTTTCGCAGCATTCCCATCAACATCTGAACGATCCGGCTCAGTTGTTCCTTCTGCTCCGTAATCTTCTCTTCGCTGACCAGAGCACGCGCCACCATCACGTCCAAACATGCCGCGCATTCCAGTGCTGACCCGCGCGCGATCTCGAGGAACCGGGCGCGATCGCGCCCGGAAAACTTCCCGTTACCCTCAGCGATATTGAGCGGAATGCTGGTCGACGCCCGATCGAGTTGGTCCTTGACCGCGGCGCGAGCAGCGATCGTGGCGAGAAGCTCGCCGACCCAGCCGCAAAAGGCGATTGCTTCGCGGTAGACGTCAAGTTTCTCATGGTCAAAATATGTCTTCATGGCGTTTCGATCACGAGCATGAGCACGAGCACGATTACGAATTAGCCGGAAATCATTTCCAGCATCTCCACGCAGCGATTGCTGTAGCCCCATTCGTTGTCGTACCAGCCCACGACCTTGACGAAGGTTCCCTGCGCCATCGTGAGTCCGCTGTCGAAGATGCAGGAGTGCGGGTTGCCCACGATGTCCATCGAGACCAGCGGTTCGTCGCTGTACTCGAGCACGCCCTTGTAGCTGGCGTCGGCTGCGGCTTTTTTGAAGGCCTCGTTGATCGCCTCGGCCGTCGTTTCCTTCTCCAGGATGGCGGTGAAATCGGTTACCGAACCATCCGGCGTCGGCACGCGGAAGGCGCCGCCGTTGAGTTTGCCTTTGAGCTCGGGTAAGACTTCGCCGATCGCTTTGGCCGCGCCCGTGCTCGAGGGGATGATGCTGATCGCCGCCGCCCGCGCCCGGCGCAGGTCTTCGTGCGGGAGATCGAGGATGCGCTGGTCGTTGGTGTAGCTGTGGATCGTGCTCATGAAGCCCTTCACGATCGTGAAGTTGTCGTGCAACACCTTGGCCAGGGGCGCGAGGCAGTTGGTCGTGCAGCTCGCGTTGGAGATGATGTTCATCTTTGCCGCATCATAAATGTTGTCGTTGATCCCGAGGCAAATGGTCGCATCTGGGCTCTTCGCCGGGGCGCTGATCAAAACCTTCTTCGCCCCGCCTTTGATGTGGAGTTCGGCTTTGTCGCGGGCGGTGAAGAAGCCGGTCGACTCCAGCACCACGTCCACCCCAAGGTCTTTCCAGGGCAACTTCGCCGGGTCCCGCTCCTTCAGGATCTTAATCTTATGACCGCGGACGATGATGTTCTCGTTGTCGTAGCTAATCTCGCCGTCGAATTTCCCGTGCACCGAATCCCATTTTAAGAGATGCGCGAGGGTGTGAGTGTCGGTGAGATCGTTGATCGCGCGGACCTGCGCGACCTGGTCCTGGGACATGGCGCGCAAGACGTTGCGCCCGATGCGGCCGAAGCCGTTAATACCGAAGTTTGCCATAAGAAAAGTTGAGAGTTGGTGGTTGAGAGTTGAGAGCCGCCGAGGGACGACGGGCTTACCTTTAGAACGCCCCGAAAGGTGAGGCAAGTCAATGAACAAAACCGCCGCGATGAGAGTCGAAGATCGGCTCATGCGCTCCCTCATCCCTTTTCTGCTCCTCGGGCTCACCGCCACCTCGGCCATGGCCAAAACTCCGACCGTTCTCGTCCTCGGCGATAGCCTGAGCGCGGGCTACGGGCTGAAACGCGCCGAGGCCTACCCCGCCCTGCTCTCGGCCAAGGCCGCGGCGCTTGGCCGACCGGTCCGGATCGTAAACGCCGGCGTCAGCGGCGATACCACCGCCGGCGGTCTGCGCCGTCTGCCGCGATTGCTCGATCGTCCGATCGACGTTTTTATCGTCCAGCTCGGGATCAACGACATCTTTCGCGGCGTGCCGGTGGCGCAGATCGAAGATAATCTGCAGAAGATCATCGACCGCGCGCGCGCTCATTCGCCGCAAGTCCGCGTGATCATCGCGGGAATGCAGCTCCCGCAGACCTCGGTCGAAGATTCCCTGACTGCCTTCGGCCAGATGTATGCCGAACTCGCGCGCCGGAACTCAGCCGAGCTGGTGCCCTTTCTCCTCGACGGGGTAGCCGGCAATCCGAATCTAAATTTGCCCGACATGATCCACCCCAACGCCAGCGGCCAGAAGATCCTCGCGGCCAATGTCTGGGCGGTGCTGGAGCGGGTCCTGCGCAAAAGCTAATCGGCGGGCGATGCGCCCGGATGTCCTCCGACAAGCGAAGTCATCAGATGGACCCTGCTGATCCGCATAACCTGCACGACACCGCCGACAAACCGGTTTGGGAGAAAATCGACATCGCGACCGATGGCAACGACTGCGACGCATGCGTGCGCGCGTTGCGTGAGCCGCTGATGAAAATCAAAGGGGTGAAGGAAGTGGTGGCCGATCCGAAATCGGAAAACGTCTGGGTCACTTTCGACGCGCGCAAGACGCACGCCCCGGCGATTCACGACGCCATTCTGCAGAGCGGCTACAAACCCGCGCCCACGACCGGCGAAATGTAGCCGCCTCTCCTTTAGCCGCCTCTTTGTAGACGCCTCCCTCTGGGAGGCGCGAGAGCGACTACGAATCGCGCCGCCATCGTCACTCACGCCCGCGCTTCGCAGAGCGAAGCGTCTACACCGCCGGCTGCTGCTGGGTCAGGCAGTGGAATGCGCCCAAGCCCCAGATCAGTTCGCGACAATCGATCGGGATCACCCGTCGTTTCGGGAAGGCAAATTGCAGCACTGTTAGTGCTTCCTCGTCGTTCGGATCGGCAAACGTCGGGAGAAGCAAGGTCCGGTTTGCGATGTAATAATTCGCGTAACTGGCGGGCAAGCGCAGCCCCTCCCGCTCGATCCGGTTCGGCATCGGCAGCCGCAAAATGTCGAGCGGTTTGCCGCCCACTTTTAGGCTGCGCAGCCGATCGTAGTTTGCCTGCAGCGGCTCGTAGTTTGGATCGGCCTGATCTTTTTCGATCACCGTGACGACCGTCTGTTCATCGACGAAACGAGTCAGATCATCAATATGGCCATCGGTGTCGTCGCCTTCGATGCCGTCGCCGAGCCAGAGAATTTCTTTAACCCCGAGGTAATCGCGCAGCCGTTGCTCGATTTGTTCGCGGTTGAGCTGCGGATTGCGATTCGGATTGAGCAGGCAACCCTCGGTCGTGAGCAGCGCGCCGGCTCCATTGACCTCGATCGACCCGCCTTCCAGGATCATCTGCGGGTAATAAACCGGGAGGCCTAACTTCTCCGCGATGCGGGTGGGCACGACTTCATCGAGATCGCAGGGCGGATACTTCCCGCCCCAGGCGTTGTAATCCCAATCGACGATCGCGAGCCGGGGGTCTTCCTCGCGGGTGAGAAAAATAGGACCGTGATCGCGGCACCACGGCTCATTCGTCGGGATGAGATGAAAAGTCAGCTTGTCGTTAGGCAAGCCCTCCAGTGCCGCCCGCGCTTCCGCTTCATGGGCGCCGTTGCAGACGTTGATGTTGACCGGTTCCGATTCGAGCAGGCCCGCGACCATGGCGCGCAGGGTGGGCAGGACGCGATCGTAGGAATCGGGAAAGCTGATTCCTTCGCGCCGCGGCCAGGAGAGCCAGGTGGCGGCATGCGCTTCCCACTCCGCCGGCATGCGGTAACCGAGCGCGGCGGGCGTGACATCTGGATTTTCGTTAGGCATGCGGTCGTAAGCTATCATTTTCTCCCCAATCATGCTCGTGCTCGCGATCGTAATCGACTCACCGGGGTGTCGATCGCGAGCAGGAGCACGAGCACGATGACGAAGTGGACGCAGCGGTCGTTAGGCGCCGAAGCGCCTTTGTTGCGCGGCGAGGAGAGGCGGAAAATCGAAGAAGGCGGGCGAGGTGGTGCGATCGAGGATTTGCCGGGCGGCCGATTTTAAGGCCCTCCAGCGTTCCCAATCCAGATCGGGTGCGGCGGCGAGGTGACGGAGGAGACTGCGCCATTCCATCAGGGCGCGTTCGACGTCGCCGTGGCGCAGGGAATCGGAAGTGATCTTGTAGCGGCCGGTCGGATTGCTCACGACTTCGCGAATCACCTCCGCCGCGCCCGAGCCGTAGTGCACGGGCACGCCCATCTCGAGATAACCGGGATGATCGGCGCGTTGATAGACGCGCTGACAAAGCGCGCCGAGCCGCCCGCCTAACGGGGCGTCCTCGCCGGCAAAACGCGGGCCGGCTCGGATGTTGGCCAGGTCGAAAACGAGATCGTCGATCGGATACGTTTCCTCCTCAAGCGCGGCGGCAATGGCCAGCCCTTCGCCGCCTTGGAAAAACCCGAAGATCACGCCGCGGCGGGTCGGTGTTCCGTCGCGTTCGACCAGGCCGAGCCGACGCCAGGCGAAGGCGGGCGAGGCGACGATTTCGACCGTCTGATCGTGCTCCAACTCGGGACAACCGCGGCAGGGCAGCGGCAGCGCGGCGCGCTCCGGTGGTTCGACGACGGTCGCGCCGAACGAATCGCGAACGCCCGCCGCCGGCACATTCGAGAAATCGATCCGGACAGAAAGGTGGTCACCACGCCTAACGAACTCGGCGACGACCCCGCCGCCGCTCCATTGCGGCAGCGCCTCCGTCACCCGGGCTCGGAGTTCTTCTTCCGGAAGCGATTTGATCTGCCATGTTCGGCGCAGCGGTTTGACCAGCTGCAGATCGGGTTGGTCCGCGACGGCGGTGGCCAGTGGCAGTTCGCGTCCGTAAATTTTCTTTTCCGGCAGCCGGCAAAGGTTCCCGAGCTTGAAGCGGTCGAGAGTTTTCGGAAGACGGAGCGCGGGAAACCAGCGGTCGTTTTCGCGGAGGAGCGCCTCGCCCAGGGAAGATTCGATCAACTCTCCCCGCGGTTCCCATTCCTCCGCGCTATTCAGGATCTCGGTGATCGGGCGCCTAACGAATCGGGCCCGCTCCGCGTCAACCCAGAGGCCACAGGGCTTTGGCCCGGAAGCGAGGGAATGCTCCACCCCGAGCGGAACGCGTTGCGCGCTGAAAAGCGAGCGGCTCAGTTCGACCGCGGCTCTGTAGCCGGGGACGCTGTCCCCGGTGGCTTGGCGCGAGGCCTCTCGCCCGGGGACAGCGTCCCCGGCTACAAAGGATCGCTTGGCCGCGACCATCACGCTGATCAGACTCGGCCAATCGACCTGGGTCGCGCGCTTCAATTGCCGCGGACGAGCGAAGCTGAGCCGCGGCTGGTCGGGGGTGAAAAGAATGAAGCCGGTGTCGTCGAGCCCGCGGCGCCCGGCCCGGCCAAACATCTGCAGCAATTCATCCGGCTCGACCTGGCGCTCGAAATTTCCGGAAAGATAACGGGTGTCGGTGATGAGGACGGAACGCATGGAGAAATTGATCCCGGCGGCCAGCCCCATGGTGGCGACGACGACATTGAGCTGGCCCGCCTTGGCCAGCGGCTCGATCAATCCGGCGCGGACGGCGTAACTGAGGCCGCTGTGATGATAGGCGACCCGGCTGCGCAACATTTTCGCGAGGCGCTTGCCGGCGAGTGTTTCCTGTGAGGGCGAGAGCGGGAGCGGATCGCGCACCGGCACGGCGCTGGCAATCGCCTGCGCCATTTCCTCGGTCGCGTTCCGGCGCGGGGCGAAAACCAGGACCGGCGCGAGCCCACCGTGGAGCGCTTTTGCGATCATGCGCGGCCAGAATTCACGGACTTGGAGAAAGCCGACCTCGGGCAGATTGCGCAGGTCGACTTCGTGTTGCGGGACCGGTCGCTGGTCGTGCCTAACGAGGACGGCATCGCGCCCGATCCGGCGCAGCCATGCCACCACGTCCTGCGGATTGTTCACGCTCCCGCTTAATAAGAGCAGCTGCGTCCCGGGAGGAGCGAGGGCGAGCGAAAGTTCGTAATGCACCCCGCGCACCGGGTCGGCGATAAGCTGATATTCATCGACCACGAGAAGACGCGGACCCTGCCGGCGCAGGAAACGCGAGCGCTGGGTTTCGAGGGTGGCGACGACGACCTTGGCCTCGAGGTTGAGCGCGAGATCGCCGGTCGCGATTCCCACGTCCCAGCCGCGGGCGCGCCATTCCGCCAGCTTATCGTTAGCCAACGCGCGGGTCGGGACGGTGAAGACGGCCTGGCCTTTGAGCGCGGGATAGAGCAGCTCGAAGATGTAGGTTTTGCCCGCACCGGTCGGCGCGTGGACGACGACATCCTGCCCGGCCTGAAGCGCGCGCACCGCTTCCTGTTGCCAAAGATCCGGCACGACCAAGTTGATCTCCAGCCCTCCCATCCTGTTTCCAAGATGGTGCTTTCAGGCGCTTGAGCAACGCGCGCCGCGCGGACCCGGGATGTTTTAGCGTCCGACATGGGCTCCACTCGCGTTTTGTAGGAACGTCGTTAGCGTTGGAATCGCCCATGAAAGGTCAGAAACTAAGCAAAGTAAAAACCGGGATCGTCGGTCTCGACGATGTCTTGCGCGGCGGATTCCCGCCCCGGCGTCTCTATCTGGTGCAGGGCGCGCCCTGGCCGAGCGGCGGTCGGATCACTTCGACCATTTTCACGAACAATGGGGCCTCTGGCTCGAGACCCGCATCTATCCGGCGGAAAACGGTCTCGTCATGTATCGCTCCGACATTACCGAACGGAAGCAGCAAGAAGAACGGATGCGGCAAGGCGAAAGCCGCCTCCAGGAAAGCGAGGATCGACTCCGCCTCGCGGTCGAGGCGGTCGACGCCGGGACGTTCGATTTCTATCCCTTGAGCGGCGAGTTGCGCTGGTCCGATCGCTGCAAAGAACTTTTCGGTTTGTCGCCCGCGGCGGAAGTCGATTTCGAGACGTTCCTGCGCGGGCTTCATCCAGACGATCGCGATCGGGTCGCGCAGATCATCGAACGCACCCTCCGGCCGGGAAGCAACGGACGCTTCGACACGGAGTATCGGACGATTGGAATCGAGGATGGCAAAGAGCGCTGGATCGCGGCGAAAGGGCTGGTTTTTTTCGATCGCGCAGGAATGGCGGCACGTTTCATCGGCACCGTTCTCGACATCACGGCGCAGAAAGAAAGCGAACTCGAACTGCAGCGCGCAAAACGCGCGGCTGAGGATGCGAACCGGGCGAAGGACCATTTCCTCGCCATGCTTTCGCACGAGCTGCGCACCCCGCTCACGCCGGTCCTGATGACGATCGCGACCTTGCGCCGCGATCCGCTCCTGAGCGACGAACTGGCGCGGGACCTTGAGATGTTGCAGCGCAACATCGAACTCGAAGCGCTCCTGATCGATGACCTTCTCGATCTCACCCGCATCGCCCACGGCAAGCTCGAGCTGCACCACACCGCGGTCGATTTGCATGCCCTGATCGAGCACGCGCTCAAGATCGCGGAAGGCGACTCCGCCGGGCGGCGGATCGAGGTCGTCAGGCGATTGGAGGCCAGGCATTTTCACTCTTGGGGCGATGCCGCTCGCCTCCAGCAGGTCTTTTGGAACCTGATCAAAAATGCGGTCAAGTTTACGCCCCCCGGCGGCCGGATCGAAATCAGCACCCGAAACCTCAACCCGACCTGCGTCGAGATCGTGGTGCAGGACAACGGGGTGGGAATCGAGCCCGAATTGCTCCCACGAATTTTCGAGGCCTTCGAGCAGGGCGGACGCGATGTCACGAGCCGTTTCGGCGGGCTCGGGCTCGGTCTGGCGATTTGCAAACGGGTGGTCGATCTCCACCACGGCGCCATCACCGCCCTCAGCGACGGGCGCGGGCGCGGCGCCACTTTCACCATCACCCTCGATGCGATGGAGACTTCCCTGCTCGACGGTCCGGCCACTTACCTCGCGGGAGACTTGGCGGAAAACAAAGCCGTCAAAATACTGATGGTGGAAGATCACGAGGACACGGCGCGCGTCTTGCGCCGCATTCTGGTCAAAGCCGGGCATGAAGTTTCCCTGGCCAATAATGTGACCGACGCGCGCGCGCTGGCGGCGGAGAAACAATTCGACCTCGTGATTAGCGATGTCGGCCTGCCCGATGGCAGCGGGCTGGATTTAATGGAACACCTGAGCGAAACCTACCGGCTCCGTGGAATCGCCCTGAGTGGCTTCGGAACCGACGAAGACCTGGCCGCGAGCCGGGCCGCAGGTTTTTCCGAGCACCTGACCAAACCGGTCGACTGGGAACGATTGAAGAGCGCGATTGTTCGCCTAACGAATGCACCGGCCGCGGAAGCGAACTAAAGGCAACTACGCGTCGATAATATAGGAGCCACCTCGGCCGCGAAGGTTGAACTGATCGGGGCGCAAAGGCCCCTCCCACCTTAGTCGAGGTTGGCGGCGGCGCGGTGCTTGCCTTCCAGCTCCAGCACCATGCGTTTGATATGGCGATACTTGGTGTGGGAGGCGAGCCGGCGCAGGCTTTCTTGCGGGTCGCCCCATTGCACGACCTGGATCTGTTCCTGGCGCACGCCCCAGCGATTCATCTCGTTAGGCGTAGCCATGTAGAGGTCGATCGTGTTTCGGCCGGAAAGGGCCCAGCCGTAATCTTCCACCCGATAGAGTTGCCCGGTGGACAGGACGCGAAAAATCGTGCCGGCCGGCCAGCGTGACCAGTCCGCCGCGGCGCTACCGTAAATCTGGTTCGAAAAATCGCCCTGCATCTGGAAGGGCTGAAGTCGGGAAACATAAGCCACCGGCTGGAAGCTGCTTTCCGGGCCGCGAAAAACTCTCTGCGGTCCGACCGGTATCGCGCGCGGCACCGCTGGCACCGGAGCGGCGTGGAGAATCCCACCCAGCGCGGTGCGGTTGCCGTATTGGGTGTGGTCGGACTCGGTATCGGTGTAGGCGGTGGTGCGGACCTGCTGGAAATCAGTCCGCGCAAGCGGGCGCTCATATTGCGGGAGGCTGCGGGTAGCGCCACAGGCGCCTAACGACAGACCAACCGCGACGGCGAGAAGAGCGGGCAGGATTCTCATTCCAAGTGAGTCGGAAAGTTATTAACAGTTATTCACAAGCACGACAAGCGACCTTTTCTGTCACCGCGCGACTGCGACGAGTCCTCCCTTGGAGCAACAATCTGGCGCAGTCAGCGCGCCACTGCGGCCGGGGTGAAATCGGCGTCGGTCAAGGTCACACTCTGCTTGATCCCGGCGCCGTTGAACTGCGTCACCGTATTCTTGCGCGGGCCGTGCACGATGAGACCGGCCGGAATGTTATTGTGCTTTTCGTCTCGCGCCACGCGATCGGTGTCGATCCGGCGCACCAGCTCGCCCGCAGGCGAATATTTCTCGATCCGCAACGGCACGAGCCGAGCCGGATCGATCCAGCTTCGCACTTTGCCGTAGATCGTTTCGGACGATGAGTCGGGTTTCGATTCGAGAATCTGGCAGCTCACGTTGTCGACTGTCTCGGTGCCGACAATGGCCTGTTTTTTCCAGGCGAAGAAGTTTTCCACCGCGTCCTGATAGGCGAGATCGCTCTCGAACAAGCCCTCGCTCATATCCGACGCCTTGAGCGCGCGGACTTTGTTCGACGGGTCGATCACCGAACCGGTCGGAGCTGCACCAGCCTGCTGATGCAAAATGACGGCGTTGCCTTTTTGGTCGTTAGGCCAGAGGACGCTATAGACGAGATCGGTCGCGTCCTTTGTCCGGCGCTGCTTGATTTGAAGTTGCGAAACGCGCTTGCCGCCCCCGTTCGTCCGGATTTCGAGCTGCGTGCGGATGGAAGCGTTCCCCTGGCCGACCGCATCCAATCTGGCGGCCAACTCATCGGCCGACATTGTCGTGGCTGGCGTGGCAGGATCCGCGGCGCGAACAGATCCGACTGAGAGGGCTGCGAGAATGGCGGTGAAAAGAAGAGCTTTTTTCATAGGAGAAGATCGATTAGCCCGCTTGCAAAGCCTGGCTGGGCGCGAGACGCGAACTGCGCCAGGCGGGATAGAGCCCGCTGAGCACGCCGACCGCGACCGCAATAAGAACGGAAAGACCGAGCAGCGGCAGCCCCAGATCCGGCTGCAACAGGCCGCGGAGCGCGGGCGTTTGCCCGAGGGCTTGCACGCCGAGCGCGCCGATGGTCACGCCGACTACTCCACCAAAGAATCCGAGAAGCGCAGACTCATAGAGAACCATGCGAATGATGCGTCCGCGCGTCCAACCGACCGCGAGGAGCACGCAAATTTCGTGGGTCCGCTCAAAGACGGTCATGAGCATGGTGTTCATGACCCCGAGCACGCCGACAAGCACGGCCAGCAGGGAAGTGCCCCAGCTCATCGCGCGGACCATGCGAAATCCTTCACTGTTACTGAGGTGATCGGACACCGTCACAGCGCGGACCTCCGGGACCTGCGTCTGGATCCGCTGAATGAGATCGCGCATTTGCGCCTCGTTCGTTCCAGGCGTGACGCGAACGTCGATCGCATTGATTTGGTTAGGCGAAGCGAGAATTTTCTGCAGGAGAGCGAGCGACAGGGTAACCGAGCCGTCTTCGACCAGTGCACCGCCTTTCACGATCCCGACGACCTTGAGCTCCGCGGTTTCGATCTGGATCGGGTCGCCCACTTTCTTCTTCAGAATATCCGCCGCGGTCGTGCCGAGGACGACCGCCTGTTCTTCGCCGTTCAACGGCATTCTGCCCGAGACGAGCTTGAGATTGCTCCACGAAAATCCTCCCCACTCGCGCGCCGATAAAATCATCAGATCGGAATCTTCCACGGAGGTGACCTCGACAAGCAGAGCGCAAGTGGCCGCAATCCCCGGGATTTTTGCGATCTGATCGCGTAACGAAGCATTGAACGGCTTCGGCGTGAGCGACCCGCCCTTGCTGCTGATGACGAGATCGGTCCCGCGCGCTTTCAATCCAACCTCCCAGCCTTTCTGGAAACCGCGCGACATCCCGACCAGCGCCACCACCGCCGCGATGCCGATGGAAATTCCAGCCAGCGTGAGACCGGTGCGGACGGGACGGCGAAGCAAGCCGCGGATGACAACAGTGAAAAAAGTCATGAGGTCGCGTGGGCGGAACGTTGATCCGAAACGACCCGGCCGTCCTTCATCTGCAGAGTGCGCCCGGCCCGCTCGGCAATCGAAGGATCGTGCGTCACCAGGATCATGGTGCGACCCTGTTCCTGTTGCAGCCTAACGATAAGGTCGAGGATGAGATGCGCGTTTTTGCTATCGAGATTGCCGGTGGGCTCGTCGGCCAGGAGGAGCGACGGTCCGTTGGCCAGGCTGCGCGCGATCGCGACGCGCTGGCGTTCGCCGCCAGAGAGTTTCGAGGGAAAATGATCGGACCGATGTTCGAGCCCGACGAGCTTGAGCAATTCCGCCGCGCGCTCGCGCCTTTCCGAGAGCGAGCGACTAGTTTCGAACATCGGGATCTGCACATTCTCCGACGCCGTAAAAGTCGGGAGAAGATGAAACGCCTGGAAAATGAAGCCGATCTCGCAGGCACGATAGGCCGCGGGGTCAGGGCGATCGGGCAATGATTCTCCGCGATAAAGCAACTCGCCGCTTGTCGGTCGATCAAGTGAGCCGAGCAGTTGCAGAAGAGTTGATTTGCCACAGCCACTCGGCCCCGTGATGGCGACGAATTCGCCTTCGAGAATCGTAAAATCGACCCCGCGCAAAGCCTTCACCTGGCCGTCGTCGAATTCGCGGGTGAGACCTTTTGCCTCGAGCAAAGGCGTAGAACTGGCAGAAGCTGAAGTCACCGGATTATCGTTAGGCGAAAGAGCGTGGGGTCTTGAAGATTCGTGCCCGAACCCGAGCGCGGCCCTTCCTGCGGGGTGTTTATCGGTGGTGGGGGGGGGGGGGGGGGGGCGGGGGGGGGGGCGGGGGGGCCCCCGCCCGCCCGGCCCCCCCGCCGGGGGGGGGGCGCCCCCCCCCGGGGGGGG
>JBBPZS010000079.1:0-58725 GCA_038198605.1 Chthoniobacterales bacterium | reverse complement strand
GTTTCACCCCGAGCGCAATGAGCCGCGCGGTGCGGATGCGGCTCTTGTAGTAGAGCAATTTGGCGAGGCCGATCGGGAGTCCGTAGCTCGTTAGGCGGCCGTTGATTTTCTTGAAGGCGACATTGATGTCGGGCACGCAAAGGATGAAGCCGACCGGTTCGGAGCCGACTTCCGCGATGAGGGTGAACTCCGGCACGACCAGTTGCTTCAGCTCTTTGGCCATGAACTTGAACTCGTTTTCGGTGAAAGGAACGAAACCCCAATTGTCTTTCCAGGCGTCGTTGTAGATCTCGCGCATCCGCGCCGCTTCTTCGTCGAGGTTCTTTAAATTCCCGGGACGAATGCTGACGGAGTGGCGTTTCTTGAGCGCGCTGGCGAGCCGGCGCAGGCGTTGCGCGGCGCGCTCGGGCTGGGAGAACCACCAGGCGTAGAAGTCCATGATCTTGCTGAACCCGAGACCTTCGAGCAGGGCGGCGTAGTAAGGCGGGTTGTGCGCGGTGAGGAGCGTGGGTGAAAACTCGAAGCCTTCGACGAGTAGGCCGCAGACGTAGTTGGTCGAGTAATCGATCGGACCCATGATTTCGTCGCGGCCTTTGGCGCGTAGCCAATCGCCCGCTGCCTCGACAAGCGCAGACGCGACCACGGGATCGTTGACGCATTCAAACAGCCCAAAACAACCAACGTTCGAGCGGTGAAGCGCGTTGTAGTTCGGGTCATCGCTCGCCATGATCCGGCCGACGATCTCGCTGTTTCGCCGGGCGAGGAAAAGCGCGGCGTCGCCGTGTTCGTAGAACGGATGCTTTTTTCGATCGAGGAATTCCTTTCGTTCGAGCAGAAGCGGTGGCACCCAGGCGGGATCATTCTTGTAGATTTGCCAGGGGAACTTGATGAAGGCATTCCGTTCCGCCTTGGAATCGACCCGCGTAACTGCGATCGCACTCATCGTTAGGTCGCCCGGTTCCCGGAGAGTAGCTGACGGCAAATGTCGTTCTGTTCCCAGAGCAGCAGCGCCAGAACGAGGTTGAGGAGAGTGAGCTCAATCACAAAATACCAGGTGGGATGGCCGACGATGAGCAAAACGAAAAGCAGGATCATCCGCGGGTTGGTCGCGAGTAGATTTCCCCATTTCAGCAATGGTCTGCTCGCTTCCTGATAAGCGCGCGAAATCGTGGGATCGTGTGTCTCGCTCGCGACGCGTTGCAGCTCGCTTAGTCGCGGCGCGAGCATTTCCTGCTGCCTGGTGTAGTTGAGATAGAGCCGATGGAGAAATTTTCTCCAGGGATGATCTCGCCACGTCAGTTGATCAAATCCTTCCTCCACGGCTCGCGAGGAATCCAGCTCCGCGCGGGTTTTCCCTTTGGCGAAATAAAGATAGGCATTCCGAAAATAATCGCCGGCCGCGCTCTGCCAGGAGTGGCTGGCTCCGGCGGCGAGCGCGAGGAGCCAGATGAGCGGCGTTCCGCCAGCGGCAGTGTAACGCAGGCAGAGGTGGGCGTAGACGCTGATGAAAACGAGATTGTCGGCCAGACCATCCAGCGCGCGTCCACTCCGGCTGCCCTGTTTCGTTAGGCGAGCAAGCTGGCCGTCGGCGTTATCAAACGCATTGCAGAGAACATGCAACGCCATCCCGAGCAGGTTCCATTTGAGATCGGGATAGTAGTAGAGGTGGCCGGCGGCGATTCCGAGCGCCGCGCCGCACCAAGTCACCTGGGCCGGCGTCATGCGCAACTTTGCGAAGAAAAGCGCGAGCCGGTAACCGACTTTGCGGTAGAAATAGAGATCGAGCGCGCTCTCGACTTCGCGCGCTTTGTAGCTGGCTTCGACCGAAGGTTGTTCCATTACGGCCGGTCCTGCGCAACCGATCGAAGCCCGCGCCACCCGTTAGGCGCTTTTCGCGACCAGCCCGGGGACAAGCGTGTCTTCCAGGATGTTGAGCGCTTCGTCCAGATCGGCCCGCGTATGCAACGCTGTGACACAGGCCCGGAAACAAATCCGGTCCTGCGGGACCGCCGGGTAATCGACCGGCGCGACCCAGAGCCCGCGGCTGCGCAGCTCGTGGCCGGCCCGGTACATCCGTTCCCGATCACCGATCACGATCGGCATCACATAGGTGTTGGAATTTCCGGTGTCGATCCCGAGCCCGCGCAGTTGTCCGCGGAAATAATCGGCATTTTCCCACAGCCGGGTGCGGAGTTCCGGCTGGCTCGTGCCGATCTCAAGCGCCTTGAGAATCGCCGCGACCACAACGGGCGGCAGGGCGCAGGAGTAAACGTAGGGATGCGCGTAGAAGCGCAGATATTGCAAAGTCTCCCGCGAACCGGCCACGAAACCGCCGAGCGCGCCGAAGGCCTTGGAAAAAGTTCCGTAGGTGAGGGGAACGCGATCCTCCACGCCGAACTTCTCGGCCGCGCCGCGACCGTGTTCGCCGCAGGCGAGGATGGAGTGCGCTTCATCAATGAAAACGCTCGCGCCGTGTTCTTCGGCGACGTCGAGCAAGGCCTCGAGGTTGCCGAAGTCGCCGTCCATCGAGTAAATGCCTTCGATCACGACGAGCCGGCGTTTCCCGGCGTGCCGGCCTAACGACGCCGCGAGGGCGGCGGGATCGTTATGCTCGAATTTCTCCGAGCGACAGCGCGAGAGAGTGGCGCCGTCGCGCAGGCTGAGGTGGGAGCGATTATCGAGGACGGCAACGTCGGTCTTGCGGAGCAGACCCGAGATCGTGCCGAGTGCGCCGCCGAAGCCGCTGTTGAAAAGCATGGCGTCTTCCCGCCCCAGATATTGCGCGAGTTTGCGCTCCAATTCGCGATGCAGATCGGTCATGCCCGAGAGCATGGGCGAACCGCAGGCCCCGAGTCCGTGGCTGGTAAGGGCGTCGTGGGCCGCGGCGATGACCTCGGGATGATTGGCCAGGCCGAGGTAGTTATAGGAGCAAAGATTGATCACCGGCTGTGGTTTGCCGCCGTAGGTGATGGTGGTGCGGGCTTCCGCGGCTGAGCGCAGTTCCGGTTCGTAAAGTTCAACCGCCCACGCGCCCGCTTCCATCCAGCGGGTGAAACTGGGCGGAGCTTGCAGCGGGTCGCGACTTTCGCCGGCGAGGAAGTTACTGAGGCTGAGGTCGGCTGGGTTATCGCTCATAAAAAAACCGCGCCTGAAAATTTTGGGCGCGGCGGAAATGGAAGCGAGACGGTGTGGCTCTCGTCTTCCCAAGTTGTTGGTTGGTGATGTTGTGCATCCTTTGGGGTCTTCGCCGCACACTCTAAGTTCCAGCAAGGCTGGCGCTTCAAAAGCGCGCGCGGTGAATTTCCAGTCGGGAGCGCAACGTTAGCGTGGGGGAAGCGGGCGACAAGAACTTAATTTTGTGCCCGGTGCCACCGCTGGGAATCGGAGCGAGGGCTGACGAGCCGTGCCTTCTGCACTGGCGAGCCGCGTCAGTAAACTAACCCACCTATGCGCTTCCCGGTCGTTGGGGACGGTCCCGGGCTTTGGTCGAAAGATCGACAACCGCGGCGATCGCGTAGAGACCCATCAAACCGAAAACGAAATATGCGCCCCAGAGTCGGCGGCCACCCTCGGAGACCGCATAGATCCACCAGATCGTCCCGGCGCAGAGCAAGAGTTCCAACACGTAGAGCAGCCAGGCGCGGCGTTTTCCTAGCGCGCGTCTTTCGAGCAAAGCAAGAAGGAGCGGCCAGCCAAACGCCACCACTGCGGAAGCGCCATGAAGCGATGGGCCGATGCGGGTGGCACCGTAGCTGTACTCGGTTTGCGCGTCGCTCCGCGGGAAAATCTTTTCCATTCCCGTTTTCGGCGGCGGCGGCAGGTCGTTCGCTTTTCTGGCGTGCGAACATTCGCTCAAGGGCACGAAAAGCGCCGCGATCATCAAAACGCCTAACGACAGCTTGAGCTTATGCACAAAGGCGAGTGTCTGGCCGGCCCGGCCGCGGAGACAAGGAGAAAAGGCTCCGGTTGTAGTCGAAATCGGTGTTCGCGGCCGTTGGTCTGGACGGCCGGGGTCAACGCCCCCGGCTACAACTACGCCTCGTAAGGTGAGGGCGGCTGTTCCAGCGCGGCTTTCAGCACTTCATCGACCGTCTCCACCGGCACGAACTGGATCTTTTGTTTCGCTTCCTCGGGAATGTCGGCCAGATCTTTTTCGTTCTGCTTCGGGATGATCACGGTCGTGATGCCAGCCCGCATCGCGGCGAGACTTTTCTCTTTTAATCCACCGATTGGCAGAACCAACCCGCGCAAGGTGATCTCGCCCGTCATCGCGACATCGGAACGCACCGGAGTGTTGCTGAAGAGCGATGCCAGGGCAGTGAACATTGCGACGCCGGCGGACGGCCCATCTTTTGGCACCGCGCCGGCGGGCACGTGAACATGTATATCCATTTCGCTAAAATCTTTCGCTGACGCGCCAATCTGGCCGTCGCGACTGCGCACCAGACTAAGCGCAGCCTGCATCGATTCCTTCATCACGTTCCCGATTTGGCCGGTCAGGGTGATGTTGCCTTTGCCCGGGTAACGCGTCGCTTCGATGTGCAGCACTTCGCCGCCGACCGGCGTGTAGGCGAGCCCGGTGACGATGCCGGGCTGGTTCGCGGTCAGTTTCGTGTCGTGAATAAAACGCGGCGCACCGAGCATCTCTTCCACCACTTCGGAGGTGATCTTGACGTGTTCTGTCTGGCCGCGGGCGACGCGCGCCGCCACTCCCCGAATGACCGCGCCGACCTGCCGCTCGAGCTCGCGCACCCCGGCTTCATGAGTGTAGCTGTCGATTACCTTAACGAGCGCTTCCTCTTCCCATTCGCACTGTTCGGGCTTGAGGCCGTTCTCTTCGAGCTGACGCCTAACGAGATAGCGCCGCGCGATCTCCAGCTTCTCCCGCCCGGTGTAGCCGGCGAGCGTAATCAATTCCATCCGATCGCGCATCGGTTCCGGCACCCCTTCGATGTAGTTCGCGGTTGCGATGAAAATGACCTGCGAAAGATCGAACGGCACGTCGAGGTAGCGATCGACGAAAGAAAAATTCTGCCGCGGATCGAGCACTTCGAGAAGCGCGCTCGCCGGGTCGCCTCGGAAATCGGTCCCGAGCTTGTCGATCTCGTCCAGCATCATGACCGGGTTGCGCGTGCCGGCGCGGCGCAGTTCCTGGATGATGCGCCCCGGCATCGAGCCGATGTAGGTGCGGCGATGCCCGCGGATCTCCGATTCGTCGCGAATCCCGCCGAGACTTAGCCTAACGAACTTGCGCCCAAGCGCGTCGGCGATCGATTGGCCGAGGCTGGTCTTGCCCACGCCGGGCGGGCCGAGGAAACAAAGAATCGGGCCGTGACCTTTCGGGTTCAGTTTGCGGACCGCGAGATATTCGATCAGCCGGCGCTTCACTTTTTCGAGATCGTAATGGTCGCGATCGAGAATCTCCTGCGCCTTCTCGAGATCGAGATTGTCCTCGCTCATCTTCGTCCAGGGCAACTCGGCGATCGTCTCGACGTAGGTCACGATGACGGAATAATCCGGGCTGGCCGGCGGGATGAAATCGAGCCGCTTCAATTCGCGCTCGGCCTGCTTCATCACTTCCTCCGGCGGATTCGCGTCGGCCAACTTTTGCTGGAGTTGCGCCTTCTGTTCCTCCGCGCCGGTGTCGCCTTCGCCGAGTTCCTTCTGGATCGCCTTCACCTGTTCGCGCAGGTAGGCGCGACGTTGCGCATCGGAAAATTGCGACTGCACATCCTGTTGCAACTTCTGCTGGAGCTGCGCGATCTCGAGTTGCGACGAGATGCTCGCCTGGACCGCGGGCAGGCGTTTCTCGAGGTCGTTTTCTTCCAGTAACGACTGTTTTTGCGCAACATCGAGGCTCAGGTTTGGCGCGAGGAAATCGGTCAATTCTTCCGCGTCGTCGATCCCGAGCACGAGCGCGCGCGCCTGCTCCGGCACCTCGGGCGTGATCTCGAGCAGCTTGGCGGCGGAGTCGCGCAGATTGCGAAAGGCCGCTTCGAATTCTTTAGTCTGCGGCGTCGGCAACATGTCGAGCACCTCGATCTCTGCGCGCAGGTAGGGAGCGGTCTGCGTTATCTTGCGAATGCGAAAACGCCGCAGGCCCTGCGCGATGACGACGACCTGGTTATCCGCCTGGCGCAACAATTTCAGCACCAGCACCGCCGTGCCAACTTCGTAGAGATCGGCCGCGCCCGGCTCTTCGTTAGCCTCGTCGCGCTGCGTCACAAGCCCGATGATTTTCTGCTGCGGCAAGGTCTCGTTCAGCATCTGGATCGACGCCGCCCGCTGCACATTGAGCGGCGAAACGGTTCTTGGAAAAACGACAAAGCCGCGCACCGGCAGAATCGCGAGCGTCTCCGGAATCGCCGGTATGTTCTCCTGCGTGCCGGTCTTAACACCCTTGTTCACGAGCGGCGTGGGTTCATCGGTAGCCTGCAAGGCGCTGAAAGGTTGCTCGCTCATTTTTTAAAGGGCAATTCGATCCAGAGAAAACCATTGCGTTGCTCGGCGCTGGCTTTTTCGACATCGACCGGCAACGGCAGCTCGAGGACACGCTCGAAAGGTCCGTAATCAATTTCGAAAGCGATCATTTGCACGGCGCGGCCCTCGTCATCGGTCGGCTCGGGCGCGGGACGCGTGCCGCGAATCGAGAGCCGCTGCGGTTCGACCGCGAGATCGACCTGCGAACGATCCACCCCGGCGAGGTCGACGCAAATGCGCATCCCTTTGTCGCATTGGAAAGCATTGATCGCCGGCCGCCAGTGATAGACGCGCGAGGGCGCGAATTGCAGGCGCGTCATTTGATAGGTGACATCGCCGAGCGTCTGCTGCAGCCATTGAAGTTTGATTCCGCGGATCGTGGTCATGCGAATGCTTGAATGTAAACTACCTGCCCGAGACGTCACCTGCGCGTGAACTATTTCCTTCCGCCCGGGCAGCTATTCGTTAGGCGCGGTTGCCTGCGAGTCCCGGGTTCGCAAGAGAAGCCACGCGCTGAGTGCGCTGCCGACTGCCAGCATCGCGCCCAAGGCCATCACGAGCCGAAACCCGCTGACAAAAGATTCGTCGATCGCGCGCGCGGCCTCGCGGCGCGTGGCCGCGTCCCAGTCGGCGGGCAACTCGGCCCCGGCAAGCTTGTCGCGCTGCTCCGCGATCGCGTCGTGGGCGGAAGGCGACAGCGTCATGCGTGCAAGACGTCGATCGAGCGCGGGCTCAAAGGTTCGCAGCATGACGATTCCAAATACCGCGATCGCGACCAGGCCGGCGGTTCTCGAAACGGCATTGTTGATTCCCGAAGCGACGCCGACGCGGCTTTCCGGCACGGAATTCATCACCGTGGTCGTGAGCGGCGCGACACTGACCGCCATGCCGATCCCGAGCACCACGACGGCCGGAAAAAACGTCGTCCAATAGCTGCCGCCGACGCCAGGCAGGAAGAACAAAGCGAAGCCGGCGGCCGCAATCAGCGGGCCCACGATCAGCGGCAGCAACGCTCCGTGTTTCTCCACTAAACCGCCCGACCAGCGCGAGAGAAGGAAGATGATCAGGATGAGCGGAAGGAGCGCCGCGCCGGCCGCGGTCGGCGTGTAATGCTGGACCTGGATGAGGTTGAGCGGCAGGAAAAAGAGCGTGCCGCCAAGCGCGCTGTAGAGGAGCAGTGTAAGCAGGTTCGCCCCGAGAAAAGCGCGCGAACGGAAGAGCGACAGCGGCAACATCGGATGCGGGACGCGCGATTCGACGACGAGGAAAAGCGCGAGGAGCGCGGCGGCCGCAACGAGCGCGAGCGCGACCGATAGATGGCCGAAGCCGAGCCGCGATGATTCGATCAACCCGTAAACCAAACTCCCCAGTCCGGCCGCGCCGAGCAGCGCGCCTAACCAATCGAGCCGCGCCTTCTCCGGGTTCGAACTTTCCGGCACCCGCCAGAGCGCGATCGCGATCACGAGCAGCGCCAGCGGGACGTTGATGAAAAAGACCGCGCGCCAGGAAACATGCTCGATTAACAATCCGCCCAGCACCGGACCGATCGCCGCCGTGATCGCGCTGAAACCCGACCACGTCCCGATTGCGCGGCCGCGTTCTTCTGGCGGAAACGAACTGCTGATAATCGCGAGGCTACCTGGAACGAGCAGCGCCGCGCCTAGACCCTGGACCGCGCGCGCGGCGATCAACTGTCCGATCGTCGCCGCAAAACCGCACCAGGCCGAAGCGGCGGCGAAAAGAACAATCCCGCTTAGGAAAATACGCCGACGGCCAAACTCATCGCCTAACGAGCCGCCGGTGAGCAGGAAGGCTGCGAGCAGCAGCGCGTAGGCTTCGATGACCCACTGCACTTCAATCACGTCCGCCCCGAGCGCCCGTTGCAGGGCCGGCAACGCGACATTCACCACCGTGCCGTCGATGAAGGTCATGCTCGATCCGAGAATGGTCGCGGCCAGGATCCAACGGCCCGCTGTTTTAGAGCAGGGGACGGCGGCCAGCGATGATGGCGCCATCTGTTGATCACAGGGCGCCCGAATGAAGTTCGACATCCCGAACTATTGCATCGTCGGCCCTGACATTTCGAAAATACGATGCGCTGGCAAGCTCTGGGGAGCGCATGCGCCTCGCGAACCGACATGAGCTGAAAAGTTCGCGATGGCGAGGGTGCCATCGCCAGCACGCGAGGCGCGTGCGCTCCCCAGAGTACCAGCGATGCTGTTAGGACGGTTCGTTGCATTTCACTGGGCGCGAAACTTCGTCAAAAAGGTAGTTGACTGACTAGTAAACTATGGCAACTTCCACGCATGCCGAGAACCAGTGATGTCGAAGAGCGTTTGATGAACGCGGCGATGGATCTCATCTGGGAAAACAGCTACGGCTCGACCTCGGTCGACGCGATTTGCGAGAAGGCCGGGGCGAAGAAGGGGAGCTTTTATCATTTCTTCGAATCGAAATCGGAGCTCGCGGTCAAAGCGCTCGAGGCGGATTGGCAACGCAAGAAAGCGAAGATGGACGACATCTTTTCCGCATCGGTCCCGCCGCTCGATCGATTGCAGCATTACTTCGAGCACGTTTATAAAGGCCAGACGAAGGCGCACGGCGAATGCGGCGCGGTTCTCGGATGTCCCTACTGCAGCCTGGGGTGCGAGATCGGGACGCAGGATCGCGCCATCGGCGACCAGGTGCACAAGATTCTGGATCGCAACGCGAAATATTTTGAATCAGCCATCCGCGACGCCCATGCCCAGGGGCTGATCAAGGCGCCGGACGCGAAAGCGAAAGCGCAGATGCTCGTCGCCTATTTCCAAGGAAGCCTGTCGCAGGCGCGGATCGAAAACGACGTGAACCGTTTGCGCGGCCTAGCCAGCGGCGCCCTTGAATTGCTCGGCGCTCAGCCGCAGCGCGCCGCGAAGTAACGGGCCAACTTTTTCAATTCATAACCAGAAAGGAAAAAATAGATGACTAGTCAAGTAACCACCTCACCCGCCGCCTTGGAAACTCGCGTCTCGGAAAAGTGCCAGCCTCCGGCCGATGCTCCGAAAGATTATTGCCGGAAACTGAAGAGCGGCATCTCCCGGCTCGAAACCAACATCCGTCTCCAATACGAAGAGGCCTTTCCCGCGGGCGGCGAATGGATTGCGAACGCGATTCGCGAAGCGCGCGAAGCCGCGTGGTCCACGCCCTTCCCGTCGCTCTTTTTCCCGGCCCTCGCGCATCTCCGGGTCAATGAATCGATGCCTTCAGCCTAACGACAAACAAATAGCCCAAAATTTATGAACAATAAGAAAACTGCCTTCATCACCGGCGCCAACAAAGGCATCGGACTCGAAACCGCCCGCCAGCTCGGCAAACAGGACGTGACCGTTTTGATCGGCGCGCGTGACGCCGGCAAAGGCAAGGCGGCCGTCGATGAACTGCGCAAGGACGGCGTCGATGCCCACGCGATCGTGATCGACGTGAGCGATTCCTCGAGCGTCAAAAGCGCGTCCGAGAAAGTCGCGAGCGACTTCGGCCGGCTCGACATCCTGATCAACAACGCCGGCGTGATGAACGACGACAAGAAAAAGAATGTGAGCGAGCAGGCGCTCGACACCTGGCGTTCGACCTTCGCGACCAATCTTTTCGGCGTGATCGAAACGACGAACGCGTTCCTGCCGCTGCTGCGCAAGAGCGAGGCCGGGCGGATCGTGAACCTCTCCAGCATTCTCGGATCGACGGAGTTTCACGCCACGCCGGGCTCGCCGGTTTACGAGGCGAAGGACACGCCGGCTTATAACGTCTCGAAAGCAGCGCTGAATGCCTACACCGTGCAGCTCGCGCACGAGCTCAAGGACACGAAGGTGAAAGTGAACGCGGCCCATCCGGGCTGGGTGAAAACGGATATGGGCGGCGAGGAAGCGCCGATGGAGATCGAGAACGGCGCGAAGACGAGCGTCGCCTTGGCGACGCTAAAGAGCGACGGGCCGAACGGCACTTTCGTCCACATGGGCGAGCCGCTGCCCTGGTAAGCGGCGCACGGTAATGAAGACTCTTTCAAGAACGAGGTCTGCCCTCGCGCCCATTCTCGACGATGGGGATGGGGCGTTTGGCGCGGTGGCGCCGTCGTCGTTAGGCGACGCCGGGCTGCTCGACAGCTACTCGCAAACGATCGCGGCCGTCGTGAGCCGGGTCGCGCCGAGCGTGGTCAACATCCGCGTTCTGAGCGGGGAACGCGGAACGGGTGGTGGCTCCGGATTTATCCTCGCCTCGGACGGTTTTATCCTAACGAACAGCCACGTCGTGCACGGAGCGCGCGAGATCGAAGTGACTTTGCGCGATGCCCGCGTCTATCCCGCGCAGTTGATCGGGACCGATTCGGAAACAGATCTCGCGATCATCCGGATCGATGCGCCCGACGTGCATCACGTGCGGCTGGCCGATTCTGCGCAAATCCAGGTCGGACAGATCGCCGTCGCGGTCGGGTCGCCCTATGGATTTCAGCAAACCGTCACGTCCGGAATCGTGAGCGCGCTTGGCCGCTCGATGCGTTCCGAGTCGGGGCGATTGATGGACGAAATTATCCAGACCGACGCCGCGCTCAATCCCGGCAATTCCGGCGGCCCGCTCCTGAACAGCGCGGGCGAAGTGATTGGTGTGAACACCGCCGTTATCTTGCCGGCGCAGGGCATCTGTTTCGCGATCGCGAGCAACACAGCGAAATTTGTCGCCGGCTGGCTGATCAAGGACGGACGCATCCGGCGCAGCTCGATCGGCGTCGCCGGCCAAAACGTCCCGCTGCATCCGCGCGTCGTCCGTTTTCACAAACTCCCGGCGACGAGCGGTGTGCTCGTGATGGAAGTGGAGCCGAGCGGCCCGGCGGGTCTCGCCGGACTCCGGCCTAACGACACCATCGTCGGCTTCAAAGGCCAGCCGATCGCGAGCGTCGATGATCTGCATAAGCAGCTCGTGGCGGATGAAATCGGACAGCCGTCGCCGCTCATGTTCCTCCGCGGAACCGAGGAACTTTTTTGCATGGTCGTACCGCGGGAACTGCCGCCGGTCACCCATCAACCGAGTAGAAAATCACCCTAACGAAAGAAAAATATGAACGAACCCATCAACATCAACGAAGCCAGCTTTGAAAAAGCGGTCCTGCAATCACCCATCCCCGTCCTGGTCGACTTCTGGGCGGAATGGTGCGGCCCCTGCAAGATGATCGCGCCGCTCCTGCACGAGATCGCGAGCGAGAACGAAGGAAAATATCGCGTCGCCAAGGTGAACATCGACGACGACCCGGGGCTGATGCAAAAATACAACGTCCGCGCGGTCCCGACGCTCCTCTTCTTCCAGGGCGGCGAACTCCGCGATCAGCTCGTGGGCGGCGCGCCGAAGAATGTGATCGTCGAAAAGCTCGCCAATTTGGCCGCGGCCTAAGCTCTCAACGCAGAAAGTTAAGAAAACAAAATGAACGAACCGAACAAAGAGATTGCTGCTCCTGACCTCACGAAACGTCCACCACGCAGTCCACGCGCCCGCCTCGGCGGTTACGTCCTCCTGCCACGCATGCTCGACAAAGGCCGCGCCGACATCGCCGGCATGGTTGGCGAATTCAAATACAACTGCCCGCTCGACCAGCGCTTCGTCGAGTTCGTCGGGATCGATCCCGCCGCGCTCCGCGAGCAACTCGCCTCCGGCAAAGGCGACGGCGAGATTCTGAATTGGGTCAACGAAACCGCGCAACACAAACGCACCCCGTGGGAGATCGAGCTCTGGAGCGAGCACATGGGCCGGCGCGGCCCGGAGAGCGACGCGGAGACGCTGCAATATTTCGCGGAAGCCGTCAGCAAAATGACCCAAACGCGTGAAGACATTAAAACCTGGGCCGATCTGCTCGACCTCGACGATTATGTAACCTTCGGCGGCAAGGCATAAATGGGATCGCTGGTTTACCGTTCGGCGGTCGATTGGTTGCGGGGGCGGGATTTGAACCCGCGGCCTTCAGGTTATGAGCCTGACGAGCTACCAGACTGCTCCACCCCGCGATCTTGAGAGGGCAATTATCACCGCGTTCGCGAGGAACGCAAATGGCGAATTGCGCGAATCGGTGGCGGGACAAACTACTTGCCGGTTCGATCTTCAGAGGCAAGGTATACACCCCTCACGCGAGAGAAATTCCAGCGTAGCTCAGTGGTAGAGCGGTCGGCTGTTAACCGATTGGTCGTAGGTTCGAATCCTACCGCTGGAGCCACCGGTCCGCGAGAAAGTGCTAAAATCGGATCGGGGCAGAGCGTGGATGCAGGGAAGGTTTGGCTGTTAATCCGCCTCAGGCGGAGCGTAGGTTCGAATCCTACCGCTGGAGCCACCGGCCAAAAAATTCGAATCTCCCTTTTGGTGAACAAATTTTTTGTCTATGTGCTGCAAAATCCGGACGGAAAACGATATATCGGACAGACAAGCGATCTTGTTCGGCGCGTCCACCAGCATAACGATCCGGAGCACACCTTGACCCGCACAACGAAACGTTTCTGCGGACCATGGCGACTGGTTTACTCTGAAAAATGCCCATCGCGAGCGGCCGCACTCGTTCGCGAAAAAGCGCTCAAATCGGGCCAGGGTCGCGCTTGGTTGAAGGCGAAATTAGGCTGTTAATCCGCCTGAGGCGGACCGTAGGTTCGAATCCTACCGCTGGAGCCCTCCCACGGGCAAAATCACCGTCCCGTTCGCCAATACCGAGACGAGATCAGCCCCAAGGGCTTCCAAAGCTCCGCTCCGCTTATTTTCTCCTTTTCTCGGCTGCGCTCCTGTTTTAGAACAGCGGCACATGCCTCGCGCTCGCTCCTCCTCGACGAACAACTCCACCGCCAACCTCGGATTCGAAGCCAAGCTCTGGCTCGCTGCGGACAAGCTGCGCAGCAACATGGACGCGGCGGAGTACAAGCACACCGTCCTCGTCCTCATCTTCCTTAAGTACATTTCCGACAGCTTCGAGGAGAAACATGCGGAGCTCACGAAAGAGCCCGGCGCTGACCCCGAAGATCCTGACGAATACAAAGCCGAGAATGTTTTCTGGGTTCCACCCGCCGCGCGGTGGACTTATCTGCAAAACAGCGCCAAGCATCCGACCATCCGCAAGATCGTCGACGACGCGATGGTCGCGATCGCCGAACTGGAGGCGCGTTTCGCCGAGTCAGCTAAGTTAGAGCCGGCCAATCGCCGCAACCTGGCGCCATTCGACCGTTATCCATGAAACTCAACTTCGATCACCTGCAACGCTGCAGCCAGACATTGGATCGATCGCTGCAATCGCTCGCCCGATCGGAACCGGGAAGCATCGACTACGAAGTCTTTCGTAATGCGGTCATCAAAAGCTTTGAACTCACGCTCGAGACCGCCGGCAAATTCCTGCGCAAATGCCTCAAGCAATACGTCGGCTCGCCCAGAACGATCGACGCGCTCGTCTTCAAGGACGTGCTCCGCCACGCCGCCTTGCACGGCTTATTCAGCGCCGAAGAACTGGAGCGCTGGCTCGTCTATCGCGATTCGCGCAACGACACCGCGCACAATTACGGCGAGGAATTCGCCGAGCAAACGCTTCAGCTCATCGCCGAGTTCAAGGAGGACGCGCTGGCGCTTTACGAAACGCTCCGTCAGAAACATGGCTGATCCCGTTCTCTTACTTCCGGCCCGGCATGCGGAGCAATTGCGCCGTCTGATTGCCGCTCACCTTCCGCAAGAAGAAATCTGGGCCTACGGAAGCCGAGTCGCCGGGACCGCGCACGACACCAGTGACCTCGACCTCGTCGTTCGTCATCCTGCGGATTTGAAAGTGCAGCAAGGCTCTGCCTTCTGGGATTTGAAAGAAGCCCTTAGCGAAAGCAACCTCCCGTTCCTGGTCGAACTCTTCGACTGGGCCAGACTGCCGGCTGCCTTCTGGGACAACATCGCCCGGCAGCACATCATTCTGTACTCTCCCGAACTACACGCCCAGTTCAGCGAGTCACCCGGACTGGAGTTGGGCGCGAAAGTTAACGAACGCGAGCCCCGATATGGCAAGTCCCGCAGGAGCGATGATTAACTATTTCGACATGGAAAGCCCGGCCTCGCTTCCAGCTCCGTTACGGAGAAATTCAGCATTCGGACCTCGTCTCCTTCTGGCCAATCCGCCCTTCAACCACTGCGACACTGCCCCGCGCGGATGCGCGATTCTACAAAACAGGGCTAACCCGCAGGTCGTGCGCAAAGCGCAGGACAATTTCCGCAAAGACGACGACGTGCGCTGGCAATGGAGCGAAACGACATCGACTGCCGAAGGCAGCCCGCAGGGTGAGCGCAACCGGGCTCATCGATTCGGTTCACTCAGCCGGGGCAACGCCAACTTCGCCTTGCCCCGAAAGCATTCGGGGTTCTTCCACCACCTCGCGCCCCACGGCATGGCCGGCTTCGTCCTCGTTCGTTTTTGGTTTTGGGTAAATAAACGGATGCGCACTGCCAAATCACGCGAGGAGACAGGCGACGCTTTGGTGCGCGTTCAACGAAGCGTGTGGAATGTGCTCCCTGGCTTGTTTGCCTCGGACGCCTATCCGATGAAGTTTTCTCTTTAGCAATGAGACCTGCTTAATGGCGCGACCTAAGAAAACTATTGGTGCTCGTCCGCGAGCGACGCCTGAGAAAGAGACGGCTGCGTTCACGCATCCCGAGGCGAAGTTGCTCATTCGTCCGGAGATCGGAGCACAGGCGCGCTTTCGGAAGAAGAAGCCGCCGCAGAAGTATCGCTATGACGATTCGCTCGACCCGCAGATGCAATGGGATGAGAAGAATCCTGCGCGTGAGTTGGGCGAATGGTTGCTGGCCCAGATCGATGAAGCTTCGCGGCTTGATCCGCCGCATCGCTTCGCGGAACCGCGGCAGTTCGGCGAGAGCGGGCCGAAGGTCTACGGTTTAACTGACGCCGTGCGCGAGCTGCGCGCGATCAGCAAGCCGTTTCTAACTTGGGCGGGCAAAGCGGAACGCACGTCGTTCGAGGTGCCGACGCTTCCGTTGTTCGTCCATGAGCGGCTTTCCACGCAAGCGATTCTGGAAACGCTGCGCTCTCACCGGCGCGACAAGCAGGAGAGCTTCATCGCGGACCTTTTCGCCGATCCGCAACTGCCGCTTACCGATCAACTGACGAAAGCGTATGAGTATCCCGAGCCGCACGGTTGGAAGAACCGGATGATTCTCGGCGACTCACTCGTGGTGATGAACTCGCTGCTGCGCTACGAAGGTCTTGGCGGCCAGGTGCAGATGATCTACATCGATCCGCCCTACGGCGTGAAGTTCGGCAGTAACTTCCAGCCGTTCGTGCGCAAGCGCGATGTCTCTCATGGCGATGACGGCGACATGACGCGCGAGCCCGAGATGGTGCAGGCCTATCGCGATACCTGGGAGCTAGGTCTGCATAGCTACTTAACCTATCTCCGCGACCGTTTGTATCTCGCGAAGGAGCTACTCTCACCTTCGGGTTCTGTCTTCGTCCAAATAAGCGACGAAAACGTCCATCATCTCCGCGAGGTAATGGATGACGTTTTTGGACCAGAGAATTTTTGCGGCATCATTAACGTCGTAAAGACAGCGGGTCTAAGCGCGTCAGAAAATCTGGCTGCGGCGTGCGATTACATATTGTGGTACGCCCGGGACCGCAAAACGGTCAAATATCAGCAGCTCTACGTGCCGAAGGAGTCGCGTGGGGAAGGCCTTGGACCTTATTCGTTCGTAGAGTTGCCTGACGGATCTAGACGAGCGTTAACAAAAGACGAGCGCGAGGGCGTCATTGCTCTAGAGACCGGAGCGCGACGGTATCGGATAGATAATCTAACGAAGCCGGGACCCGGAAGCAGATACGTCGTCGAGTTTGAGGGCCGTAAGTTTGAACCTGGCAAGCGATGGTGGGGAACAACTCCGGAAGGGATGGATCAACTCGCGCGAAGCCGTCGATTAGCAGTTCAGGGCAATGGTCTGTGGTACCTCCGTTTCTGGGATGACTTTGCATTCAGCCCTTTGAACAATCTGTGGACGGATACGAGTTCGAGCTTCTTGGCTGACAAACTATACGTTGTGCAAACCGTTCCTAAGATTGTCGAACGATGCATGCTCATGACTACAGGTCCCGGTGATCTTGTCTTAGATCCTACCTGCGGAAGTGGAACGACCGCCTATGTAGCTGAACATTGGGGCCGGCGTTGGGTCACCTGCGACACAAGCCGGGTGCCGCTTGCGCTCGCGCGACAACGATTGCTCACCGCGACATTTGGTTATTACCAACTACGCGATACAGAGCGCGGCCCGACCAGCGGTTTTGTTTACAAGAGAAAACAAAACAACAAGGGAGAAGAAGTTGGCGGGATTGTGCCGCACATCACGCTAAAGAGTCTCGCGAACAACCAACCACCAAAGGATGAGGTCCTGGTCGATCGGCCAGAAACCATTTCCAATGTCACGCGCGTGACTGGTCCCTTTGTGCTCGAAGGGACTATCCCTACAGCTACTTCGCCCGACGATGTTGATACTGCGACTGAAACAGACAAGGAGCTCGCGCAGACTTACCACGAGCGAATGCTTGAGACATTGCGCCGCGCGCCGGTGCTGCGGCTGCCGGGCAATCAGACGCTGACGTTGAAGAACATTCGTCCACCGGCGAAGACGCTGACGATCGCAGCGGAAGCGACGATCGAAGCGCCGTCGTTGCACGACTTATCCGCCGAAGCAGAAGGCAGCGGCAACCTGGTTAAGGATGAGAAGCTGGTGGCGATTGTCTTTGGTCCGGAGAATGGGCCGGTGACGGAGCGATTGGTGCGCGAGGCGCACGACGAAGCGAGTATGAAGTCGCGCGGCTACACCCACCTGTATGTGATCGGTTTCGCGATCCAGCCGAGCGCGCGCGCTTACATCGATGCAGGCGCTCAGCTCGGCATTCCGGCAACCTATCTCTCGGCTTCGATGGACCTTCAGATGGGCGATCTGCTCAAGCACATGCGATCATCGCAAATCTTCAGCGTCGTCGGTCAACCGGATGTGAAGGTGCGCCAGTTACCAGACGGGCGCTACGAAGTGGACGCAAGCGGATTGGACACCTTCGATCCGGCGACGATGGAAGCGCTCCATCTGGCCGGCGAGGACCTGCCGGCGTGGTTCCTTGACACCGACTACAACGGACTCTGCTTCCACGTCTCGCAAGCATTTTTCCCGCGCACGAAGGCGTGGGACTCAATCAAGCGCGCGGTCGGCGCAGACTTCGAAGCGAGCGTCTGGGAGCACCTTTCGGGAACAACCAGCGCGCCCTTCGAAGCCGGCGAGCAGAAGCAGATCGCGGTGAAAGTGATCGATGATCGCGGCAATGAATTGCTTGTAGTGAAGAAGCTGAATGGCGCGATGAAATGAGTGATCTCACTAATCAGGTATCGGAGCCGATCCTTAACTCTGCTTTCGCGGAGCCGGAACATTACTGGTACCTACAGGAAGGGCGAACACCTGAGAAGCGCGAAGGCCGTCGCAAGTCACTCGTGTTTCAGCCTAGCGAGCAACGAGTCGAGTGGGATTTGCGTGACGGGACGCTAGCTCGTTCGACCGAGTATGGTGGCGGTTATGAGTTACCTTTGATCAACCGCCTCCGCGAGCGCGTGAAACAATGGCGGACAGTGGGTTATCCGGGTGTAACTCGCACGACTCTCGACCTCCTGAAGCAGTGGACACGAGAAGGGCGCAGACAACCATTGTTCTTTGCTCAGATCGAAGCGGCGGAGACGATCATTTTCCTAACCGAGGGACCACTCGATCTACGACAGGGTATCAATGTCCCGCGAGATCTCCGACAGGGAGACAAGGATTCCAAAGGCGGCGACGGATTTGTTCGCTACGCTTCCAAGCTGGCGACCGGCACCGGTAAAACTACAGTCATGGCGATGCTCGCGGCGTGGAGTATCCTCAACAAGGTCACCAGCCGCGGGGATAAACGTTTCTCGGACGCCGTTCTGGTAGTTTGTCCAAACGTAACCATTCGTAACCGCCTTCAGGAGATCGATCCTACACGCGGTGATGCGAGCCTGTATCGTACTCGCGATCTCGTTGCCGCAGAACAAATGCCTCTTCTCGCGCAGGGGAAAGTGATCGTGACGAACTGGCATGTCTTCGAGCCGCAAACGCCTTCTGTAAATGGAGAGCGATCCCGCGTCCTGAAGATCGGCATTCCTGTCACAGCTACAGAAACGATTACGATCGGGACAAAGAACGATACTGCTCGCGGAAAGCGTTTCCTCACCGAGGAAACATTCGAGGCACAGTTAGGCCAGGGCCTAATCGAAGTATTGGAAGAGAGTAAGGATTCCAGCGGTCGGCGCACGATTAAGGCGAGGATTACTCGTTATATCGAGAGCGACGCAAAGTTATTGCGTCGCGTACTGGGTCAGGATGTAGCGGGTCGATCGAACCTTCTCGTGCTTAATGACGAAGCACATCACGCTTATCGCGTCCGCGTAGCGCTTCCCGACGACTGGGACACACTGGCAGAAGATGAGCAACAGGCATGGCTGGACGAGCGAGATGAGGCCACTGTTTGGGTAGAAGGCCTGGACCGCGTCAACTGCAACAGCGGTAAAGGTAATGGAATCAATTTCTGCGTTGATCTAAGCGCGACGCCTTATTTTCTCGGCCACGTCGGGCAGGAAACGAATCGTCCTTTCCAGTGGACCGTCAGCGACTTCGGTTTGATGGATTCGATCGAGGGCGGCTTGGTGAAGATTCCGCAGTTAGCTGTGCGCGATACCACAGGTAAGGAAGTCGCTGGGTTCTTCAATATTTGGAAGTACGTGATGGATAAGCTTACGCCGGGCGAGCGTGGAGGAACACGCGCACAGCCACGACCGGCTGCTATCTTGAAGTATGCAGCGCTGCCTATCGGTCAGCTTGCTGGTCTATGGCGGCAAGAGTTTTATCGTTGGAAGGAAGAAGAAGACGAACAACGGTCACCGGTCTTCATCGTCGTCTGCAAGAACATCAAGATCGCGACTGCGGTTTATCAATGGCTCGCCGAGGACGTTCGCCCGGACAACATTGGCAGTGCTGGGATCGAGGAGTTTCGCAACCGGCCAGAACGCGGCGAGAGATTCACGATTCGCGTCGATACAAAAGTCGCGTCAGAGACGGATTCAGGGAAACCAGCGAGCGACGAACTGACGTGGATGCGGTACACGCTTGATAGCGTCGGCAAACTGGAATGGCCGAAGGACGTAACAGGGAGAATAATCTATCCCGAAGGTTTCGAAACTCTCGCTACGAAGTTAGGAAGGCCACTGCATCCTCCTGGCCGAGACGTGCGGTGCATCGTCAGCGTGGCAATGCTAACCGAGGGCTGGGATTGTAACACGGTTACGCATGTAGTCGGGCTTCGCCCATTCATGTCGCAACTGCTATGCGAGCAGGTAGTCGGGCGGGCTTTGCGACGTAGGCGCTATGACGAGGGTGAGAATGGTCGTTTCAGCGAGGAACTCGCCAAGGTCTTTGGCGTCCCATTCGAAATCGTTCCGTTCAAAGAGAGTAATGCTCCTCCGCCCGGCCCGAAAGAGCGTAGACACGTTTTTGCTTTGCCTGAACGAGCCAACCTCGAAATAAGGTTCCCGCGCGTTCTTCGTTACGAGCAGGTAATCAAACGAGTGGTCGATGTGGATTGGGAACACATGGCGAATACGGAGCTCGATCCGCAGAATGTACCTGCGGAAGTCCAGATTCAGGGACTGGCAATCAACAACGAAGGAAAGATGCGGTTCGGCGCAGGCTTCCGTGTAGACACGGTCACGCTGGACGAGTCGCGCAAGCGCTTCCCATTGCAGCGGGTGGAATTCGCCTTTGCGTCGCAACTGACGCAGGCGCTCATAAAGGACAACAGATGCAGTATCCCCGCGCAGCGTTTGTTCCCACAGGTGCTCGCGATAGTTCGGCGATATATGGCGGAGCATGTTGTCGCGAGGAAGCCGTTTGAGCGTGTCGATGTATGGCACAGCCCATTCTACGGGTTGGCTCTAGGGAGAATGCGAGAAGCGATCCGCGGCGATGTGGATGCAGGCGAGGAAGCGGAGCAACCGGTCTATGATCCAGGACGTGAGACTGGCTCAACGACTGATGTCGATTTTTGGACGAGCAAAGAAGTCCGCGAGGTAGTTCGTTCACATCTGAATTACGCAGTGGCCGATACCAAGCAATGGGAGCAGTCAGCGGCCTACCATTTAGAGCGGTCGCCGTCAGTGCATTCGTTCGTGAAGAACAGCTACGATCCGCTTGGAACCCGCTCGGTTTTGGGATTCACGATTCCTTACAAGTTAGAGGGCGAGACTCATGAGTACGTCCCCGATTTCATCGTCCAGCTAAACGCTGGCTGTAATCTGAAGTTGATTCTGGAAACCAAAGGCTTTCCCGATCCTGCAAAAGACGACAAAGGGCAAGCGGCGCAGCGATGGGTGCGCGCATTGAACCTCGACGGGCGACACGGAGAATGGGGTTACGACGTCGCCGAGCACCCGTCCCAGGTATTAGAAATTGTGGAGCGGCAGGTCCGATCGTGGCGCGAGCCAATGCCGGGTATTCGTCGATCGATCGACGTGTGTGGCGGGGAGGCGTGTATCGGCAACACCCGCATTCCTGTTTGGGTGGTCGAGCAGGGACGGCGCCTGGGACTCTCCGACGAGACACTTCTTCAGAACTATCCCAGCCTATCTCCTGAGGACCTAGCTAATGCTTGGTCGTACGTCTCTGATCACCGCGCAGAGGTCGAGCGGGATATTCGCCTCAACGAAGACGACGAGACCGACTGATGGCGCGGTTTTATTCGAATGAGAACTTTCCTCAAACCGCTGTCGAAGAACTGCGGAAGCTCGGGCATGATGTTCTTACATCCTTACAAGCTGGTAAGGCGAACCAGCGCATCGCTGATGAAGATGTTCTTGCATTCGCGACCGAAGGGAATCGGATTCTTCTTACGCTGAACCGAAAGCACTTTATCAGGCTTCACGCTGCAAACGACGCTCACAGCGGCATCGTTGTTTGCACACAAGACAGCGATTTCTTTGGGCTAGCGCAGAGAATCCATTTCACAGTCACGCAGAATGAGCCAGTTGCCGGCATTCTCGTTAGAGTAAACAGATCTGCTTAGCCGGGCTCAAGCAATCGGACATCAGCATCCTATCCGAAGAGTTCCTGACTGAAGTTCGCGGATTCGGTCGAGCATTTACGAAAGCCGCTGAACGTCGCGAGTGGCGGCGTCGTTTCACCACCATCCAGAAGTTCATGCCGGAAGAGAAAGGCGGGCCGTAACGGATGCAGAGCAACGGCCGGGCTTTCCAAGTGCCGCTCCTCTCCGCGCGCCGGAACATCGTCGTGATCGCGGATGAAGCGCACCGCAGCCAATACGACTTGATCGACGGGCTCGCGCGCAATCTGCGCGACTCGCTCCCGCGCGCGTCGTTCATCGGCTTGACTCCTTTGCTGCCCAGCTCAGTGGGCCTTTGCCCAGCGCTTCGCACTGTCTATGTCGGTCGGTCCCGCCTCTCTCCATTCACCGGGACGCCGATCGAGAAGACGGACGCCAATGCGCGCGCGGTCTTCGGGGATTTGCCTTCCCAGGCTCTACGAGAGTGCCGCCCTTGGTTTAGAATTGCGCTGTCGCGCAGGTAGTCATCAGCATCTACGACATCCAGCCTCGCCCCTCCGACCTCCTCCCTGATTCCCCCCCCGCCTGCTCGGCCGTGGCCGACAAGGCGACGGTGCCGATCTATTACGAGAGCCGGGTGGCGAAGCTGGGGCCAAGCAAAGTCAGAAGGTAGAATGCAGAAGGAAGACCGATCGACGAGGAGTTCGAAGCGATCAAAGGCGAAGAGCTGACGCGCAAGGAAAAGCTCAAGACGAAATGGGCCATGGAAAAACGCTGAAGTATGAAGGTAAAAGGAGGAAGTTTCTTTGCTTGAACACGCGGCAACGACGATGATGCGCGCCGCATCCCGCCGAGCTTCTTGCCGACCGAAAAAATGAAATGAGGATTTTTGAAGATTGCTTTGGCCGCCAGGTGCGGCTTACGGATGAGCGCCTGGCGCACATTCTGGAGCATCCTGAACTGAAGAACATGGGTGTAGAAATCGAGCGCACATTGCCCTGCCGCAATTGGTGCGGCTTTCGCGTTCGGACGACGCAGTGCGGTTGTTCTACGAGTTTTACGCACGGACAATCGTAGATGGAAAATGGCTGTGCGTTGTGGTTAAATACGCGGACGACGATGCGTTTGTGGTCACGGCCTATTTGACTGACAAACCCAAAGCCGGAAAAGATTTATGGCCGATAAAATAAAAGTCTGGTTCGACGCGGAAGCCGATTTCCTGGAAGTGAGGTTTTCGGAAGCCGCCGGGTACGAAAAGGAGACTGGCCACGACGCGGTGATGGAGCGAGTGGGTAAGAATGGCGAAGTGATTGGCTTTAGCATTCTCGGCGTGAGTCGCTTCACGAAGGATAAGCCGCTGGAGGCCAACCTGGCTTCTATTTGAGTTTCCCCGCTTGCCGCACGTTGATCGTCCCGGACGGCCCGAGATCATCGATGTCTTCAGTGCCGCCGGATTGAAACAGCCGGACATCAGCATCCTCTGCGATCAATTCCTCGCCGAAGTGCGCGGACTCTCAAGAGGTCAGAAGTATGAATGCAGAAGGAAGAAGTTCTCCCACTTCGTAATTCATCATTCGTCCCTCGAACTTCCCAACGCCTCGTCCAACGCCGCGAGTTTTGGGCCGTAACGGATGCGCAGCAACGGCCGGGCTTTCAAAGTCGCCTTGACTCCCTTGCGCCCGCTCGGTCGGGCTTGGGCCCAGCGTTTCACGCTGTCTATGTCGCTCGCTCCCCAGCGGCTCCATTCTACGACGCGTTAGCCGCCAACAACAGCGCCGTTGAAGCCATGGGCAAAGACGAACTCAAAGTCATCGCTACGGAACTCGTCACCCAAGTCCGCAAAAGCGTCACGATCGACTGGACTCTCCGCGAGGGTGCGAGAGCCAAGATCAAAGTGATGGTCAAGCGCATCCTCCGGAAACACGGCTACCCACCCGATCTCGAAGAAGAAGCGACCAAGACAGTCCTGGCGCAAGCCGAACTACTTTGTGCGGAGTGGGCAGCATGAGAAGAAGTAGCCGAGCACCAGCTCATCTCGTGGGCGAGTCGATCGAGTTGCGCCCGCTTACCGCTCATCTGGAACAGCATCCGGAGAACATGCCCACGGCATCGTGAGCGCGAAGGCCTTCGATTCTGGCATGCTCTGTCTCGCGCCCGTTGTGGCAGACTCAAGAGGCGCGGATCACGCGTAGGTACTCATCATGCGGGCCGATCCAATACCACAGAAATCCCATCGTTAGTCGGTTTCGCGACTGCTCGCCAGCCGCTCGTGATCCTGGCCGAATAGAATTTTTCCCGCTTTCTTGAAACGCAGCGATGGCTGCGGACCCCATTTCCAGAGACGATACTGCTTGCGCGCGAGGACCCGTATTGAGTGCTTTCGAAATGCCGCCGTGGTGCGGCTGATCACGGCAGCGGCCGGGTCCGCTCTGCGTCAAACTCGCGCAGCGCTTCCTCCGCCAGGCGATCGAGCGGGCCGCCGGGCTGCGAATCTTCCTCTATCTCCCGGTCCCACTGTAGTTCGCGCAACTCATCCATCCGTTGCGCAAAGGCCCAAAATTCCTTCCTCGGGAGTTGGCGAACAGCCTGTTCGATCTCATCCACCGTTCTCATGCTTCTGATTCTACCCACCCTCGCTTTTTCTCTCAACCACTAGCTCATCCATATTATGAAACTGCTCGAACTCCATATCCTCCAATCATTTCCGGTTTTCCCCACCCGCGGGGGGCTGGTCCGTGTTGTAGTTCTCGGGATGCACCAAGCGCTTTTCTTTCCCTCCCGTCGGTTGCGTTTGCAGTTCCTCATGCGTTTCCTCTTTTGTGGCGCGTAGTATATCAACCGAGAATTCCAATATTCTCGTCGGGACGGCGAGCTGGTCGGACCCCGGTTTCGTCGAGCGCTGGTATCCGCCGAGGCTGCCCGCAGGTGAACGCCTCCCTTGGTATGCGCAGCATTTTACGATGGTGGAGGTCAATTCGAGCTTCTACGCCGTTCCGGAGAGACGGTTGGTGGAACGCTGGGGCCACGCTACGCCGGATGATTTCGTCTTTAACGTGAAGCTGCACCGTTTGCTTTCCCGGCATGCCGCGACTTTGAAATCGCTTCCGCCCGCCTTGCAGCGGAGCGCCGCGGCCGATGCCAAGGGCAAGGTCGAACTGACCCCGCAATTGGAGGAAGCACTGTTGGAGCAGATCGTGGCCGCGTGCGAGCCGCTGCGGGCGGCGAAGAAATTCGGCGCTTTTCTCCTTCAGCTTTCGCCGGCCTTTTCACCGCGGAAGCATGCCCTGGCGGAACTGGATAATCTGCTCACCCGGCTCGTTCCCTTTGGCCTGGTGGTGGAGTTGCGCAATCGAAACTGGGCCGAAGGGAAAGAGCTGGAGAAGACGCTGGATTTCTTCCAGCGGCACCAGGCCGCGCTCGCACTGGTCGATGCGCCTAACGAAGACCACTTCACCATCATGCCGCGCGGGCTTAACGAGGTGACGAACCCGCGGCTGGCCTACCTCCGCCTGCACGGGCGTAATGCCGAAGCCTACCTCCGCGGCAAAACCGTGGCGGAACGCTTTTATTACGACTACGACGACGCGGAGATCGCGGAGGTGGCGGAACGGGCGCAGAAGCTGGCGGACCAGGCCGAGCAGGTGCACGTCGTTTTCAACAACAACGCGCTCGATTTCGCGCCGCATGCGGCTCTCCGGTTGCGCGCCGCGCTCGGGCAAATCGCGCAAGGCCCAGCGCGGCAGCCGGATCTTTTTCGTTAGGGGCGAGAAGCGCGGTCCGGCCAATCATCCCCCGCTGGCGTTGGCTGCCACCTCCCAGCGACGGAGCCGGGCGAGGGGGAAACGGAGACTTTTTCCCTTCGACGGCACGGGAGTTGCATTATGGGAACGGAGTTGCGGGCTGTCTTCTGAACGAGGGCGGGCCGCCGACAGACCAAGCAAATCTATGAAATTCTTCACCGTCATCGCTACCAGTCTTCTCCTTTCTTCGTGCGCCGATATGGTTGTCACGAAGACCTATAACTCCAGCTCTGCCAGCTACGCCGAAGTGGACGCCAAGGATGTCGGTTCCAAAGAGATGGTCCGCTACGAAACGAATTGCGGAGTAGGGGCGACAGATCCCGAGGCGATTTACATCCGGCCTTTCTGCATCGACCGCACGCTTGTGCGTGGGGACGTAGCCACCACGCCGGGCGAATTGCCGATTCGTGTCTCGCTCATCCCGCACCAGTTCGCGGGCGATCTGAAGGAAGAACTGAGCAAGCTGGCTCCGGCCCGCATCCTCACCGCCGACGAAGTGCCCAAGACCGGCTGGCTGGTGGAAGGACAATTTGATCTGATCGACGGGGGCAGCCCGGTGGGCCGCTTTTTCCTCGGTCAATTCGGTGCCGGTCGTTCCTTTCTCGCTTTGCATGTGAAAGTGACGGACGTCGATATCCATCAGGTGATCTATGAATTCGACATGGCGGGCGGCAGCAACCTGCAAGGCAAGCTGGGCACGGTGCGGGCCAGTGGTCTGGGCAAAGCGACGCCGTTCGACCTGCGCAACGCGGCGGAGCGCGTCCTCCTCGTCCTCAGTCCCGACCCGCACCGCTTCGGCGCGCGCTCCTCTGTCTCGCTCCGCTAGTCGGCGCCGGATTCGTTAGGCGAGGCCCGACTGATTGCGTTTGCGAAGCGGGGGTGTCCAGTTACCGTGCAGCGGTTTGGACGGCTGACGTGATGAAATTCCTGCGCAAAATCCTCTGCCTGCTTCTCGTTTCCGCGCCTTTTTTGGGCGCGGCATCCACCGGCCGGGCGGCGGAAGCCAGCATTACGATCGACGCCAAGACCGGCTTCATTCTCGAGAAAGTCCAGGCGGACAAGAAGCGCCAGGTTGGCAGCCTGACCAAGATCGCGACCGCCATGGTAGTGCTCGATTGGTCGACCAAACAAGGCGGCGATCTGGCTCAGGTCGCGGTCATTCCGCAGGCGGCGTTTGTCGATGCCTTCGAAAACAACGTCGGCTTCCAGGCGGGCGACACCATCACGTTGCGCGATCTGCTTTACGCCGCGCTGGTCCAGTCCGACAACGTCGCCGCTTACGCCCTGGCGGACCACGTCGGGCGCGCGCTCCAGGCCCAATTGCCGCCTAACGGATCCACGGCCCGGGGGACGCCGGTCGATAATTTCGTTCTGCAAATGAATGCCCTGGCCAAGCACCTCGGGATGGAACGGACCCGCTTCCTTAACCCGAGCGGGGTGGATGCGAAAGAAAAGCCCTACTCGACCGCGGCCGACATCGCTCGCCTAACGAGATATGCGATGAACAATGCCGGCTTCCGTTTTTACGTTTCGCAAAAGGAGCGCGAGATCGAGTTCGGCCGCGGCGCCGAGCGACTGCGTTACCTCCTCCGGAACACGAACGAATTGCTCGGGCGCGATGAAATCGACGGGGTCAAAACCGGCCGAACGGCCAAGGCCGGGGATTGCCTGGTCATCTCGGCGGCGCGGCCGCCGGAAGTCGTGCCGCAGGGCGCGACTACGCTTGTCACTCCGCGGCGGCTGATCGTGGTCCTCCTCGGCAGCAGTGATCGTTTTGGGGAAGGCGCGACCATGCTCGCTCACGGCTGGACGGCCTACGACCAATGGGCCGCGGCCGGGCGGCCGCTGGCGAAGGACGACGTGCTGGCCGGGCCTAACGAATAGATGAAACCGCGCGTCGGGGTCCTGACCAGCGGCGGAGATTGCCCGGGATTGAACGCAGTCCTGCGCGGGGTCGTGCTGGCGGCGGAAAAACTGGGCTGGGAAGTGGTCGGGTTTAAGGACGGCTTCGAAGGCCTCCTCCCTCCGGGGCAATACGTCATCCTTGATCGCGCCCGGACGGACGGTATCATGTCGTTAGGCGGAACGATTATCGGCACGACAAACAGGGGGCATTTCATCGCCAAGGTCGGGGCCGGGAATCGCGCCGTGGTCGCGGCCGACGTGATCGAGAAGGCGCGCGGGGTGCTCGACCGGTTGAACGTCAAGGCCTTGATCATCGTCGGCGGCGATGGCTCGATGACGACCGCTCTTCAGCTCCAGGAAGGCGGGATCAACTGCATCGGAGTTCCCAAAACAATCGACAACGATCTCGAAGCGACGGCGATGACGTTCGGTTTCGATTCCGCGGTCGCGGCCGTGGCCGATGCGCTCGACCGATTGCATACGACGGCGACCAGTCACAAACGCATCATGGTGCTCGAGGTGATGGGGCGGCACGCCGGCTGGATCGCGCTGCATGGTGGGATCGCGGGCGGCGCGGACGCAATTTTGATACCGGAAATTCCCTTCGATTACGAAAAGCTGGCCGATTTCATCAAGCGGAGAGAAGCAGCCGGCTCGCTGAGCTCGATGGTGGTGGTGGCGGAAGGAGCCAAGCCAAGAGACGGGCAACAGGTGCTGCACCAGACCGAGGTGGGTGAATATCGCTTTGGCGGAATTGGCGACGTGGTCGCGCATGAACTGGCGGCGCGGACCGGGAAAGAGACGCGCTGCTGCGTCCTCGGCCATCTCCAGCGCGGAGGCGCTCCGACCACGCTCGATCGGATTCTCGGGACGCGTTTTGGGGTCAAAGCCGTGCAATTGGCGAACGAAGGTCTCTTTGGCTCGATGGTGAGCTATCAGAATTACCAGGTGCAACACGTGCCGATCGCCGATGCGGTGAACCGGCTGCGCCTCGTCCAGCCGTCGAGCCAGATGGTGGAGACGGCGCGCGACGTCGAGATCTCTTTCGGCGACTAAGGGAGCTTGTAGACGCCTCCCTCTGGGAGGCGCGAGAGTTGTCCTCGCTGGCGGAAAAGCTTCCCGCTTGATAGCACGCTTGCCCCCGCGCTTCGCAGAGCGAAGCGTCTACAAAGCCGCCACTTGTTCCACGCTTAGTTCGTCGAGCCGCCTAACGACGAGGTCGGCATCGAGCAATTCTTCCAGTGGATGAGTCGTGGCGACGGCCACCACTTTCATCGCCGCGGCATGGGCCGCTTCGATTCCGACGTGGGCGTCTTCGAAGACAACGGAGCGCGCCGGGGTGATGCCGAGACGCTCCGCCGCTTTCAGGAAAACTTCCGGGTTCGGTTTCCCTTGCACGACGTCCTCGGCCGAGACGATCTCGAGAAAAGCTTCTTTCAGCCCGATCCGGTGTAAGACGGCGTCGATGTTTTGCCGCGAAGTCGAGGAAGCGACGGCACAGGGAATGCCGGCGTCGCTCAGGCGACGGAGCCATTCCACCACGCCGGGGAGCGGCGCGATGTCGCCCTGCGCGACCAGCTCGCGATAAAGGGCTTCTTTCCGGTTCGTGAGCTGGCTGACCTCGGCCGGTCCGCTCGCCCATTGGTGGATCTCACGCACGATCCGCTCGCTCTTCATTCCGAAACCGCGGATGAAACTGTCCGGCGCGACGACTTGGCCGAGCTCGGCCGCGAGCAGTTGCCAGCTCCGGGCATGCAGTTTGCCGGAATCGATGATGACGCCGTCCCAGTCGAAAATTGCGCCGAAGGGCGCGAGCGCGCGCGACCTCACTCCAGCCGTTGCAACGCCGGCAGTCCGTAATTTTTCTGGAGAGCGTCCGCTTCCGCGGCCACCTGGGAGGCATCGAGCTCGAGCTGTTTGGGATCGTCGGCTGTCTGGATGACGTCGAAGCCGTTGAGCGGTGATTTTACCGCCTCGGCCAGGTCGGCTAACGAGTGAATCACTTTGTCGTTCACTTTTTTTACCACCATGTAGCTGAAGTCGTCGTAACCGATCGTGCTGTTGGCGGGCAGGACCTGGCTAAGGATAACGACCTTGCGCTTGCCCTCGGGGAAAAGCTCGGACTGGAATTTATCGAGATAAACAAAATCCTGCGGCGCATCTTTCTCCCAGTTGTTGCCCCATTCCTTGAGATATTGCCGGGTCAGCTCCTGGAAGATGAGGCCGCCGAGGACGTAGTAGGAGGGCGGATCGTCGATGTTGTAGGGCGGGATGACGTAGTCCTCCTCGGAGCGATGCTCCAACTTCACATTCAGGGTGAGCGGCTTGCCTTCGCGCATGACGTGGAGCGCGACAGAATCGCCGACATAAGCTTTCGCGGTCAGGAGATTGCTGAACCCGAGTTTGCCGTAGAGCGAGTCGACATAATTTCCATTTTGATCGATGTCGTGCTCCGCCACCGCGGTTACGATATCGCCCGGTTGGAGCCCGGCCTTGGCTGCGGGCAAGCCCGGCTCGACGCTCGTGATGTAGACGCCGCCGGTCTTGCTCGTTTCGCCGGCATAGGCGCGCAACTGCGGATCGCGGGTGGGAAAGAAAGAAATGCCTAACGAGGGGAAGCCCTGATATTTTTCCCCGGCCGCATCTTTCAAAAAATGCGCGATGATCGGCGCCGGGATGGCGTCGAGCACCTGCGAGCGCGGTTCGTAGCGCAGGAGAAGCGCCGCCAGTTTGTTGTTTTTGACCAGCGGCACGGTGTAGCTGTTATCGCGATACTGCATCGGGATGCTGAGCCGGTAAGTGAGGAAGTCGGCCACATCGGCCGGGTAACGCGTGATCCCGATCGTGGTCACGATGCCTTCGGTCACGACGAGCGCGCCGGTGGACTCGAGCTGCCAGGCGGAGAGGCGGTCGCCGACCACGGTCTCGAGCGCGAGCTCGAGCGGTTGCAGACCCTTGAGGAAACTTTTATCGCTCGGCTCAATCAGGGCGAGGTTCGCTTCGTAATCGACCACGACGACGTTGGCGGCGGTTTTCTCGCCCGATTCCGCCCGCTCCAGCTCGACGTAATTCTGGTTCGCCACCAGGTCGGCGGTGACGAGGACGCGGTCGTTAGGCAAAACCGCCCCGAGGGCGCGCTTGGAGAACGGCGCCTTCTTTTGCCACGGTCGAAAGTAATCGTAAGGCTGGCCGGTGACGTTGACCCGGACGAGCGAAACCTCCTTTGCCTGGACCGCGGCTTGCGCGCTGGACGGCAGCTTCTTGACCGAGACCGGAGCCTTCTTGGCCCATGCTAAGGGCGAGAAGGCGAGGAGGGCGACGAGAAATAGAACAGGCGAACGCATGATCAAATATTGTCTTTCACCGCCACGGCGGGTTTGGCCGGCGTCTGCTCATCGAGATTTTGTTCCTGGAGCACGTTGTAACGCGTTTTGATTCGCTCGCGGGCCGATTCCACCTGTTTCGGATCAAGCACGAGCGGCGGACCGTCGCCGACCATTTTCACGACAAAACGATCGGCCGGTTGTTCGAAAGCGCGGGCGAGATCCTGCAAAGTGCCGATCTTCTTGCCATTGATCTCGTCCACGATGCTGGAGCGATAGGGCATGAGGTAGGTGTTGATTGGATCGGGCAGGATGTTGGTCAGAAGGATGACCTCCGGATGTTGCAGGTAAAGTTGGTCGGTGACGAAGAAATCAAAGTAATGCCGGACCCGCAGATCGCTGATGCGATAGGCCTGGAGGAGATCGAGCGACATGGGCTGAAAGAGAAGCCCGCCATAGACGACATAACGCGGGCGCACATCGTAGCTGTGGCTTTGCATGAAGTAGGGCCAGACCGTGCCCAGGGTGACATCGATACTAATCGGCTGCTTGTTGCGTAGGAGATCGAGTTTGACGGTGTCGCCCTTGAATTTCCGCTCGACCACTTCGGGCATTTGCACCCGTTCGCCTTCGAATTCGACGAAGGCGTCGCTCGCGATGGGATGGCCATCGACCGCCAGGAGCACGTCGCCGGTTTGCAGAAGCTTTCCACAAGGGCCGGCCTCAATCACCGTGCCGACGAGAATGCCGCGATCGTCATCCTTCAGGCCGAGGAAATGCCGCTGCGCCGGGTTCTGGAGTTTCGTATATGTGATGCCGAGATCGACGTAACGATCGTAATGCCCGTCCTCGATGTCCTTGAGAAAACGGCGAATGACCGGCGTCGGGATCATGTAGGCGACACCCTGGGCGATGTCGCCGCTGTAGCCCTGGAAAGCGACCCCGACCACTTTGGCGTTTTGCATCACCGGCCCGCCGCTGTTGCCCGGGTTGATCTGCGCGCTGATCTGGATCGCGAGGTGAGAATCGATCGCGGAGTGGGTGTAAAGGTTGAAGTCGATCCGCGACACGATGCCGGTCGTGACCGACATGCGCTCGCCGCCGATCGGGTAGCCGTAGGCTGAGACCATCGACTCCAGTGCCGGGATGCCGCCTAAGCCAAGCGGCTTCATGTTTTTCCAGAAATCGGGCGATGGCACCTGGAGAAGCGCAAGGTCGCAATCGTGCGCGACGAACTGCACGGTGGCGGGATATTTATTCGGATCGCCCTCGCGCTCGACCGTGAGGTAGCGGCCGTTGCTGACGACATGGGCGTTGGTCAGGATGCGCTGGCCATCGATGACAAACCCGGCGCCCACCCCGCGCCCGATCGAGCCAGAGTTCCACGGCGCGCGATAATCGGGCTCCACCTCGGTCGAAGTAATGCGGACCAGGCTGCCTTGGATCTGGCCATTGGGCTGGGCTTGCGCGTGGACGACCACGAGCAGCGCCAGCGCGCAGATGAGAAAACGGAAAAGATGCATCAGGAAAAGAGCGGGAAGATCAATCGGAAGCGGGCGGCTGTAAAACGGCAATCGAAACGTTAGATGACCGGACACCGAAAACGTTCAGTTGTAGACGTCTCCCTCCGGGAGACGCGAGGGTGGGTGCCATTGGCTGCGGCGAACAAGGTCGCGCTTCGCAGAGCGAAGCGTCTACACGCCGGCGCGCTCGAGAATTTGGCCGACGACCTTTTCCGCCTCGAAGGTTTCGCAGGCGATCGCGCGCGCGGCGCGGCTGTGTTTCTGGTAGTCGGCGTTGATCTCGCGCACCTCCTCGGCGATTTCGCCTAACGACTGGAAGGCGAACAACCCGCCGTTGTTTCCATAATGATCGGTGAACCCGGTCTGCTGGGTGATGACCGGCCGCCCCGCGGCGAGGTAGCAGGCGCTGCGGTCGCTGAACCAGCCGGTGTGGAGCCGGACGTATTGGTCTTTCGCGACGGTGAACTCGCCTTTAGAGCGCCGGATGTAATCGCGATACTGCCAGTAATCGACGCTCATCTCGTGCGGGCGCCGGAAACGCCACTCGTTTTTCAGAAATCGGGTGCGCGTCTTCTCGTCCTTGATATCGGTCGCGAGCTCGAAGGGTTCACCGGACTTTTTCGGCGCGGCGATGAAGCGGATAAACTCGCGCGACTTGCTCCAGAGATATTTCTCGCCCCGCCAGGCGATGTCTTTCAGGCCGCTGGTCGACCAGTTGGCGATGGAAGTGAAGACAGCAGTTGCGGCCGGCCGGCGAATCGTTTTCCAAAGATCGGTCACGACCGGCTGGCGCGTCGGGAGCCATTGCAATTTGTGCAGCGGAACGGGGAACCGGCTGGTCCCGATGTTCTCCCCAAAGGTGAAGAGGGCGCGGTGCTGGCGGAGATACTCGATCGTCGGCCGGGTGCGTTGATCGACCCTGATCTGCTCCACACCAGGGTCGCTCTCGATGTAGAGGATGGCATCGCTCTTGCGCAGGTCGTCATTGAATTCCTGGGTGCCGCAAACGTTGAGGATGGCGTCGGCCTCGAGATACAGCTGCTGGATTTTCCCCAGACGCAGGCCGGCGGTGGGAGTGCCAGGGAGGTAGCGAGCGCAAAAGGCCCAGCGATTCTCGAAGCCAAATTCGCTCGCCAGCTGCGCCAGGATCTGCGCGGCGTAGGTGAAGTCGTCATTGGTGTCGAATGTTTTTGGGTTGTACGGAATGCGGGCCGAATCCTCGATGTAGTAAACGTCGTGCCCGAGGCGTTGCAGCCCTACGATGTAATGGATGTGCTGCCAGATGACGCCGGCGATCGGCATCCCGCCCATGAATCCCATCACGACGACGCGCTTGCGCTTCATAAGGAGGATTTGACCACGGATAACACGGATGGGGGAAGGCAAACCAGCCTGATCTCTTCATCCGTGCCCATCCGTGTAATCCGTGGTTAAAGATTCTTCACCACAATCGCCGGGTTGCCGGCCACGACGGTGTTGGGTGCGACGCTTTTTGCCACGACTGAGCCGGCGGCGACGACCGAGTTTTCACCGATCGTCACGCCTTTGAGGATGACCGCGTTCATTCCGATCCAGACGTTGTCGGCGATGCGGACGGGCGCGGTGCGAATGGGCGGACGCGGTGGGCGGTCTTTGTAATAGGGCGCGAGGGCGAGCGCGTCCTGATGGCGCTGGGCCGGATCGATCGGGTGGAAATCGGAGTCGGCGATGCCGACGTTCCAGGAGATGAGGCAGTAGCTGCCGATCTCGATCAACTCCTCGGCCATGACGAGGGCGCCATTCATGAGGGTGAAGTCGCCCACTTTACAGCGTCCGTTTTTACCGATGGCAAAGGAGCAGCCGGCGTAACAGGAGACGTAGTCGCCGAGTTGGACGGCGTCTTCACGCTGGCTGCGCATGAAGCGAAAAATCTGCGCGGTCTCGCAATAAAAACCTTCGCCGAAATGAACTCGCGGCGGGATGGGATCGGCCCACCAATCGGATTCGACGCGGCGTTCGCTGTTTACGTTGCTCATTGGGTTGGGTAGTTGCCGGCGGCGTAGAGCTTCGCATATGCCCCGCGCTGCGCCACGAGTTCGGCGCCGCGGCCGCTCTCCACGATCCGGCCATGCTCGAGAACGACGATTTGGTCGACGTTGTGAATGGTGGCGAGGCGATGGGTCACGATCAGGGTCGTGCGACCGTGCATCAGTTCGGTGATTGTTTCCATGATCGCTGCCTCCGTCGTGGGATCGAGGGCCGAAGTGGGCTCGTCGAGCAGGAGAATGGGCGCGTCCTTGAGAAAGGCGCGGGCAATCCCGATGCGCTGACGTTGCCCGACGCTGAGATGTCCGCCGCGTTCGCCCACCGCGCTGTCGTATCCGTTAGGCAAACGTGAGATGAAATCGTCCGCCTGGGCGCGGCGAGCGGCAGCGCGGATTTCTTCGTCGGTCGCGTCGGGGCGGCCGTAAGCGATGTTTTCGCGGATGGTGGTGGAAAAAAGAAGGGTGTCTTGCAGAACGATCGCGATTTGCGCGCGGAGCGATTTTTTTGTGATCTGGCGAACGTCGCGGCCGTCTAGGGAAACAACCCCTGCGCTCGGATCGTAAAAGCGCGGGACCAGACTGAGGAGGGTGCTTTTGCCCGCGCCCGTTCCGCCGACAAGGGCGACGATCTGGTTTGGCGAAATGCGGAGATCGATTCCGTCGAGCACCGGTTGCTTTTCGTCGTAAGCAAAGCGCACTTGGTCGAAAGAAATCGCGGCCTGGGTTTCCGCGATCGCGATCGCGCCCGGCAAATCACGCACGTCGTCCTCGCGGTCGAGAACTTCGAAACAGCGCCCAGCCCCGGCGGTCGCGCCCTCCATCGCCCAGGCGGTGTAGGTAAGTTCCTGGAGCGGCTGGTAGAGCATGACCAGATAGGAGCTGAAGAGGATGAGCGAACCGAGGGTGAGGGTGCCGGCGAGAACGTGGAGAGTGCCGAGGTAATACATCGCCGCCGTTCCGATTCCCATGAGGGTGCTGATGACGAGCGCGCTTTTCACGTTCGTGAGGGTGAGACGGAGGTTGGCCTGGAGACTTTGCCGGGCGCGCTGGTGGAACTGCGCCACTTCGAAATCCTCCCGCCCGAAGGCTGCCACCATCCGGATCGAGCTCAATCCTTCCTGCGCCTGCGCCAGCATCGCGCTGTCCTGTTCCTGGATCGAGGTCGATTCCGTCCGGATCCGATGGGCGAAAAAATAGATCGCGCCGACGATGAGTGGAACAATGCCTAACGACAGGAGAGTGAGCTGCCAATCCAGCCGCAGCATGATGACGAAGATGCCGATGAGCGTGAGGAAAGAGCCAAAGATGTTCGTGAATCCCTTGTTGTAGATGGTCTGGATGGCCTGCGAATCGTAGGCGACGCGGAAGCTGGAATCGGCCGAGCGGCGCGCGTCGTGATACTTCAGCGAAAGTGATTGCAGGTAGGCGTAGAGATCGGTCCGCAGCTTGAGCAGCGCCTGGAGCCCGACCTTCACGAAGATGTAGTTCGTGAGCAGATTAATAAGACCCCACAGGATCTGGAGCGCGACGATGGCAAGGCAGAGCGGCGCGATGTAATCGTGCCAATTCGGATGGGTCGCGCGGAAGCTGGAATCCGACGGCAGGATCTGATCGATGATGATCTTGATCGGCCACGGCTTGAGAAGATTGGCGCCAATCCCAAGGAGCGAGAGAAGGAGACCCGCGATCGTCGGCCCCAGAAAGGGACGGTAATAGCGCAGCACGCGGCGATAGATCATGAAGAAATTAAAATTGCGGAAAGCGAATTTGCGATGGAACTAGCGGGCGCGTCTCCAGGCGGCCCGAGGCTAAATCTGAAACGCGAATTCTGAAATCTGAAATTTTCCAATGCATCACTTACTTGAAATTTGGTTTGGCTGGGTCCTGCACGGCGGATACTGGGGCATCATCCTCCTCATGGCGATGGAGAGTTCGATCTTTCCGGTCCCGAGCGAAGTCGTCATCCCGCCGGCCGCTTTCCTCGCCGCGCAAGGCCATCTGAGCCTGACCGGCGTGGTTATCGCCGGCACGGTCGGATCCTACCTCGGCTCCGCCATCACCTATTGGATCTCGCGCGTCGTCGGCCGCCCCGTCGTGCAGCGCTTCGGTAAATACTTTTTCATTCCCCCGGAGAAACTGGAGCGGGCCGAGGTCTGGCTCCAACGCTACGAGGCTGGGGGCGTTTTCTTTGCCCGGCTCCTTCCCGTCATCCGACACCTCATTTCCATCCCAGCAGGCATCGTCCGGATGAACTTTTGGGTTTTCAGCGCGGTTACGATTACCGGGTCGGCCATCTGGTGCACGGTGCTGGCTTATCTCGGGCACAAAGCATTTCTGGCCCAACCCGACCTGCTGTCGAACCCCGATGCCCTCATCCACTTCATCAAAGCCCAATCCTTCTGGATTGTGCTTTTTGTGGCGATTCTGGCTGTTCTATACATCCTGATGTTGCGCCTCTCCGCCAGAAGGACGGTGGAAGGGTAACGGTCGAAGCAGGACCCTGTTCGTTTTCGTTACACAAGTGTCAGAAGGCGCAGGCCAGGCAGCTCCTCTGCCACGGTATTTTTGAACGTTTCCTCAGGGAGAAGGTTCTATATCAATATCATGGCACCGATCCTGCTGAAATATGACCAGCCTCATATGAAAAAGAATACGCAAATCCTTAAGACCCGTCCGGCCCTTTCGCTCGGTGATCTCATCCTCGCGGTGAGCTCCTGCACCAAAAACACCAAGGAAACGGTCGCGGCCGTCGCTGATCTCCTCGGGAGTGGCCAAGTGCGAGTCCAGAGCAACGGGCGGTTTAATCGCGCTCGCGTTTGCTAGAAAATTTTTGTAGGAACTGACCTGATCCGTCGCCCTTGCGGTTCGTCCGCCTGGGCGACGTTTCTTTTTCCAGGAATCGCTTTGCCGCGCCCGCCCGGCTTTCTATCTTGGCCGGGTGATTGAACGATATTCCCGCGCGCCGATGCGCGAGCTCTGGTCGGAGCAGCGCAAATTTGAGATCTGGCTCGAGATCGAGACCCTTGCCTGCGAAGCGATGGCGGATCTTGGGCAGATCCCGAAGGAGGACGCGCAAGCCATTCGTCAGCGGGCTCGATTCTCCATTTCCGAGATCAACGAGATCGAGAAGCGGACCAACCACGACGTCATCGCGTTTCTGGAAAATGTCGCGGTTTCCGTCGGCCCCGCGGCGCGCTGGATTCATCAGGGGCTGACCTCGTCGGATATTCTTGATACCACCCTCGCAGTGCAGCTCGTCGCCGCGGGTCGAATCCTGATGGATGATCTGCGCGAACTGCGGCGCGTCGTCGCCGACCAGGCCCGGCGTTACAAAATGACGCCGATGATCGGCCGCAGTCACGGCATTCACGCCGAGCCGATCACCTTCGGTCTCAAGCTCGCCCTCATGTTTGATGAATTTGGCCGGGCCGAAGAGCGCCTTTCGCAAACGCTGACGCGCGTCGGTGTCGGCAAATTGAGCGGCGCGGTGGGCACCCACGCCCACCTCGATCTGCGGGTCGAACGTCAGGTTTGCGAGAAGCTCGGCCTGCAAGCGGCGAGGCTCTCGACTCAGATCATCCAGCGCGACCGGCACGCGGAATTTTCCACCACTCTCGCGCTCATCGCTTCGAGCATCGATCGCTGGGCGACGGAGTTGCGCCACCTGCAACGGACCGAGGTGCTGGAGGTGGAGGAGTTCTTCAGCGCCGGCCAGAAGGGCAGCTCGGCCATGCCGCACAAGCGCAACCCGATCACGGCCGAGCGTCTGAGCGGACTGGCGCGTGTCGTTAGGGGAAATGCCATCGTCGCGCTCGAGAACGTTGCCCTCTGGCACGAACGCGACATCAGCCACTCCAGCGCCGAGCGCATCATCCTGCCCGATTCCTGCACCCTGCTCGATTACATGTTGGTGAAGCTCCGCGACCTGATCGAGAAGCTGCACGTTTACCCCGAAAACATGGAACGCAATCTTGGCCTAACGAAAGGCCTCTACTACAGCCAGTCGATTCTTCTCGCGCTCACCCGCGCCGGCGCCAATCGCCAGACCGCCTACGAAGCTGTCCAGCGGGCGGCGATGAAAACCTGGCAGGGCGACAAGCCCTTTGCCGAGAACGCGAAGGAAGAGCCCGAAATCACTGCCCTCATCTCGAAGGATGAAATCGACGCGCTCTGCTCGCTCGACGTGCACTTTCAGCACGTCGACGAGACTTTCCGTGCGCTCGGACTGTAAGCGGTTTCCGCCGATAAAAGTGGAGGCTGGAGGGACGACCGCCGTGTCGTCCCCGGTTCTGAAAGACGGACGGGATGGCGCCCGTCCCTCCAGGCGACGTCCTTTCGTTAGGCAAAGCTCGTGGTTGCACCTCTCAGGCAGTGCCCGCAATATCTCCGAGCCCGATGCCGAAGCCGTTTTACCTCACCACCGCGATCGATTACACCAACGGCGCGCCGCACATTGGCCACGCCTACGAGAAGGTGCTGGCCGATGTCATCGCGCGCTATCACCGACTGAAAGGCGAGGAAGTTTTCTTCCTCACCGGGGTCGACCAGCACGGGCAAAAAGTGCAGCAATCGGCCGAGAAAGCCGGCGTCGCGCCGCAGCAATTCGTCGATGCGATCACGGCGAAATTCGTCGCGCTCTGGGAGAAACTCGGCGTGCGCTACGATATCTGGGCGGCCACGACCGAGCCACTGCACAAGGCCTGCGTGCAGGGCATGCTCCAGCGCCTCTACGACGAAGGCCAGATCTACAAGGACAAACAAGAGGGCTATTACAGCATCCGCCAGGAACAATTCCTGACCGACAAAGAGCGCGGACCGAAGGGCGAATTTGGACCGGAGTGGGGCGAGGTCGAGCACCGTACCGAAGAGAACTATTACTTCCGGCTCGCCCAGCACAAAGACTGGCTCCTCGGGTATCTGCGCAGCCATCCCGATTGTGTTACCCCCGCCTTCCGCCAGACCGAGTTGATCAACGCGATCGAAAAATTGAGCGGCGACCTTTGCATCTCGCGTCCGAAATCGCGCTTGAGCTGGGGCATCGAGCTGCCCTTTAACCCCGCATACGTCAACTACGTCTGGTTCGACGCCTTAACGAACTACATCAGCTTCATCGGCTACGATCCAAGTCTCTCGACTTTCAACTCTCAACCCCCAACTTTCCGCGAGAAGTGGCCGGCCCTGCACATTCTCGGCAAAGACATCCTCATCCCGGCCCACGGCATCTACTGGCCGATCATGCTCCACGCCCTCGGCTTTCCCGACGATCAGATGCCCAAGTTCCTCGTCCACGGCTGGTGGAATATCAGCGGTGCGAAGATGAGCAAATCGTTAGGCAACGTCGTCGATCCGTTCGAACTGGCGGCCAAGTACAGCCCGGATGCGCTCCGCTATTATTTGGTGAGCGATATGGTGATCGGAAAAGACGCCGATTTTTCGGAGGAGCGGATGGTGAGTCGCTTCAACTCGGACCTGGCCAACTCGCTGGGCAATCTTCTTAACCGCGGCCTGACCATGATATGGAAATTTCGAGAGGGAGCGGTGACCAGGTCTCCCGGCGCGCCGGGAGAAAGCCCAAAGGCAGCATCAGACCCGGCGGCGGCAATCAGCTTAGCGCTGCAACTGGCGGATATTTGTAACGGGCGGATAGATTCGGAGAAGCCTTGGGTGCTGGCGAAAGATCCGGCGCAGCGAGAACGGCTCGATGCTTTGCTTTACAGCGTCGCGGAATCTCTGCGCCTGATCGCGATTCTCATTTCGCCGGTCGTTCCGAGCGCTGCGCATGGCATTTTCAACCAGCTAAACTGGAAAGTGGGAATGAGCGGCCAGGAAGCGCGCTTCTCGTTAGCCGAAGCGGGGTGGGGCGGGTTGCCGGATGGTCATGTCGTCGGGAAACCCACCCCTTTGTTTCCGCGCATCGAGCAGGATCGCTGAATAACGCGCCATTGTCGGCTCCGGGATGCGGCGATCACGTTGCGTAGCCCAAAATTTGCGGATTGCACTTTTTTTGCGGCTGGTTACAACACGCTTTATGAACACGATTAATACTTCGGATGCCCCAGCAGCCCACGCCCACGCCCCCAACCCGTTAGCCATAATCTGGTTGATTCTGACTGGCGTTGTCTTCTGCTCAACCGCCCTCATCGCTCCGCTGGCTCGCGCTCAGGAAGCAGCCGCCTCTCGAGATAAGATCGAGACTTTTCCTATCGGTAATGTTCTCGGCTGGGGCATGGCCTTCGATGGCTCCAATCTTTGGGTGACCGATGTTCTGTCGGCTACGATCACCAAGCTGCGGGCGAGCGACGGCGCGATCCAAGGCGTGTTCCCGGACGGGGGCGAGAGTTATGCCGCAGCCTTTGATGGCGCCAATATCTGGGTGACAAATCATAATGCCGATACCCTAACGAAGCTGCGGGCGAGCGATGGCGCAATTCTCGCGACTTTCAGCACTCGAGATTATCCACGAGGTGTCCTTTTCGATGGCACCAGCATCTGGCTGACTAACTGGGGCGATGGCACCATCGAAAATCGAAGCGCTGTGACCAAGCTCGACCCTATTAATGGCGCCGTCCTGGGAACCTTCTACCTGGACGGGGCGCCCAACAACATGGTTTTCGATGGCGCGAACATCTGGGTCGTTCAAGCTTCCGTTTACGATGGTAACACCGTCACCGAATTACGAGCCAGCGACCTCGGCTACCTCGGGACCTTTTCGTCAGGGGCGTACTCTTCCGATATCGACTTTGATGGGGCAAACATATGGATCTCTAATGAATTTAACCCCTCGGTCACCAAGCTGCGAGCTAGCGATGGCCACCAGCTCGGACGGTTCAGGGTCGGTCCAAATGCATACGGGATGTGCTATGGAGCCGGTTACATCTGGGTCGCAAGCAGCCTTGACCTGACGGTGCAGAAAATGCGTCTGGATGGCAGAGTCATCCACACATACTCCGTTGGAGAGGCCGCCTCCCACGGGCTCTTTGATGGCACCAACGTTTGGTTCGCTGGGGGGGGTGCCGTAACCAAGATCACTCCGATTCGCTGAAGCCCATTCGCACTTTCCTTCCAGACCTGAAGGACGCTGTCCTCCGCATCATCGCCATTCTCCTCTCGCCTGTTTTGCCCAAAGCCGCCCACGGCATTTTCGACCAGCTCAATTGGAAGCTGGAACTGAGCGGAAAAGAAGAGCGCTTTTCGTTAGGCGAAGCGGAATGGGGGCGGCTGCCTGATGGCCATGTCGTCGGCAAACCGACGCCGCTTTTTCCCCGGATCGAGATCAGCGCGGAGCCGATTGCTTGATTCTGCGTATCGCTTCCTGGTTGGCGCTCGCTTTGGCTGCGGCCCTTGGCATTTACGGAACGCGGCCGCCTGCCGCGCTCGGTGTGGATGCGGCCGTTGATCAATTTTCCGCCACCCGGGCGATCGCGCATCTCTCCCACTTTGCCGCCGTCCCGCATCCGCGCGCAAGCGCGGCAAACGCGCAGTCGCGTGATTACCTGATCGTGACGTTGCGCGATCTCGGCGCCACGGTGCGAGTGGAAGAAACCGTCGGCCGCACCACGCACAGAAAAGTCGTCCGGGAAGGACGCGTGCAAAACATCGTCGCCACTTTGCCGGGTAAAGAAATTGGCCGCGGCGTGATGCTGGTGGCGCATTATGATTCCGTTCCAACCGGTCCCGGCGCGGCCGACGACGGCGCGGGCGTAGTTTGCATTCTCGAAACTCTCCGCGCCTTGCGCGCCGGCCCGCCCCTCGCAAACGATCTGCTCGTTCTCCTAACCGATGGGGAAGAGACCGGCCTCCTCGGCTCGGCCGGGTTCGTCGCCGCGCATCCCGATCTCGCGCGCCAGGTCGGCGTGGTGATTAACCTGGAAGCGCGTGGCACTTCCGGGCCAGCGCTGATGTTTGAGACAAGTGAGCAGAATGGCTGGCTCATCCCGGAGTTGGCCCGGGCCGCGCCCCGCCCTATGGCTTCCTCGCTTATGTATTCCGTTTACCGACTCATGCCTAACGACACCGATCTGACCGAGTTGAAGCGCACCGGAGTGGACGCTTTAAACTTCGCCTTCACTGAGACGGTGCGGAATTATCATGCCGCCTCCGACACGGCGGAAAACCTCGATCCGCGCAGCGTTCAGCACATGGGGATGAACGTCCTCGGCTTGGTGCGGCAGCTCGGCAACATGCCGCTGACCGAGGTGAAGCAGCCGGACTGCATTTATTTCAACTGGCTCGGTCAGCGGCTCGTTTTCTATCCGATCTGGGTCGCTTGGATCTTGAACGTGGTCACCTTCGCGTTGCTCCTCGGCGTGTTTGTGCTCGGGCAGCGGCGCGGACTCATGCGATGGAGTGCCCTCAGCCTCGGGGCATTTTTCATCCTCTTCCTCTCGATCAGCGGCGGGACGTGGGTGATTTGGCTGCTGCTTCGGGCCGTCATCGGTCAGCCCTTGCAGCTCGGGGATACCTTGGGCAATCAGTTGCTCTTCGTCGGGCTAGTCGTGCTTGGGTTTGCCATCGGCAGCGCAACCATGTCGGCGTTGAGCGCCAAACTGGGAGCGCGCACGCTCGCCGGTGGATTGCTGCTGATCGCCGCCATCCTAACGACGATCCTTATTCTCCTCCTGCCCGGTGCTAGCTACCTCCTGCAATGGCCCGCGCTCCTCGGCGCGGGAAGTCTTCTCCTCGGTTTGCGCGCCCGGACGGCGGCGGGAAACGCTGGTTGGGCAGTGCTCGCTGCGCTGCCTGTCGTCCTGCTCCTCGCTCCGCTCCTTTATCTTTTCTTCGCTAATCTCGGGCTGAACCAGGCTTCTCTCCTCGCGACCGCGCTGCTCTTGACCCTGCTCCTGGCGACGGCCTGGCCTCTCTTTGATTTCATCTATCGGCCGCGGCGTGGGATGACGCTGGCTTGCGCCATCGCCGCGCTGCTTTTGATTGTCGGCGGCGTTTTGTTCTCCCGCCTAACGACCGACCGGGAGAGAGCCGCTAATCAGGGCACGAGAAAAATCCTGCCGGTGGCCTTGTCGACCAGCAACGATCCGCGGCGATAACCGCGAACATCGATCGCTTCACCGCCGGGATGATACGGACTGGTGATGAAGCCCGGCTTCTCCTTCACCCGCACGCCGGTCTCAGGCTTCGTCGTTAGGTAGAGATGGGTCACGACCGGTTTCGCCCGTTCCACGACCAGAATGCCGACTACCGTGTCGCCGATCTGCGCGCTCCCCAGTCCAGAAGCCGGCGCGCCGGGGCTCGAGGCACCTCCGTCCTTCACGATCGCGCATCGCTGCGGGTCGATCTGGAAAACGTAGTCTTTCTCCCGGGAGCGCACAGTGATGGTGCTGGCCGCGAGATCGAGGGCCGAAACCGTCCCGTGAAATTCGACCGTCTTATTTTCTTCGGCGGCGAAGGCAAATCCGGTCCCGAGCAAGGCAGCAAAAAAGCAGAGCGTCCCGCGCCGAAGGAATGATTTCATCTCCGGCAGAGCTTCACCACCCCGGCTCTGTCCCGCAAGCTAAAGCGCAAGAGCCCGGGAATGCTTTTCGTTAGGCGAGGTTTGTCCGCATCCGGCGTGCCCCGTAGTAGGAGCCGATGACAACGACGGCCGCGATTGCTTGCGCGACAAGCGTTTCGACTGTCGGGAAGATGGCAAACCAAAGTCCCATCCACGGACGCAGGAAAGGCTCCAGCACCGGAATTGGTGTGGTCGAAATCCAATGCGCGAGCTGCATCTCCTGCGCCTGTTCGCCGACCATGACGAGGAGGACGCCACCGAGCAGAATGCCGGTCACGATCAGCATCCGGCGATAGGGCATGCGCTTTTGCAGGCCGAAGGTGACGACCGCGACCATCCCGGAAAGGATGAGGCCAACGAGCGCGCCTTCGAGCACGACGCTGTTGCCAAATTTCAGGCGGTAACTCTGCAGAAAGAGGACCACCTCGAAGCCCTCGCGATAAAGCGAGGTGAACCCGAGCAGGATCAGGCCCCAGAGAAGACGCCGCTGCGAGGATGAGCCGGCACCGGCTACGGCGAGCAGGGATTTCTTCCGGCGGTTGTGCGCCCGGATCCAGCCGCCCCAATAAATCTTGTGGAACAACCAGTTCATGATCACGACCAAAACCACGACCGCGAGCAGGCCGGTCGCAGCTTGGAGATCGAGCGCGGGCACGCTCTCGATCAGTTGCTGCATGATCCCGATGGCAATAAACCAAGTAATGCCGGTCGCGACAAAGCCGAGGCCGGCGCCGACCGCGATCGGTCGGCGATGAACAGCGGTGCGTCCCGTCATGCTGGCGGTGAGCGCGGCGAGGACGAGGATGCACTCCAGCCCTTCCCGGAAAACGAGCACGCCGATATCGAGAAATGCCATCGCCGGACTGGTCGAGGGATGTTCCGGATCGGGCGCGCCGTGCGCCGTGACACCCTGCCAAATGAGCACGCCGAGGACGCAGAGAATCGAAGCAAGAAGGCCAGTGGCCAAGAGCAAACGCAGGAAGCGACGCGCCCCGGTAGCTCGATCCGGCTGCTCGTTTCCGCGGAGACCGGAATGCGGCAGACTAACGAGATCGGCAGTCATCACTTTCACAGTGGGAGCGTAAAGGAGACCGAGGCGAGCCGCTGCCGCTGGATTGCGGTTTTTTAGCGGTGAATTGTCCTCGCTCGAGTACGGCCGCCTATTGCAGGCACTCTTCGTAGGCCGCTGGTTCGCCACGGAGGAAGGCGAGTGCTTCACCGGCAAAGTGCAACGAACCGGTAATGAGAATCGGCGCCGTATCGCGCTCGGCCTCCTCCCAGGCCGCGCCGAAGGAAGGCATGACCGCGGCCGGCGCCTCGGGCTCCTCTTCCTGAATCGTTAGGCGCAAACTTGCAGGCGAAAGCGCGCGCGCACTGCGGATCGAAGGCAGGAGCCAGCGACGCGCGATCGGTGCCAGGGCGCGGCAGATTTCCGTCACATCTTTTTCCTCAAGGACGGCGAGGATGACCGTCGCCTGCCGGTCGCCAAACGTGTCTCGCCAGGTCTGGGCAAGAATGCGCGCGCTGGAGGGATTGTGTGCTCCGTCAATGATCGTGCGCTCCTTCCAGCGCTGAAACCGCGCCGGCCAGACAACCGCGGCCAGGCCGCGCGCGATGGCCTCCTCATTCACTTCGACCTTCGCGGTGTGGAGAGCCGAAAGCGCGAGGGCGGCATTTTCTTGTTGGTGGGTCCCGCCCAGCCCGACCGGCAGACGCTGCAAAGGGTGCCTAACGAAATCGAGCGGCGCCTCCAGCTCCGTCGCCCGCTCCCGGATGACCGTTTCGGCCTCAGGCCGCTGCAGCGCGGAAACGACCGGCACGCCCGGCTTGATGATGCCGGCTTTTTCGCGTGCGATCTCGGCCAGGCTGTGACCGAGCCATTTTTGGTGATCGAAGTCGATCGGGGTGAGGACGGAAACCACCGGCTGGACCGCGTTGGTCGCGTCGAGTCGTCCGCCCATCCCGGTCTCGAGGATCACAATCTCGACTTTCTTCTCGCGGAAATGATCGAGCGCGAGGGCGGTGGTGATCTCGAAAAAAGTCGGGTGCGGATCCCAGTCGGCCACGAGCGCGCGGATTTTTTCCAAGCCGCGTGCGACGGCCTCTTCCGAAATGAGTTCGCCATTGACCTGGATGCGCTCGCGAAAGGTGATGAGATGAGGCGAAGTGAAAAGCCCCGTGCGATAGCCCGCGGCCCGACAAACCGATTCGAGCAGCGCGCAAACAGACCCTTTTCCATTTGTGCCCGCGACATGGATAATCCGTTCGTTAGGCGGGGGAACGTCCAGCGCCTGGAAAAGCCGGAGACTGTTCTCGAGACCGAGCTTGATTCCGAAACGCTGGGTCTGGAAAAGCCAGCTCAGACTTTCTCGGTAGGCGGGCTTCATTTTCTTCGCCAGCGCACGCTCGATCTCTCAGCCTTTTCGAGCATGAGCATGAGCACGAGCACGATTACGACCAAGAGCGGGCGAGTGGCGCTCAGTGCGTGGCAGAGAAGCACGCGAGCAGCTGGGCCAGCTGCGCGCGCAAAGCTTTGCGATGCACGATGAGATCGATGAGACCGTGCTCTTCGAGAAACTCCGCGGTCTGGAAGCGCGCTGGCAGATCCTGGTGGGTCGTTTCCTTGATCACGCGCGGGCCGGCGAAACCGACCATCGCTTTCGGTTCCGCGATAATAACATCGCCTAACGACGCAAAGCTGGCCATGACCCCGGCGGTGGTGGGATTGGTCAGGACGGAGATGAAGGGCAGGTTCTGACAGGCGTGCAGGGCGAGGGCGCCACTGGTTTTCGCCATTTGCATGAGGCTGAGCATGCCTTCATACATGCGCGCGCCGCCCGAGGCGGAGATGATGATGACCGCGCAGCCTTCGGCCGTGCCATACTCGATCACGCGCGTGATGCGCTCGCCCGCGACCGAGCCCATGGTGGCGGCGAGAAAACTGAAATCCATCACCGCGAGCGCAACTTTGTAGCCTTCGATCAAGGCGTGACCGCTTACGACCGCGTCGACCAGGCCGGTGCTGTCCTGATATTTGCGCAGCCGATCCTTGTAGCTTGCCATGCCTTGGAACTTCAGGGTGTCGATCGAAGTGAGCTGACTGTCTTGCTCGACGAAGCTATCGGGGTCGCACAGATTCGCGATCCGCTCCTTGGCCGACATCGAGAAATGATATTCGCAGCGCGGACAGACCCGGTCGTTTTCCGCCAGCTCGATCTCGTGCACCACCTCGCCGCAGCCGGGGCACTTTTGCCAGAGGCCTTGCGGCATCTCGCGCTTCTTTTGGTTATCCGTCTGGAGCTTTGGTTTTTTGAAAATAGCCATGGCTTAGCCGCGGGCGACAGTGGCCGCGTGGACCGAGAGCGCTCCCGCTTCCCGTAAAACCGACGCGCATTCGCTCAAAGTCGAACCGGTCGTCAGGACATCGTCGACTAACAACATCCGCAAACCTTGCACGTTGCTGCCGCGCCGTAAACGGAAGGCGCCGCGAAGATTTTCCATCCGCTCGCTTCGGTCGAATTGCGTCTGGGTCGTGGTGTAGCGGGTGCGTTGTAAAAGATCGCGCAGGGGCAGGCCGCTCTGGCGCTGGAGGACGCGGGCCAGCACTTCCGCCTGGTTAAAGCCGCGCTCGCGCCGCCGCGCGGGGTGCAAGGGAACCGGCACCAGACAATCGATGCGGCGGCCGGCCAGGCGTGGGTCCTCGAGCGTTTCCGCCAGCCAGCGCCCGAGCTGATGGCGGAGATGAAGTTGGCGATTGTATTTGAAGCTGTGAATCAATTCGCGCACGGCGGCGCGGCTGCGATAGATCGAGACGGCGGCCTCGAAGTGCAGGTCGCGATCGGCGCAGTTCGCGCAGATAAAGGAGCCGGTGATGTCGCCGGCGAACGGCTGCGAACATTTGCAGCAGAACGGCGCGCGAATCCGCGGCGCGTTTTCGGCGCAGCTTCCGCAGAGATAATCCGGCGGCTCCACCGTGCGCGCGCAAACCGCGCAGAACGGGGGATAAATAAGACTAACGAGTCCGAGAAACGGATTTCGAAGTGCGAACGTCGGCATGTTTTATCCAGAGGCGGAGAAGCGCCCAGCTAACGAGCGCGAGAATAAGAGGCACGATTCCGACGAGCAAGTTTTTCCCCAGCCAGGGAAGAACGAGGGCTTCGCGATGAGCCGCCTTGCTGAAGGTGCCATTGGCAAAAATCCAACCGGCATGCAGCCCGATCGGGAGCCAGAGGGAAGCGGTCCGAAGCCGGGCATCGGCCAGAATGCAGCCGATCGCAAAGAGGGTGAGAAACCCGCCCGCAAGCAGCATCGGGTCGCTGAATTGCCCAAAGGAATGCGCGATCGAATCGAAACCGGAGAACCAGCGGACGGCGTCGTTAGGCGTGGTTGCTTCCGGGGCTTTGAGGAAATGCACAATCGAGAAAAAGGCCGAGGTGAGGAGGAGCGCGCCGAGACGCGAGAAACCGCGCAGGAGAACGCCGAGGATGAAGCCGCGGAAAAGCAGCTCCTCCAGAATCGGCACAATGCTGGCCGCGAAGAGCACGTCCGGCATCTTGTGCCAAAGAAATCCGCGCCGCAGCGAATAGATGTGGAGCGCAATGATGACCGCGCCGCAGCAGAGCAGGGGAATGGCCGCAATCACGAATCCCATCCCGAGGTCGGCCCCGGCGCGGGAGTTTTTCTCCAGCCCCAGATCGCGCCAGCTCCTCACTTGCAGGACCCGGAAGAGCGGCCAAAGGAGCGCCACAGCCGCGATGAGCAGGGCGCGATGGAAATAGCTTTCGAAATCAAACTTCGCCAAGCTCGGCAGCACGCCATGGGCGATGACCGCCTGGCCGAGCCAGAAGAGTGGGGGAGCGAGCAGCGCCCCGAGGAGGATGACGCCGGCGAGATAGAGGAGGAGTCTGGCCGCGTCTTTCAAGAATGCTAATGTAAGGAGCCGACGCTATGCGCAGTCAACACATATGGACCTCGCGGGATGAGGACGGACGAAAACGCGAGGTGCGCGTGACGAAATTTGGCGGGAACTGGAAATTCCAGGCGAAATTCCGCGACCAAGAGGTGTGGACCTATTACGACGTCCCGCCGCTCGACGATCTGCGCGAGCTGCGCGACATCATTTTCCGCAAATACCAGCGCCGGCGCGCCTCGGCGGAGGATTTCGCGGCGGTCGATAAAATGCTGCGCGACCAAACCCGCGATGGATAGCTGGAATACCGAGCAGCTGGTGGCCGACGACAAGCGCTACCTCTGGCATCCGTTTACCTCCATGGGCGAATGGTGCGCGCCCGACCACGAACCGCTCGTCCTCGTGAGCGGAGAAGGGGCAATCCTGCGCGACAGCCGCGGGCGTGAGTATATCGACGGCAATTCGTCGATCTGGACCAATGTCCACGGCCACAATCATCCGCGGATCAACGGCGCGATCCGCGCCCAGCTCGACCGAGTCGCGCACACGTCATTTCTCGGCACGACCAATCCGCCAGCCATCCAACTGGCGCGGGAAATCGTCGAGCTTTTTCCCGCCGAAAAATTCGGCCGAGTGTTTTATTCCGATGACGGATCGACCGGGATGGAGGCGGCGCTTCGGATCGTGAGCCAATATTGGAAGCTGAAAGGCTCGAAACGCCGGATCTTCATTTCTTTCCAAGACGCTTACCACGGGGACACGGCTGGGGCGGCCAGCCTTGGAGCGGCGGCGATGTTTGGTGGGGAGATTGAGGGTTTCCGGTTTCCGGCCCGCCGCGTGGGGAGCCTGGAGGAGCTTCAGGCGCTTCCCGGTAGCGAAGAAATCGCGGCTGTCGTGATCGAACCGGTCGTTCAAGGGGCCGCTGGGATGAAAATCTGGCCGAAAGGCCTGTTGCGGCGGCTGCGGCATTGGTGTGACTCGGTTGGAACCCTTCTCATCGCTGACGAAGTCATGACCGGCTTTGGTCGGACTGGCCGAATGTTCGCTTGCGAACACGAAGATGTGCATCCTGATATCTACGTGTTCGCCAAAGGATTAACCGGCGGTTACTTGCCCCTGGCTCTTACGCTGATATCACATCAAGTATTCGAGCCGTTTCAAAGCTCGGATCCCGGAGCGACGCTGTTCTATGGGCATAGCTATACCGGCAATGCCCTGGGTTGCGCGGCCGCCTTGGCCAGCCTCGAGATCTTTCGAACCGAAAACGTCATCGCCTCGCTTTCGCCGAAATTAGAGATCCTTCGCGATCGCATCGCGGCATTAGCAGAAATCGACGGGGTGAAGTCCGTTCGCTCGGTCGGAATGATCGGCGCGATCGACTTGGATGCAAAAGGGCGCCTGGCGGCTGATGTTTGCTCCGCAGTTCGCGGCCTCGGATTGCTCACGCGCCATATCCGCAACACGGTCACATTCATGCCGCCCTTAGCCATTACGTCCAGTCAATTGCAAAATGCGCTAAACATTCTGGAAGAGGGTATTCAGATTGTTATTACGCAAAAAAGGAATGCCGAAACTGCCACGATGGCGGCGCCCTGATTCATGAGAAAGGGTATCAGACTCGACCAGGCGCTCGTCCAACGAGGCTTCTTCCCAAGCAGGCATCAGGCCCAGGCGGCCATTATAGCGGGCGAAGTCCGCATTGCGGGGCACGTGGCGGCCAAAGCTTCGGATTCGGTTCAGGAAAAAGACGAGATTTCCATCGCCGCCCGCAGCCGCTATGTCGGCCGCGGTGGGATCAAGCTCGAGGGCGCGCTCGCGCACTTCGCGATCGATTGTGAAGGCAAAATCGCGCTCGATATTGGCGCCTCGACCGGCGGTTTTACCGATTGCCTGCTGCAGCATGGAGCACGGAAGGTTTTTGCGGTCGACGTCGGGCACGGCCAGCTCGCCTGGAAAATCCGCGACGATGCGCGAGTCACGACCCTGGAGAAAACCAACGCGCGCCGGCTTTCGCGCGAAGAAATCCCGGATCCAATCGCGCTTTGCGTGATCGACGTTTCCTTCATTTCGCTCACTTTGATCTTGCCCAGCGCCTTTGAGCTGCTCACATCGGACGGAGTGATTCTGGCCTTGATCAAGCCCCAGTTTGAGCTCGCCCGCGCAGAGGTGAGCCGCGGCGGCGTTGTGCGATCGAGCGAGTTGCACGAGAAAGCGCAGCAGAAGATCGTCGCCTTTGCGCAAGCGGCGGGCGCGCAGGTCGATGGCCTCGTTCCATCCAGTATCGCCGGCGCCGACGGCAACCAGGAATTTTTCATATGTCTCCGAAAACCATCGGCCTGATCGCGCATACCGGGAAACCGGGCGCGGCCGAGCTCGTCAATCAACTGCGGACGGAATTCGAACGCGCGGGAGTCGCAGTGCGGGTGGAGACTGCCACGGCCGCCCTTGCCGGTATGAAGGGGGGCCGCTCGATCGCAGAGCTAGGGGCCGAGGCGGATTTGCTCGTCGTCCTAGGCGGCGATGGGACCATTCTGAACGTGGTCGGCGGGCTGGGCGACATGATGAAGCCTGTCTTTGGGATAAACATCGGCTCGCTTGGTTTTCTGACCTGCCTGAATTCGTCGGCATATCTCGAGGCAGTGAGCTCGATCGTGAGCGGCAAATTTGCGCTCAGCGAACGCGTTCTGTTATCCGTCCAGGTGAGTAAAGGCACGACGCAAAACGGACAAATGGTCGCGCTGAATGACGCCGTCCTGAGCCGGGGTGAGATTTCCCGGCTCATCCGGCTGCGGACCCGGGTCAACGGCGCGGCTTTGACGGAGTTCAATGCCGACGGTCTCGTGGTGGCGACCCCGACCGGTTCGACGGCATATTCGCTGTCTGCGGGAGGTCCGATCCTCGAGCCGCAGTCTGGTGTTTTCGTGATCACGCCGATCTGTCCGCATGTCCTGACCAACCGATCGGTCATCGTAGGCGATGATGCGGTGATCGAGGTGGAAGCGAGCGAGCCGGATTACCCAGTTTATTTGACGCTCGATGGTCGCAGTCCGGTGCCATTGGAGTTCGGTTCCGTGGTCACGATCCGGCGAGCGGAAAAGACATTACCGCTGGCAGTGTTGCCCGAGCTGTCATTCTTCGGAGTCGTCCGGCAGAAGCTGAAGTGGAGCGGAAGCGCGACCCAGGGCTAAGCGGACGCACCCGGAGACCGGGGTCGCCAAGGACGCAGCCGGCGTGCGGGAGGCCGTTGCAGGTGTAAGGCGATTCGCCTGATGTCTTTGCAGCTTTGTAACTGAGTTGTCCCGATTTCCGACTTCCAAGCTTCCAAATCACGCGATGTCTGGAACTTTGGAAAGCCCAAAGTGGGACAAGTCCCCTGCGAACCTGTAGAAAATTTGTAAACCTGTTGTAGGGCGACATCGGTAAGCCAGACGTTATCACTTTCGTCCACGGTGAGCCCGTGCGGCATGGCGAAACGATCCACCAGTGGAATATTTTCGGAGCATTTGGGAGAAATTGGGATTCTCCGTTTGGGCCCGGTTTCCGTCGTAAGAGACGCGTCAGATCAATTGGGAGAAAAATGGGAATATTTCACAAGGACTCATTGCGAACGAGATGCTCTACCAACTGAGCTATACCTCCCGCGCCGGCGAGCGGAACTATCGTGAGGAGGTTCTCGGCAAGCGAAAAGACCATCTCAGTTCATCAGCGCCCGGCTTTGCCCCAAGCCGCCAGATCAGGCTGAGCCGCCTTGGTCGAAGCATCTTAATCGTGGCAATCGGCAGGTGGCGCAGGAGCAAACCGCGCCGAATAGACTGCATCCAAAACCGCGGACTCAGCGTATCACTTTATGTTGTGCATGGTGCGTGACAATGAACCAGCGAACCAAACCTGAAGGAAAAAAATTATGAATCTAGATATCATCTCGGAAAAACTCACGGTGCCCCACGGCACATCCCGTCGGCAGGTATTGAAAACACTGGGCGCGGGCGCGGTCGGTCTCGCGGGCCTGCGCATGCTTACCGGCTCTGCGCGGGCAGCCAGCAGCTCCGTCAGCGACGCTGATGTGCTCCAGTTCGCACTCAACCTCGAGTACCTCGAGGCTGAATATTATCTCTACGCCACCACAGGCCAGGGATTGCCTCCAGAAGACATCACCGGCACCGGAACGCTCGGAACGACAATTGTTAAGGCGAATCCGGTAGTGCCTTTCAACACCCAACTCTTCGCAGACTTCGCGAACGAACTAGCAGACGACGAACAGAACCACGTCGAGTACCTACGAACGACGCTGAACTCCCTTGGCGTGACGCCGGTGGCGCGGCCGCCGCTTGATTTGCTCAACAGCTTCAACACTCTCGCGCAAGTCGCCGGCATCGGAGACTCATTCGATCCTTTCGAAAATGAGGTAAACTTCCTTCTTGGCGCCTTCATATTTGAGGATGTGGGTGTGACCGCCTATCGCGGTGGCGCCAAGGTGCTCACCAGCAACAGCTTGATCTTCGCCGCTGCTGGTGTTCTCGGGACTGAGGCGTATCACGCCGCGGGTGATCGCGCTTACCTTCTCGGCCTCAATGACCAGTCAGTTATTGATACGGCGCAAAAAATTTCCAACCTGCGAGATTCGCTGGATGGGGTGAAGGATGATGATCAGGGTCTGATGAAAGATGACAAGGGGAACATTGCGCCCACAGATGAGAACTCGCTCGTGTTCGCGCGGAAAACACGGCAGGTGCTTAACATCGTTTATGGGGCAGTAGGTGCGTCGAGCGGCCTGTTTTTCCCGAACGGCCTGAATGGCGCCATCTCGTAGCCGACGAGATTAAACGTTACGTCCCAAGTTGAAGGCTTAAGCCCTTACCCGTCGCGGCAGCGTGCTGATCATCCGCTCGTGGGAGGATCCAGGCGCTGCCGCACGGTTTCCGGTTTTCTTCGCGACGGGACTCCCCCACGGCTGATCGGGATTGGTGACCCACGTCGACGACGGGACCGCGGGCGGAGATCGGTCCGCCGCCCTATGAGAGAGTGTGCGAGCGCGATCCCCTTCGGGGCGCTGGTCATGGCCATCAGCAGACGGCGCGCATTTGATTAATTGGAACTGATGCTCATCTTATCGATCTAAGTGAATGAAGGCGAACGCGAGATTACGAAGTGGCTTTCGAAACCGCATTTTGGGCCATCTACCCGCTTCTGTCCTGCGACGTTTTCGGCCGGAATTAAAGGAGGTGGAGCTGGTCTACGGAGATCCGCTCTACGAGTTAAACAAACCCGCCAAATACGTTTACTTTCCGGAAACGGGCATGGCATCAATCGTGACCGTGCTGAAGGATGGCAGCCAAACAGAAGTGGTGACGGTCGGCTGCGAAGGAATGATTGGTTTGCCGGTTTTCCTGGGTGCAAAGACCAGCACGCGCAGAGCTTTTTGGCAATTGCCGGGCACTGCCTTTCGAATGGAAGCGGCGGTGCTGCGTCGGGAGACCCGATCGGGAGGGCCGTTTGCTGATACCCTCCACCTCTATGCGCTGGCGCTGTTTACCCAGCTCGCGCAACTAGCCACCTGCAATCGATTTCACACCATGGAGGAGCGCTGTTGTTTCTGGCTCCTGATGACACACGACCGCGTCGCGGGCGATGATTTCGATCTCACCCACGAGTTCCTTTCACAGATACTGGGCGCTCGGCGGGCTGGGGTAACGGAAATCGCCGGAAATCTGCAGGAAAAGGGACTAATTCGTTACCGGCGGGGACACATTAGAATCCGGAACCGGAAGGGCCTCGAGAGAACAACTTGCGAGTGCTATAGTATCGTCCGAGGGGAATACAAACGTTTGTTGGGCTGAGCCAATCGCAGAGCCGCAAGGTGCACTCCTCCATGAGACACGCAAAGCAGCTTTTTGATAAGGGACGGCGACCGTTGCTACGTCGCCGGGGTGGCCACTCCGCCCGAGTGCGTAAGAAGCTCCAAGTGCCGGCGTAAGGTAAGCAGACCCCGCCGGATCCTCGCTTTCACTGTGCCAAGCGGAATATCCAAACGCTGTGCAATCTGAACCTGGGTGAGGCCGGCAAAGAATGCCAGCCTGATCGCTTCGCGTTGCGGCACGGCAAGCGCCTCCAGCGCGTTTCGAACACGGTTTCGCTCCTCCGCGCAGAGAAATGGCGGGTTCGGCCTCGGCGCTCCACCTTTCTCAAACTTGATCTCAGCCGCCGCCGCTTCAGCCGTCCGACAATGTCGCTCTCGGGAGCGTAATGCATCGATCGCTCTGTGGCGCGCGATCATTACGGACCAAGTGGAAACGCTGCCCCTCGCAGCGTCGAACGCCGCGGCTTTCTTCCAAATTTGAACAAAAGATTCTTGCAAAACGTCCTCCGCCTCTTTGGAGTCCCTTAGCATTTGGCAGAGGAGCGAAAATAGCATTGGAGCCTGACGGCAGTAGAAGGCAGTAAATGCTGATTGATCGCCGTCCGCGAGGCGTCGCATTAACCGCCGATCCGCTTGCACCGCCTCGTCATCTGCAATTTGGCGCCTCTTGGGCAACGACGAGCGTTCGACCGATATGGTCACGGACGCGGACAACGCTTCAGCCTTAAGACCCTCCGGCAATCGCTCGCATTTTTGCCCCAGCTTTTTGGACACGCAATTGAAACGGTTTTCGACATAACAACGGATGTAAATTAATGTACGTTATCGGACATTGCATCCATATTGTCCCTCTGATATGTACGGTTCAAGACACAGACCGATCCAACGAAGACTTCCAATCATCTCCGTCCAAACATTGTTGCATCCGAATTACGCCGAGCAACGCATACGTGGTATGCGCAATAGTTCGCTTGCTGTCGGCTCGCCGGATATCGGCAAGATTCCTCCAGGCCCTCGCACGCCGTTCTTTCCTGAAATTCGCCGGTGGCGTCATCGCCGTCATCGCGGCAGGTCGGACAAGAGCGCTCCTCGCCATGGTCTCCCCCTTACCACTGTTATCAACCACGCTTTAACGCTGCAACCGAGGCTCTCCTTGAGAGCAATCTCATGAACGACGGCAAGTATGGCAAGACATCCCTCGCCCGCGCAGACCGCGTCCATACTTTCGACCACGGCCTTCCAGAACCGCCACTAATAGTGAACGTAACTATCGATCTCAGCGAACCATCTCTCCGGCGATTGTCCAAAGGCAAAGTGCGCCGTCAACCGAAGCGTCGGCAAGCAGCTCTGGCGGGACGAAAGGAAGAGCCATCGCTGCCGGCCGTTGGTACCATTGCGCGGACCAAACGACTGATCTTGGCAGCCTTGCGCGTCTGGGAATTGAAACACGGCATCCGAGACTAACGAAGAATATTTTTCAATTGCCTCCGTGCTCTATGCCGCGACCGATTTCGCGCAATCAGAATTCCAAGCAGTTCGCGATCATCAGCCCGTGGTTTCGCTTTTGGAGAATGATCACACTCTTCGGAGACGCCGTTCCGATCCGCACGCAGAATCTGCCTCGCGCCGTGCCCGACGTAAACTTTTTTAGGCGGCGACGGCGACGGAGGCGCCTTTGGTCATAATGGCCACCGCGTCCTGAATTTCTGCAAAGTCGAATGGCTTCGACATCATCATGTCGACGCCGAACTCCTCGTAGGCACGGTTATCCTCGTCGCTGAGGTGGGCGGAAAGCACGAGGATCTTGCCCTCATAGTTCCGCGTCCGCAGAGTCGGAGGATCTGCTTCGTAGCTGCATTCGCTACGCGGTAAGCCTGGGCGCGGATCGGGCGACGTGGACCCGCTCGCAATTTGTAAGGATGCGGGGGGGCACTCGCGACAATGGCAAACCTCAGACTGTCTACTTTTTTGACCCATATAGATTCGCCCTTGATTTGTCCCGACTCTCGACTTCCAAGCTTCCAAACCCGCCGCGATTCGGAACTCTGGAACTCCCAAAGTGGGACAGCTCTCGCGCGAGCCTACAGCTCGCAGCGCCTCGCTCCGCTGCGCCACCATCCCTTAAAATCTACGGTCCAGACTTCGTTGGGCGCGCTCGCTTTGCGCCCGCTGCACGAGCGCCCCGCTTCCCTCCCAGGCCGCCGCCGCCGCTTCTGGGTTAACCCGCTTCGTTCCAACACTCGCTTAAAGGCGCTTTCGCTCGCACTTCCCCAATGACGACTGCAGATACAGGCGCCGGGACAGCGCGACCAGCACGCCGGGACGCGCGCGCGACCCCGGCTGAAAATCTGCGGTAAGGCTATAAGCGTGGCAGGCCCGTACTCTCTGGGTCGTGCGGGGCATCTGTTTCGGGTTTGGTGCTGGCCGCGCTGCTGGTTTTGTGATTGACAATGATCGAGCGGTAGAGCTTATCAACCTTTCATGAAGACATCTCCAGAATCGGCCATTTCGCTCCGCGGAAACCGCCTCCTCCGTCGTCTGTCCCGGGCATCTATCTTTCAGCTATCTTGCGCTGCTATGCTGCTGGTGGCGCTACGCGTCTCGGCCGCTGACTGCCGGAGGTTGCAGTTCGTTCCCACCAATTACTTCTCGGGCGGGGCTCCTTTTAGTATCGCGACCGGGGATTTGAATGGCGATGGCAAGGCCGATTTCGTGCTGCCCTCCGGCACCGCCTTTGATGGCTATCTCTCGATCTTCTACGGCGACGGCGCGGGCGGATTCACCGGACCCACCAAGCTGACGACCGCGGATTATCCGCATGATGTGGCGGTGGGTGATTTCAATGGTGATGGTAGCCCCGACCTCGCGGTAATCGACTCGAGCAGGGTAGGTGTAGAGGTGAGGCTCAATAACGGGGACGGCACTTTCGCTGCGCCGGTCTATTATATGGTCGAGGATTCTCCGGCAAGGGTGGTCACGGGCGATTTCAATCAGGACGGGAATCTGGATCTGGCGGTGACTGACTTTGCAAGTAATAAGATAGACGTCCTGCTCGGAACAGGGTCGGGGACTTTCAATCTACCGATCAAATCGACCGTCACCACGGCGAGCGGAGGAGTGGTGGTGGGAGATTTTACGGAGGACGGCATCCCCGATCTGGCGATCTCAGACTATGCCACAGAATCTCTCAGCATCCTTCGCGGGGACGGTACGGGACACTTTGCTCTCGCGAACACCTACGGGCTGGGTGGCAACGGCAGTCGGGTCGTGGCCGCCGATTTCAACCACGACGGTCATCAGGATCTGGCCGTGGGAGTTTACAATATCTTTCCAAATAACCACATCGCGCTCTATCTGGGAAATGGCGACGGTAGCTTTGGGGCGGGGCAGAGCATTCTAGTGAGCGATCCGCAGGCCTTGCTCGCTGCCGATCTAAATGCCGATGGCAACGTGGACCTTACTACGGCCACCTTTTCTTCTCAGACCGTTCTCTTTTTGGTCGGGGAGGGAACGGGTAGCTTCCGTCCGCCGAAACAGTTCACGGTCCGCGGCCGGAATCCGGACCCGTTCGCGCTCGCGAGCGCCGACTTTAACGGAGACGGAAGGACGGATGTGGTGGCCGCGGACTATGGCACCGGAAGCGCGACGACGTTCGTGAGTATTCCGTGTGTACCGTGAACCAAAAGGCTGAGACACTGAAACGCTGAGAGCTGCCGTAACGGCTTCGAAGAAACAGCCGGGCTTTTCTAAAACGCTGAGACTCTGACACGCTGAAATCCTGAAAGGCTGATGTCCCGGACTGAAGGGCGGCGACGGTTGAGCAGAGCCTGGAGGTGGTCGCGCCGGGCGGAGTCGAAATTGCGTTCGAACAGCTCAAATTCCCCCGGTGGGTCTGCGCCAGCAGATGAAATGATTTTCCATCAGAACGAAACCCAGGAGCGAGACCTCATAGCGCGCACAGGAACGTTCCAGCAAAGCGAGAAACTGCTCCCCATCGCCGTCGCCGCGGAAAATCCGCCGCCGCTCATTCCCGCGGGCCAATAGATGATAGATCGCGCCCGCATTCCAGTCGCAACGGCCGCGCCATCGCTCACCCTCTCGCCGCATCGAGCAATGTCAAATGTATAGGGCGTGTTGCCCAAAAGGAGCTTCGCTAAGGAAAATGCGAATGTCAGGCAAGAGTGAAGCCTGGTGAGGAGGGAAGCTTCGATCGCAGGAAGGAAAAGAAGAGGGTGTGAGTCG